>NZ_NTGZ01000001.1 GCF_002551245.1 Streptomyces sp. rh34
ACACCGGGCAGACCGCCCACACCACCGGCGTCGCGGCCGTCGCCGATCCGGTGGCACACCCGGCCGACGGTGCCGCGGGCGCCCCCGCCCCGGACGCGCGGCGGCAGCCGCTGCCGGCAGAGGAGCCGATGCCGGACGGCAGCAACCCCGACTCGACCCAGGGGAGGGCCTTCAGCGTGCGAACGCTGGGCCAGGGCGTGCCGTTCGCCCAGCACCTCGCGCATCAGCAGAACCAGCCGCACCAGAGCCTGGGTGGGGCCGGCCGACGCCGCAAGCTCGCCGCCCCGCCGGAGGGCGACCGTGCCCCCGCCGCCGGCGGCCGGCAGGCTCCGTCCCAGCAGGACCGGCCGGGCGCTCCCGCACCCGCATCCGCGCCCGGGCCGCGGCAGAACCCGACCCACGCCCGGTCCCAGGACCAGGACCAGTACCAGGGGCCGGACCAGGCGCAGCAGTCCGCTCGGCCGGGCCAGCCGGGCCAGCCGGCACAGGGCGGGCCCGGCGCTGCCTACGGCGAGGGGCAACTGCTCGCGCCGCCCCTCGCGGAGGGGCGCGCGTACGCCATAGGGGCTCCCGACGAGGGGGCGGAGGGTCCCGAGCCGCTCGACGGGCCCGGGGGCGCGGTCGAGGTCGCCAACCGGCCGCACCCGCACCCGGTCGACGACGAGCTGCCGCCCGAGCCGCTGGACAACCCGCGTCGGCTGCTGGTCTGGCCCGCGCCCGACGTGCCGACCCAGCAGGCGCTCAGCGACCGGGGCTACCGTCCGGTGGTCGTGAACTCCCGCGAGGAGGTCGACGCCCAGATCGCCGCGTTCCCCGCCGCGCTCTTCGTCGACCCGCTGACCGGCCCCATCACCCGTACCGCGTTGCAGTCGCTGCGTCAGGCGGCCGTCGCGGCCGAGGTCCCGGTGCTGGTCACCGCCGGTCTGGGGCAGGCGACCCGAGAAGCGGCGTACGGCGCCGACCCGGCCGTCCTGCTCAAGGCGCTGGCCCCGCGCGACAGCGAACAGCATCCCTCACGGGTGCTCCTGATCGAGGAGCACGAGGAGATCGCGGTGGCGCTGACGCAGACCCTGGAGCGGCGCGGGATGCAGGTGGCGCGTGCCGCGACGGACAGCGAGGCCGTCGACCTGGCGGGCCGGATGCGTCCGAACCTCGTGGTGATGGACCTGATGCAGGTACGCCGCAGGCGCGCCGGGATCATCGACTGGCTGCGGTCCAACGGGCAACTGAACCGCACCCCGCTGGTCGTCTACACCTCGGCCGGGATGGACCACGCGGAGCTGCCGCGGCTCGCCTCGGGCGAGACCGTCCTCTTCCTGGCGGAGCGGTCGACCAGTGACGAGGTCCAGTCGCGGATCGTCGACCTGCTGGCGAAGATCGGCACCAACTGACCGCACACGCGACAGGGCGGGGCGGTACGGGTTTCCCGTACCGCCCCGCCCTGTTTCACGTGAAACCGGACTCCGGAGCCTCAGAGCCGGGTGACGTCAGAGCTGGGTAAGTGAGAGCCGGGTGACGTCAGAGCTGGGTAAGTCAGAGCCGGGTGACATCCAGCTCGCCTTCCGCGTACTGCTTGCGGATCACCTTCTTGTCGAACTTGCCGACGCTCGTCTTCGGCACGGCGGCGATCACCGACCAGCGCTCCGGCAGCTGCCACTTGGCGATGCCCGACTCGGCGAGGAACGCCTTCAGCGCCTCGTAGTCGGTTCCGGCGGCGCCCTCCTTGAGAACGACGGTCGCCAGCGGGCGCTCGCCCCACTTCTCGTCCGGCACCGCGACGACGGCCGCCTCCGCGACATCCGGGTGGGCCATCAGCGCGTTCTCCAGCTCGACGCTGGAGATCCACTCGCCGCCCGACTTGATGACGTCCTTGGCCCGGTCGGTGAGCGTGAGATAGCCGTCGGTGCTGATCACACCGACATCGCCGGTCTTCAGCCAGCCGTCCTCGCTGAACTTGTCCTCGGGGCGCAGGTGCTCGCCGTCCGCCCCGCCGAAGTAGGCGGCGGCGATCCAGGGCCCCCGGACCTCCAGCTCACCGGCCGACTCGCCGTCCCACGGAAGGCGTTCGCCACCGGGGCCGACCAGCCGCGCCTCGACCCCGGCGGGGAAGCGGCCCTGGGTGACCCGGTACGGCCACTCCTCGTCGGTGCTCAGGCCGGCGGGCGGGTGGGCCATGGTGCCCAGCGGCGAGGTCTCCGTCATGCCCCAGGCGTGGCAGAGCCGGACACCGAGTTTGTCGTACGCCTCCATCAGCGAGGGCGGACAGGCCGCGCCGCCGATGGTCACGTTGGCCATGGAGGTGAGGTCGCGCGGGTTGGCGGTGACCTCGGCGAGCAGGCCCTGCCAGATGGTGGGCACGGCGGCCGCGTGCGTCGGGCGCTCGCTCTCGATCATGTCGGCGAGTGGGGCGGGCTGCAGGAAGCGGTCCGGCATGAGCATGTTGACGCCGCTCATGAACGTGGCGTGCGGCAGACCCCAGGCGTTCACATGGAACTGAGGCACGACGACGAGCGTGGTGTCCTTGTCGGTCAGCCCCATCGACTCGGTCATGTTGACCTGCATCGAGTGCAGGTAGATCGAGCGGTGCGAGTAGACGACGCCCTTGGGGTCGCCCGTGGTGCCGGAGGTGTAGCACATCGCCGCGGCCTGGCGCTCGTCCAGCTCCGGCCAGTCGTACGTGGTGGGGCGGCCCGCGATCAGTTCCTCGTACTCGTGCACGCGCGGCGTGACTCCGGCGAGGGCGGAGCGGTCGCCGGGGCCGGACACGACCACGTGCTCGACGCTCGGCAGGTGGGGCAGCAGCGGCACCAGGAGCGGCAGGAGCGAGCCGTTGACGATCACCACCTTGTCGTCCGCGTGGTTGACGATCCAGGCGAGCTGCTCGGGCGGCAGCCGGAGGTTGAGGGTGTGGAGCACGGCGCCCATGGAGGGGATGGCGAGGTAGGCCTCGACGTGGGCGGAGTTGTTCCACATGAGCGTCGCGACCCTCTGGTCGCCGTCGACGCCCAGCTCGTCGCGCAGCGCGTTGGCCAGCCGGGTGGCGCGCTCGCCGATCTCGGCGAAGGTGACACGGTGCGGCTCGGGTTCTCCGGTCCAGGTCGTGACCTGCGACTTCCCATGGATCGTCATCCCGTGGTGCAGGATGCGTGTGACAGTCAGCGGTACGTCCTGCATGGTGCTCAGCACGGCGTCCTCCCGGTAGGCGCTACGCGGCAGTAAGGTTCCGCTGATTCTGCGCACATACCACGCGGTATGTCACTACTCGCGGGAAAATTCCTGCCGGGAGCCGTGTCCGAGGCCCTGTGGCGGAGCGTGCCGGAACGTCCGGATCACGTGTCGAGCCGTCCCGGAGTCAGCGGACCGGCGTCAGCTCCGGGTCCTCGCGGAGCTTGCCGAGGGCACGGGAGACGGCGCTCTTGACCGTACCGATCGACACGCCGAGCACCTCCGCCGTCTGGGCCTCGCTCAGGTCCTCGTAATAGCGCAGGACGACCATCGCGCGCTGACGGTCCGGGAGCTTGAGCACCGCGCGCCACATCGCGTCGTGCAACGACTGCTGCTCGGCCGGGTCGGGCGCCGGAAAGGCCTCCCGCTCGGGCAGCTCCTCGCAGGCGAACTCGTCGACCTTGCGCTTGCGCCACTGCGAGGTGCGGGTGTTGAGCAGCGCCCGCCGTACGTAGCCGTCCAGCGCCCGGTGGTCCTCGATCCGCTCCCACGCGACGTACGTCTTGGCGAGCGCGGTCTGCAGCAGGTCCTCCGCGTCGCACGGGTTCGCGGTGAGCGAGCGCGCGGTACGCAGCAGGACCGGTCCACGGGCCCGTACGTACGAGGAGAACGACGCGTAGGGCGCGTGGGGGTGGCCGGCGGCGGTGGCAGAGGCCGCCCTGGAGGCGCCCGTGCAGACTGGCGTGGTCATGTACCCAACGCTAGGAGCGAGCGCCGCCGGGGGGATCGCCCCCAGGTCCCGAAGCCTCGTCCGCCTCAGGTTGTAGGGGGTGTGCACCCTGCACCTCCTGAAGGTGGACGGGCCTCCGCCCGGCCGTAAGGGTCCACCCCCGAGAGCCCCCCGGGCCGGGCGTCACCGCTCAGCCGTCCGCGCCGATGACCAGGCCCGACGTCGGGACGCCCGTACCGGCCGTGACCAGCGCCCTCGCCGCCCCCGCCACCTGGTTCACCGAACTCCCCCGGATCTGCCGGACGGCCTCCGCGATGCCGTTCATCCCGTGGAGGTACGCCTCCCCCAGCTGACCCCCATGGGTGTTCAGGGGCAGGGCGTCGGCCGCGACGAACGCCCCGGCCTCGCCGGGACCGCAGAAACCGAACTCCTCCAGCTGCATCAGGACGAACGGGGTGAAGTGGTCGTAGAGGATGCCCACATCGATGTCGGCCGGGGCCAGACCGGAGCTGCGCCAGAGCTGCCGGGCGACCACGGCGGTCTCCGGCAGGCCGGTCAGCCCGTCCCGGTAGAAGCTCGTCATCTGCTCCTGCGACCGGCCCGCGCCCTGCGCCGCCGCGACGACGACGGCGGGCGGGCGGGGCAGGTCGCGGGCGCGCTCCAGGCTGGTGACGACGAGAGCCTGGCCGCCGTCCGTCTCCTGGCAGCAGTCCAGCAGCCGCAGCGGCTCCACGATCCAGCGGGAGGCGGCGTGGTCGGCGAGCGTGATCGGCTTCCCGTGGAAGTACGCGGCCGGGTTGCGTGCCGCGTGGAGTCGGTCGACCACCGCCACATGCCCGAAGACCTCCGGGTCGAGGCCGTACGCGTGCAGGTAGCGCTGGGCTGCCATCGCCACCCAGGAGGCCGGGGTGAGCAGCCCGTAGGGGAGGTTCCAGCCGAGCGCCGTGCCCTCGGCGGTCGGCTCGCGCCGCTGGACGCCGGAGCCGAAGCGGCGGCCGGAGCGCTCGTTGAAGGCCCGGTAGCAGACGACGACGTCCGCGACCCCGCTCGCCACCGCCAGGGCGGCCTGCTGCACGGTGGCGCAGGCCGCGCCGCCGCCGTAGTGGATCCGGGAGAAGAACGACAGCTCGCCGATCCCGGCCGCCTGGGCGACGGTGATCTCGGGGCTGGTGTCCATGGTGAAGGTGACGAGCCCGTCCACGTCGGCGGGGGTGAGGCCCGCGTCGTCGAGGGCGGCGCGGACGGCCTCGACGGCCAGCCGCAGCTCGCTGCGGCCGGAGTCCTTGGAGAACTCGGTGGCCCCGATGCCGACGATCGCCGCCTTCCCGCCGAGCGAGTCGGCCCTGCGGATGCTCATGCTCCGGCCCTTTCGTCGCTCGGGGCCGGCAGGGTCACGGTGACCGTTGTCGGCAGGGTCACGGTGACCGTTGCGGTGACGTGGCGGCCGATGCCGTTGTCGCCGGTGACCTGAACGGTCGCCTCGGCGGGGCCTCCGTCGCGTCCTTCGTCGGGTGCCCCGGCCGGTGCTCTGGTGGCGGCTTCGCTCGCGGCTTCGGTCGCGGCTCCGGTCGCGGCTCCGGCGGCCAGCTCGGCGATGCGCCCGGTCAACCGCATGACATCGCCCGGGTAGTTGGGAGCGCCGAGGCGGATCGTGACCTTGCGGAGAACGGCGGCCGGGCCGAAGTGGTCGGTGACGTAGCGGCCGACGAGCCCGTTGGTGGTGAGGATGTTCATGAAGATGTCGGGGGAGCCCTTCTCCCGGGCCAGTTCCGCGTCGTGGTGCACGTCCTGGTAGTCGCGCGAGGCGATGGCCCCGGCGACGATCAGGGTCCGGGTCAGCGGGATGTCCAAGGGCGGCAGCTCGTCGCCGACACGGTACGTCCGCGTCACGACGCGTCCTCCCTACGGCTGTCCGCGAGCAACAGGCCCAGCTCCTCCAGGACTTCGCTGCCGCAGCCGAGATACGCGTCGAGCTGACGGCCCCAGAGGAAGTGCCGGTGGACCGGGTGGTCGAGGTCGGCCCCGGTGCCGCCGTGCAGGTGCTGCCCGGCGTGGACGACCCGTTTGCCCGCCTCCGAGGCCCACCAGGCGGCGGTCAGCGCCTGTGCTCCGCACTCCCTCCGTTCGTCGTGCCGCCAGGCCGCCTCGTACGCGGTGACCCGGATCGCCTCGGTGTCCATGTGGGCGTCGGCGGCGCGGAGCAGGACGCCCTGGTTGGTGGAGAGCGGACGCCCGAACTGTTCGCGGGTGACGGTGTGGTGGACCGCGCGGGCGAGCGAGCCCGCGCACACCCCGGCCTGGAGCCCGGCGAAGGCGGTACGGGCCGTGGCGAGGACGGCCGCGTACGCCTCCGGCCCGTCGCCGAGCCGCTCTCCGCGCGCCCCGTCGAGCACGAGCCGCCCCGCCGACCAGGGCGCGGTCGTCTCCACCGGCGTGACGGCCACGCCCGGCGCGCCCGCCTCGACGATCCACAGGGCCCGGTCGGCGTCCGCCACCAGCACGTGGGTGGCGTCGCGCAGCCAGGGCGCCCAGGGCGCGGCCCCGTACAGCGCACCGCCCGACGTGTGTACACCGCCCCGCGCCGGGAAG
This sequence comes from Streptomyces sp. rh34, assembly GCF_002551245.1. Lineage (GTDB taxonomy): Bacteria > Actinomycetota > Actinomycetes > Streptomycetales > Streptomycetaceae > Streptomyces. The sequence goes on from NZ_NTGZ01000001.1 coordinate 6,485, forward strand.
ACGCCCGTCGCCACCGCCGTACCGTCGCGCAGGCCGGGAAGCAGGCGCTCGCGCTGCTCGGCCGTCCCGTGCTCGGCGACCGCGAGCAGCCCGTACACACAGGTGGCCGCGAACGGGACCTGGGCGGTCGTCCGGCCCTGTTCCTCCAGGAGGAGGACGAGGCCGAGCAGCCCGATGTCCTCGACCGCGCCGGGCAGTCCCGCCGCGCACAGCTCCTTCCACAGCTCCGCGTCCGTGCCCGTGCCGGCCGCCGCCAGCCGCTCGTGCGTGGACAGGTCGCCGAAGATCCGCGCCGCCAGACCCTGTGCGGCGGACTGCCCCTCGCTCGGGGTGAAGTCCATCTCAACCGCCTTCGCTCGCCCGGAAGACCGGCAGTTCCAGGTCGGGGTCCGTGACGAGGAACTCCAGCTGTACGGGCATGCCGACGCGGACCTTGTCGTACGGCACACCGATCACGTTGCTGACGATGCGGACGCCCTCGGCCAGCTCGATCAGCGCGACGGCGTACGGACCGCCCTCACCGGACGGGCTGAAGGCGGGGAACGGCGGATGGTGCATCACGACATGGCTGAAGACCGTGCCCTGACCGCACGCCTCGACCGTGTCCCACTCCGCGCCGCCGCAGGTATTGCAGCCGGGCAGCCAGGGGAGGCGCAGGGTCGCGCAGTCGGTGCAGCGCTGGATGAGGAGCCGGTGGTCGGCGACTCCGGCCCAGAAATCGGCGTTGTCGCGATTGATCACGGGCCGGGGCCGCAGGGTGGGGCCAACGGGCTGTCTCCGTTGTGCGGGGCGGTATTTGAGGATACGGAAGCGGTGCGTTCCGGCGGGTTCGCCGTCGGCGCGGACGTCCGTGCGGGTGGTGACGAAGTAGCCGGTGCCGAGTTTGGTCGTCTTGCGCCGGGAGACGGACTCGATGACCGTGTCGAAGGTGATCCGGTCCCCGGGGCGCAGCGGCCGCGGATACTCCTGCTCGCAGTCGGTCGCGACGACGGAGGTGTAGCCGCCGCCGTCGAGCAGGGCGAACATCTCGTCGTACGCCGCGGAGCGCCCCGTACCGTCCGTGTGCCCGGAGAGCCCGCCCATCGTCCACGCCTGGAGCATCGTGGGCGGGGCGACGGCGTCCGGGCCCCGGTAGGCGGCCGAGGTGTCGCCCATCGCCTCGCACCAGTGCCGGATCATGGGCTCGTTGACCGGGTCCTTGCCCCTGCCCCCGGTGGCGGCGGCGCGGCCCTCGTAGGCGGCGATCCGCTCGTACAGCTGATCACGGGCCTCGGGCTCCCGTGCCTCATGCTCCCGCTCGCTCATCGCTTGCTCCGGGTCATCCCGAGCCGGGCCGTGGCGACGATCTCGCGCTGCACCTCGCCGACGCCGCCCCCGAAGGTGTTGATCTGCGCCGCGCGGTTCATCCGCTCCAGCTCGCCACCGGGCCCGAAACAGCCGGGAGAACCACCCCGGAGCAGGGCGGCGTCGCCGACGGCCTCCTGGCACATCCGGTAGACCTCGACCGCGCTCTCGGTGCCCGCGAACTTCACCCCGCTGGCCTCCCCGGGGGCGGGCGCTCCGGCGCCGACGGCGTCGACCAGCCGCCAGTTCAGCAGGCGCGTCGCCGCGAGCCGGGCGTACGCCTCCGCGAGCCGGGCGCGCACCCATGGCTCGTCGATCCTGCGGTGCCCGGTCGCGGGGTCGGGGGTACGGGCGTGGGCGAGGGCCTCCTCGTAGAAGTCCTCGGCCTGCATGCCGATCGCGGCCAGGGCGACGCGTTCGTGGTTGAGCTGGCTGGTGATCAGCCGCCAGCCCTGGTTCTCCACGCCGACGAGGTTCGTGGCCGGGACGCGTACGCCGTCGTAGTAGGTGGCGGTGGTGGTGATCCCGCCCACCGTCCGAATCGGCGTCCAGGAGAAACCGGGGCAGTCCGTGGGCACCAGGATGATCGAGATGCCGCGGTGTTTGGGAGCCTCGGGGTCCGTACGGCAGGCGAGCCAGATCCAGTCCGCCTGCTGGGCGTTGCTGGTGAAGATCTTCTGGCCGTCGATGACCCAGTCGCCGCCGTCCCGCACAGCACGGGTCCGCAGCGCCGCCAGGTCCGTACCGGCCTCGGGTTCGCTGTAGCCGATCGCGAAGACGAGGTCGCCACCGAGGATGCGGGGCAGGAAGTACGCCTTCTGCTCCTCGGTCCCGTACGCCATCAGGGTCGGGCCGACGGTGTTGAGCGTGACCATGGAGACCGGGGCGCCGGCCCGGTACGCCTCGTCGAAGAAGACGAACTGCTCGTCGGGGCCCCGGCCCCGGCCGCCGTACTCCTCGGGCCAGCCGAGACCGAGCAGACCGTCGGCACCGATCCGGCGGAGCAGCCGCCGCTGTTCGCCCGCGTCCGGCCCGGCGCCCCCGCCCTCCCGTCCACTCTCGCGTCCGTCCTCCCGTCCGCCCTTCTCCTCGCTCCTCCCTCCGCCCTTCTCCTCGCTCCTCCCTCCGCCCTTCCCGCCGCCCTTCCCGCCGTCCGGCGCACCGGGCATCAGCGCACGGAAGTACGAACGGAGTTCGGCACGGAGCCGCTGCTGGCGTTCCGTCGGAGCGAGATGCACGGAGGGGCCTCCAGAGCCGCGGATACGGAAAACCCGGAGCGCTCCCGACCGGCCACCGGCGTACCCGGCGATCGGCGGCCCACGTTCCGCCATTTCTGACTGTCCGTCAGATATGGACCTCTGTCAAGACGGCGGCAGCCCGCACGAGGGCACCGAAGTGCCTTCGCGCGGGCTGCCGTTCGGTCCACCGGGACCCACCCCCGGGAGGCCCCGGCGACCGCGACCGTGTCACCCGTGCCGCCCGTGTCCCCCGAGGAGGATCACCAGAAGAAGGGCGTGAAGTTCACCGCGACACTGTGGTCCGACTGGTCGATCGGCACGAAGGCCGAGTCGCTCACCTGGGCGGATGTGTTCTGGTTCGACGCACCGGCCCCGACCGCCTGCTGCTGGGTCGTGGACGAGTTGCCGGTGTTGTGGCCGCCGACGCCGCTGCCGCCGACCGTCGCCACAGCCGCGTTCGATCCGTCGTTCGCGAAGGAGCCGTTGTCCGCCATGGCGACACCTCCACAGAGGGCGACGGTCAGGGGCAGAGCAGCGACAGCGGCGAGAGCGCGAGCGGTACGGATACGTGCCATGTCAGGTCCTCCAGAAAACGGAATCAGGGCTTCATATTCGGCTGATCCCGGGGGAGTTGGCCGACCACCCCGGTGCTGTTCACAACGTCGCGAGACCAGAATTGCCCAGCACCTCCCCGGCGAACCCCTCACCGCCCCCCGATTCCCCCTCACGTATGACGAAGAGCGGATAAACCTCCTAAGCCGCGTGAAAGTCCAGGTCAGCGAGGCGACCTCGGCAACCCGTTGGCACGCCCGGGAAGAAGCGTTCCGCCACCCGCCCCTCCCGGACGGCTCCACCCCACCCCTCCACCTCCCCCTTCCCTTATTCGAACGCATGTACGAAAATGACGGCATGGCCACCATCGACCGGCAGACCCCCACCCTGGCCCTTGCTCACGCCCTCGCCGCCGCCGGGCGCGGCCTCCCCGTCTTCCCGCTCTCCGCCACCAAGCTCCCCGCGCTGCGCTCGCCGCACCGGGGCGAGCAGCCGCCGCCGCACTGCCGGGGAGAGTGCGGACTGCCGGGACACGGGGTGCACGACGCCACGACCGACCCCGCGGCCGTCCGCGCCCTCTTCGCCGCCGCGCCCCGGGCCACCGGCTACGGCATCGCCTGCGGACGGGCCCCGCACCGCCTCATCGGCATCGATCTGGACGTCGACCCCACGTACGGCAGCGACGCGGCGGGCGCGCTGCGGCAGCTGGCCCTCCAGCACCTGTTCACCATCCCGCCGACGGTCACGGTGCTCACCCCGAGCGGCGGCCGCCACCTCTGGCTGACCGGACCCGCCGACGCGACGGTCCCCAACACCGCCGGCCGCCTCGCCCCCGGCATCGACATCCGCGGCAGCGGCGGCTACCTGGTCGGCCCCGGCTCGGTCACCGCCCACGGCCGCTACCGCCTGGCCCCCGGCACCGCCCACCTCACCCCGGCCCCCTGCCCCCGCGCCCTGCTCCGCCTCCTGGCCCCGCCGCCCGCCCGCACCCCCGGCACGGGCAGGGGATCGAGCTCGGGTTCGGGCTCGGGCACCGCGTCCGGACCGGCCGCCGGCGCACCGGCCACCGTGGCCCGTCGCGGAGAGGGCCTGGTGCAGTTCGTCCTGGCCGCCCACGAGGGCCAGCGCAACACCCGCCTGTTCTGGGCGGCCTGCCGCGCCTACGAACACGGTTTCGGCGACGCCCTGGCGGACGCGCTCACCGCCGCCGCCGTCCGCACCGGGCTCCCGGAACACGAGGCCCGCGCGGCGATCGCTTCAGCGGCACGGCTGACCTCGGGGCGGGGCGGGGAGACGGACGGCGCGGCCTGACGGGGTTCTCACGGGGCAGGGCCGGCTGCTCCCGCCACTGCCGACTCCCGGCAGGAAGCAGCCTCAGGACATGCAGGCATCGCCCCTGTCGCTTCCACCCCCACCGGCACAGAATGCGCAGGTGACACCGATACCGAGCCATGAGGCAGCCCCTGCACGCCGTGGGCCGGTACGCGCCTACCTGGCAGCGGGCGTCCTGTTCTCCCTCGTGACGGCCTGGCTGCTGCTGCTCACCACGCCGCAAGCCCGCGACGACGAGCGTGCATTCACCACGGCGACCGCGTGCACGGCCCCCGGCGGAGGGGATCCCGCCTGCTTGCGGACGGTCACGGCGGTGATCGACCGCGCCGAGAAGGAGACGATGCGCAAGACGCCGTCGTACTGGCTGCACCTCACCGAGGCCGACGGAACGTCCACGCGCACCCGGATCGAGAGCGACCTGGAACGGCTTCCGGCCGCCCGTCCGGGAGCGACCATCGAGGTCACGTACTGGCAGGACCAGATCCGGTACGTCGCCTTCGGACCGGACCGCCGCTACACGAACGCGGACCCGCGCGAGGCCTTCCGCATGCCCCTCGCCATCGGTCTCCTCCTCGGCATCCTCGGGGCGATGTTCCTGACGGCCGCGGCCGCGACGGCCTGGAGCGGCAGGCGCTCACCGCGGGCGTTCCCCTGGCAGGTCGGCCTCACGGTCACCGGCGGCACGTTCCTGAGCCTGTTCGGCGCGCTGGCTGCCTGGAGCAGCGACAACATCGGCGACGCGCTGCAGCTGACAGCCCTGGCCGGTGCGGTGGTCCTGGCGGCCTGCGCCCTGGCCGCCCTGTTCCTGCACCGGCGCCACCGCGGCGACGACACGATCGCGCTGAGGTCGTCCGTGCTGACCGAGGAGACATGCTTCCCCGGCCTGATCATGGGCGAGGTCCCGTACGCGGGCAACGCCGGCTACCTGGTCGCGGGCCCCGGCGTCCTGGCCACGACCCCCGACCCCACGGGCGCCTTCCACCGCAGAACCGCCCCACGCGCCCTGGCCCCGCTCCGCGTCCGCCCGCCCTACCTGACGGACCCCCCGGGCCGCCCCGACTACGACGGCCGGGCGGTGGTCGTGGAGTGCGAGGACAACGGCGTACCGGTCCTCGTCGTCACGCGGAAGAGGGACGCACCCGCCGTCCTCGGCGCGCTCGGGCCAAGGACGACGCCGGAGTAGACCGGGCCACGCTCCACCCCGCCCCTACGCGTTCACCGTACCGCCGCCACCCGGCCCAGCTCCGCGTCGTACCGCTCGGCGTCGAAGTGGAACTCCAACGGGGCGTCCTCCCCATACGGAACCTCCCAGTCGGACCACCGCACGATGCCCCCGAGACGCTGAACGACCACCGACAGAAACCCGCAGCAGTCTCCCGCACACTCCGGCTCCCCCAGCTCCACCCGCCGTGCCTCACCGGTGGCCCACAGCAAACCGGGGCCACCGGCCGGCAGCGCGTCGGCGACGAGCGGCCCCCGGCCTCCTTCACCGACCGCGCCGGCCACCACGTCCTCCCCATTGACCAGGATCCGCAGACTGGCCGTGTACCGGCGCCCTCGCGGCAGCACACTGACCTCCAGATGATCGAACATCCGGCCACGCTACGACGAGACACCCTCGGGGAGCGCCTCCTTGGGCGCCCCAACCGGACGGCGCGCACGCGTAAGGCCCCCGACCGAATCTCCTGGTCGGGGGCCTCACACCTCGCGTCCGGCGGTGGGTGTGGGATTTGAACCCACGGTGACATCGCTGCCACGACGGTTTTCAAGAGAGTGCTGCGGGAAGCCTCTCCCACGTGTCTGACCTGCTCGTTCCCCGCCCTCCGGGACCATCGCCGCCTCCGGGACCATCGCCGCCTCCGGCGGTCCACACCTGGTCCACTGGAAGCGTTCTGAGAGGGTCAGCGCAGTTCACGCGTCATGCAGGCGAAGACGGGGGAGTCGGAGAACGGCTGTTGCTTGCCGATCATCCGGTAGCCCCACGCCTCGTACACGGCCTGGACGGCGCCGTTGCCGTTGGCGGGGTTGACCAGGAGGGTGACGCGGGACTCGGTGCGGCGTGACAGCCACTCCTCGTGGATCTGCCAGGCGATGCCGCGCCCGCGCCACGGCTTGCGGACGACGATCTCGTTTAGGGCGACCGTGCGGACGCCGTCCTCTTCGGTGTAGCCGTTCGGCAGTTCAGTGATCATGGAGGACCACCAGCGGGTGTCCGCCGGGAGCGGGCAGCCGAAGGCGAACCCGACGGGTTCACCGTCCTCGGTGGCGAAGACGGCGCTCCACCCGGTACGCGAGGCGTAGGCGGACAGCCGTTCGTCGAAGCGCTCCACGTCGTAGAACGGTCCGGTGAGGCCGAAATCCCGGTGTCTGACCTCGGCGTGGATGTCGAGGATGCGCTGCCTGATCTCCGGAAGCTGCTCGGCGGTGTAGTGCCGGATCTCGGCGGTCATTGCGGCCTCCTCGGGCGGTACTGGTCCATCCACTCGGTCGTGCACCGAACCCTGGGCGCGACAGTGTTCAGCCCTGTCGTGAACTCCGTGAGCAACCGGCCGGTGCGCTCGGTCAGTGAATCACCCGGCTGTGTGGGCAGTACAGAGAGGGCGGTCGCGCACGCCTGCTCGGCTTCACCCTGGCGTAGTTGAGCCAGCGCGAGGTGAGACCGGTAGTACGACCGGTTGCGGCTGAAGCCGGGGCGCAGCAGGGACAGCGTGTGGTGGAGGTGGGCCTCCGCCTCGTCGTGACGGCCGACTTCTGCGTGGACGAGGGCGGACAGCCCGTGCAGCTCCGCCCGGTCGTAGAAGCCCATCCAAACGGGCCGCTCGGCGTGTGGGTCGGCGCTGTCGAATGCCTTGATGGCGTGTTCGAGGGTTCGCAGGGCGGCCGTGGGCTGCTTGGCTCCGGCGTACGCGGTGGCGAGACGCGCGTGGGCCAGGGAGCGGAACAGAGGGTCCCGGCGGCAGGCGGCAGAGGTCCGCGCGGCGGTCGCTGCGGCGATGGCATCGTTGAACTGCTTGGTCTGGCGGGCGAGGATTCCGGCGTGCCCCCACAGGCGCAACGTGATCTCGGCGCTGCCGGACAGGCCGGCCAGGGTCATCGCCCGTTCGAGGTGCCGCTGCGCTCGCTCCGGCTCGCAGGAGTCCACCGCGGCCCACAGTGCGGTCCCGGTGAAGGCGGCGGCGAGTTCATAGAGCCGGGCGCGGACGCGCTGACTGGCGGACCCGACGGCCTGAAGTTCCATCGCGTGGTGAGCGAAGGCGACCGCGCGGGTTTCCAGGCTGGGAGTTCCTCCGGTCGCGTTGTCCGATGCGACGAGTTCGGCGAACGCGACGCGGAGACGTTCAGTGTCGCTCATTCCGATGCGACGGTACGACGTGGCGGACAGGGACGGCAGTGCGGTGGCGGCAACGAGGCCGACCACGTTGCCGGCGAAAATTCGTCGCCGCACAGATTCCTCCGGTGGTACTGAGGGCGGTGCTGTGGAGCGTGACGGCGGGATGAAGCCGAGCTCTTGAGCGGTACACCCGAATACTGCTTCGAGAGCGCGCCGTTGTCGTGCCTGCGGCCACCTGGTTTTTCCGGTCAGCCAGTTCCTTACGTGACGGTCCTGGAGGGTGCCGGGCCTGCCGGTGAGGGTGCCGATCTCGTCGTTCAGTGCCTGGTCGAGTTCGTGCTGCCTCAGGCCCGTCACTGCCATCTTGGCGGCGAGTAACTCGTTCCCCGTCATGCGGTCACGGTAGCCCCGGGCACCAGAATGTGATGTCCGGTCAGGTAAGAATTACCGGTTGGCAGCAGGCGCCCCGGTGGGGGAATTGCCTGTGCCTCGGCTGGTGGGCGGCGGTTCTCTGGTGGTGCGGCGGTCCGAGGAGGCCGCGGCTTGGACCGCCAGCGAGGAGGAGCCGTGACGGTGGCCTCGATCGAAGAACCTCAGACCGTGGCTCCTGTGGAGCAGGAGTGGTCCCTTGGATACTCGATGGCGAGCGGCAGCGTGCCCCTGGCCCGTATCCACGCTCGCCGGACGCTCACCTTGTGGCAGTGGGCCGGCGATGTCGAGGACGCCGTCCTGATCCTGTCCGAGCTGGTCGCCAACGCCGTCAGATACGCCGGGAAGCCGGGAACCCTGGCCGGTGTGCGGCTCGCGATGCTGGAGGACGGAACGCTCCTGATCGACGTGTCCGACCCGATGCCCGCGTTCCCCGGCTTCGGCTCGATCGTCGCCCCGTCTCCGACCGAGGTGTCCGGCCGAGGGATCTGTCTGGCCCGGGCCCTGGGCGCCCGCGTCGGCTGGTTCCTGAGGGCGGACGGCGACGGCAAGACCGTACGCGCCGAGCTGCCTCCTCCGGACGGTGCCGTGAAGCGGTGCACGAACTGGCGTCGGGTGCCCCTCGACCTGGCACGGGAAGCACGGGAGCCGTCGACCGCCCCGTACATCGACAGGTCGGTGCAGTGCCAGCTGTCCGCACACGACGACGGTGACCACTTCGGCCTCCTCGCCGACGCCAGCACGTGCGGGGCCGCGCTATGGCTCCAGTGGCATGGGGCGGACGAGGCACGGCTCGCCGTACTCCCGGACTGCCCGGTGACCGCCCCGGGGCCCGACGGCGAGGGCTGCTGCCTGTTCGCCGACCACACCATGCAGCACACCTGGGAAGACGCCCTGGAGGAGGTCTCGTGCACCAGCTGATCGCGAGCCCGTACAACGGAACGTTCCTGATTGCCCGCCCCGGCTTCAAGGGCGGCATGCGCATCCCACGGACCCTCTACGAAGAGCTGGCCTCGACCGCCGAGAGCAGCAGCCCGCTGCCGGCCTGGCTCCTCGCCCACGCCCACACTGCCTGGGGTCTGGGCCTGGCGGGCGCGGTGATGCGAGACACCGTTCTCGTACGCCCCGAGACCGGTCTCGGCTACGGCCGCGCCACATACGAGATCAACAAGGGCTGCAACTTCAACTGCGAGCACTGCTACCTCGCGGAGCGGAAGTTCGAGGGGCTGCCCTGGCCGGACAAGGTCCGGCTCCTGCACCTGCTGCGGGACGCCGGGGTGCTGTGGCTCCAGTTCACTGGCGGCGAGCCGCTTATCGACCGGGACTTCGTGGACGCGTACACGCTCGCTCACCGCTCCGGGATGCTGATCGAGATCCTGACCAACGGCTCCCGGCTGCACCGCCCCGAGATCATCGAGCTTCTGCGCGACCTGCCGCCGCACAAGGTGACCGTCTCTCTCTACGGGGCGACCCCGGACAGCTTCGACTCGCTTACCCGCAAGCCGGGAGCGTTCAAGCTGGTCGAGAAGGGACTCGTCGCGGCGCGCGCGGCGGGCATCGCGCTGGAACTGGCGTTGATCATCACCCGCCACAACGCCCATGAGCTGGACGCCATGCGGGCTCTCGCCGAGCAGTACGGGGCGAGCCGCCAGGAGTACGGAACGATCTCCCCCACGTACACGGGCACTCCCGAACCTCTGGCCGCACAGGCGCCCGGCTTCCTGGACAAGGCCAGCGTCTTCAAGGGCTGCCCCGCCGGCCACACCTTCTTCCACGTTGACCCGCACGCCCTGGCGACCATGTGCAAGGTCGGCCGTGAGAACCCCGTCGACCTCATGTCCGAGGGTCTGGACGGACTCCTCCGCTTGCCCGGCATCGCCGATGCCCAGATGCTTCGCACCGGTGGCTGCGGCGGCTGTCAGCTCTCCGGCACCTGCCGGGTCTGCCGACCGCTCGCCAAGGCGTACCAGGAGGCGAAGGCACCACTGAACACCTACTGCCAACACGGAAGCGAGGAAACGTGATGACCGCTGTCATGGTGGAGGTCGGCCCCAGGCCGCCGGCCCCGCAGGAGCCCGAGGGGATCATCCTCCTGGACGACCTGGAGGTGCTGACCGAGAGCGCCGTCCCGGGCTGCAACGACGACAACCCGTACCGGTAGACAACCCGGTCGCGCAGAACCGCGGGGGCTTCTGGACGCTCTTCCGTCCGGAGCCCCCGCACCACTGCGTCCCCGCACACCCGCACCCGTGGAAGAGTGAACTCCCATGGCGACCATCCGCATCGGCCTCGACCGCCTGCCGCCCGCCGCCCGCGCCGCCGTCGAAGAGCACACCGGCCCCCTCCTCACAGTCGGGGAGATCGCCGAGGGCTTCAACAGCGAGATCGCGGCCCGCGTCACCTCCGCCACGGGCACCTGGCACGTCAAGGGCCTGCGCACCGACCACCCCCGCGCCTGGACCCAGAGCCGGGAAGCCACCGTCGCCCCCTTCCTCACCGGCCTGGCCCCCGCCCTCCGCTGGCGCGTCGAGACCGCCGGATGGGACCTCCTCGGCTTCCAAGCCCTCACCGGCCACCACGCCGATTACGCCCCCGGCTCCCCCGGCCTCCCCGAAGTCGCCACCCTCCTGCGCCGCCTCGGCGAGACCCCCTGCCCCGGCATCGAACTACGCCAAGCCGAGCAGCGTTTGGAGCGCTACGCCGATCACCCGGACGATCTCCGCTTCTTCGCCGGGACCCACCTGCTCCATACCGACCTGAACAACGCCAACGTCCTCGTCGACGACCACGCTCCCCAGGGCGACCGGGCCCGCCTGGTCGACTGGGCCTGGGCCACCCGCGGAGCAGCCTGGCTCGACGCCGGCTACTGGGTCACCTGGCTCATCGCCTCCGGCCACACCCCCACATCCGCCGAACGCTGGGCCGCCGAGATCCCCTCCTGGCACACCGCCCCCGCCGAAGGCATCACCGCCTTCGCCGCCGCCAACGCCAACGTCTGGTCCGAGATCAGCAACGCCGACCCCCACCCGTGGACCTTGCGCCTCGCGACTGCCGCCACTACCTGGCACGCACACCGCAAGACTGGTTGAACCGAACCCTCCACTCGGGTGTACGACGTGAAGATCTGGGGCATCCGCAAGCGCCCCGACCGCGCCGCCGCCTACCAGCTCCGCTGGCGGGCCGGCGCCCAGCCCTTCTCCAAGAGCTACAAGATCAAGGCTCGAGCGGACGGCCGCCGCGCGGAGTTGCTGACCGCCCTGCGCAACCGCGAGCGCTTCGATACCGACTCGGGTCTGCCCGAATCCGAGGTTCGGGCCCTGGAATCCCCCACGTGGTTCGCCCACGCTCGCGCCTACGCCGAGATGAAGTGGCCGGCGGCCTCGGCCAAGCACCGTGCGAGCATCGCGGATGCCCTGGCTACGGTCACGTCCAAGCTGGTCAAGGACAGCCGCGGTGCTCCGGCACCGGAGGCTCTTCGAGCCGCGCTCTACGCCTGGTCCTTCCGGTTCGTCCGCGGTGACGACGGTGTACTGCGTTGCCGACTCGATGTGGAGACGCCACCGGCCGACATCATGGCCGCGCTCGACTGGATCGAGCGTAAGTCGGTAGACATCGCCGACCTGAGCACGCCTTCTGTGGTGCGGTCCGCGCTCAACGCCCTGAAACTCAAGATGGATGGGACGCCTGCGGCCGAGAACACTGTCAGGCGCAAGCTCCCCGTGTTCAGGAACTGCCTCCGGTACGCCGTGGAGCGCGAGCTACTGACGAAGCTCCCCCTGGGCCAGGTGGACTGGAGCCCGCCGGGGACGGACGACGAGATCGACTTCCGATTCGTTCCTGGCCCCAGGCTCGCCGAGGACCTGATCGACACCGCTGGTAGGCAGGGCAAACGCGGTCAGCACCTCAAAGCGTTCTACGGCTGCCTCTACTACGCGGCGAATCGCCCGGGGGAAGCAACCGGGCTGCGGGAGAACGATTTCGTCCTCCCGGAAGAAGGCTGGGGAGAGGTGATCCTCTCGACCAGCACCCCGCGTGTGGGTTCGGGCTGGACGGACACCGGCGAGTCCTTCGACACCAGGGGGCTCAAGAAGCGGGCCCGCAAGGCAACCCGCTCCGTGCCCATCCCGCCCGTCCTGGTTCACCTGGTGCGCGAGCACATCAAGCAGTTCGGCACCGCCGAGGACGGTCGCCTCTTCCGCGCGGTCCAGGGCGGTCACCTACTCTCGAAGGAGTACGGCGAAATCTGGCAGGCCGCCCGCCGAGAGGTCCTGACCGAGGCCGAGGTCGGCTCACCCCTGGCAGACGTGCCGTACTCCCTCCGGCACGCGGGCGTCTCCCTCTGGCTGGACTCCGGCGTCCCGCCCGCTGAGGTCGCCCGCCGCGCCGGCCACAGCATCGCGGTCCTCTTCCGCTTCTATGCCAAGGCAATCCAGGGCAACCAAGATCATTCAAACCGACAAATCGAACGCTCTCTAGATGCAGCAGACCGCACGCAGCGTGAAGGCTGAAATAACACCATCCGGTCTACCCGACCAATCTCCGAACATCACGCCTATGGTCGGCTCGCAGTACAGTGCGAACGGATTCATGTTCGGGTGCATCCTTCAACCCTTTAGCAAGGATGAGACGCACACCAGGGTCGCTATCGGACGACAGGCGATCACCAAGACCTAGCCACCTTTCCGGGGCCCGACTCCAAGCCAACGCCGCAAAGCAACGCAGCCACGGACTCGGATGATTGGCCAGCATCTCAACATCCATCGAGAGCTCGCCATCGGGCAGATCTCGAAGCATCCTCGCGATAGACCGACACGTCGAGCTTCCCACCGAGGAAAGCAGTGGGACAGCGGATCGCTGGACCTCTACATACTGCTCTGTCGTATGCGCCAACCGTCCGGCGGCTTCAAGCGCAAGGGCACCAAGGGAGAGGTCTCCTTCCATGACCCTAAAGCGACTGAAAGGATCATCTCCATAGCTCATCGAGACCGCACTCGGCAACGGATCTCGCACAAATTCGAGCAGGGAATTAAATGTAGAATCTCTCGCTTCTGGCCGTAACTTCGACCCAACGATTTTGATGGCCACAATTGCGCTAGCGCGGTTCGATTCGACATCTCGCGACTCGAGCATCCGCGCCATCATCGCTTTGACGAATTCCTCCCTGTCAGAATCTTCGAGGATCGCGACAAGGATTGCCGCATCCGCCAAACCGACCCTTAGTTCCGTCACGCCGGCTTGGACTACGAGGGGTCGAACATACTCCTCACACTTCTGTCTAGCTACAGGCAAGCAAACGGTCGTGTCACATCCGGCCACCACGAGACCGAGTGCAGCGTACGGATTTCCCCTCTCTGCTTCGCCTCTCAAACGCTGCTGAACGCGCGCCGGATTACCAGCCAGGATCCATTCACCTTCATACATAGCCTGGTCGCTAACTTCATTACCGAGCAGCACTGCATCACACAACATCTCGACCACGCGCGGCGCAAATTCGGCACGACTATCGCAAATCTTTACGATTGCCTTAATGAGCGGCTCGTCTGTGCGGTGATGCGTTCCAGGCTTCCGGTTAAATGAATCCGACATCAGATCAAGGAAACTTCGCGCACCTTCGAGACTTACCTCATCCGCAGTCGCCGAGAAAGCGCTGAATGCGGGCACCCATACACCCGTCTGCGAATTATTTGGAGGAGAGTCGCAAATTTCCGAAAGCGCGTATCTAGACCACGCCTGAGCACCCTCGCGAGAAAAGTACCTTCCGGCAAACGAGACAAACTCGCAGGCCGCCCTCTTCTCCCAATGAGGAGCAGAATCGGCAGGGGGATCCAGGATCAGCTCTTGATCCGGCCATTTCTTGGCAAGCTCTCTGAGTTTCTTCACCCTCCCGCTACGAATATACGGGAGCGGGACTTCCGACCACTTCTCTGTCGACTCAAATAGATCACCAAAGCGCTCATGCGCCGTGAGCTCGGCCGCCCAGCTGGCCGAAACGACTGAATGCCTGAGATTCTGATGAAGGCATTGCAGTGCATCGGGCCATTTCTTGTCGAGAATTCTCGACAGCGCCCGCTCTGCGAGTGGATACGGCTCAGGAAGCACCGACCCTTTGCCGGACGCCCTGAGGGACTGAGCGACGCGATGGAGATCATTAAGGTCTTCATTGAGCCGCCAGTACTGCACTCGTGCAGCTCGTAGAGAATATAGCCAGTCAGCCGCAGAATCATTCAGACGAGCTGTGACAGCGCCATCAACTGCATCCTGCCATCGCTGCGTTCCTTCGTCAGGGTGTCCGGTAAGGCAGAGGTACCGGGCATGCCTTGCGGCAATCCAGGCGGCAATGGCTGGTGAGTAGGTTGATCGCGCATTCCTCGTCAGGTCAGACCAATCACCCTCAGCTTCAGCCATGCACATCCGAAGCCGCACCGCCAAAGTAAGGCTATGCTCATCTCTTGGACTCTCACTAACCAGGCTCCTCAGTGCACTAATGCGAGAATTGATCAGATCCAGTCGGCGCCATGTAACTGCCTCTTCTGCAAGTGCAGTCGCAACATTCAAGTAGCCTTGATCTGCAATCTCCATCTGATCAAATACTTCCGCTAGATCGTCTAGAGAAACACCTCTCTCATAGCCGAACGCGGCAGAATACGAGAGACCGCCGACTGCTCTTTGAATGCTCTCGGGGAGTGACTCTCGATATTTTTCGATCTCTTGAAGTTGCTGACTGACAGAAAATACGTCACCCGAGAAATAGTGCCGCCAGCCGAGATCTACTCGAAGTCTTGCAGCCTCAAGGGAGCTCTCACCTGCCTCTAGTGCCATGCACTGGCGACTACGAATGATGGCTGCATGGTGGACAAACGGGGATCCTTCAAGTCGAACAGCGACTTGATCAAGTAGTGCTGCCGACTCCAGTGGGGTCTCTTTAAGTCGCTCTTCCGCCTGGCGCAACCGCTCACTCTGACCCAGGGATGAGATCGGCCCTCTCAGAACTGCATCCGAGGTGATTGGAGGTTCCCGATTAATGATGCGCTCGATGGCGGCAAGTTCCGCCTCCCCGACTTGACGCTCGCCCTGCCGAGACTGCTCAATTTTCCACGCAGTCAGCTCTTCGATAGAGTAACTAGACTCATGCCTGTCGATTGGTGGGTGGTGATCACCACACAGGAGCAGAAGGTTCTCGAAATCATTGAGCTTGCCGAGGGGGTAAGCCGCATCATGTCGCGGCCCATTTTTCTTCTCGGAGCGAATATGAGCGATCTGCGCAGTAGGCGTATAGAGCTCACGATCCTTGAAAATCAAGGATCGTTTGCACCCTGGGTACGCGCAGTGCGTCGCTGTACCAAACAGTAGCTTAATCGTCACTTGCGTGTAGCTACGCGCCATGGGATTAGACTAACTGAGACAAAGGACATCGCTACTACTATCTGCGATTTCGCAGCCAAGTCTCGGCCTCGTAGCGGGGGGTGCTGTTGGGGCCTCATCGACGGCCGGCCCGCTGCAAGGCGTCACACCGCCTTCTCCCGCGTTGTGGTCCACACACGCTGGTCAACGACGTGACAAGGGCGGATCAAGGTGAGACAGACACCATGCGAAAGGGGCGCCCCCAGTCAGGGGCACCCCTTGTGGCCAGCGCGTACGCTGACCTGCTGCGGTGGGTGTGGGATTTGAACCCACGGTGACATCGCTGCCACGACGGTTTTCAAGACCGCCTACCTCAACGAACGTCCGGCTCTCTGACCTGCTCCCATGCTGAGACTGCGCCTCAGGAGTGCTTCGCTGGCCCACACATAGCCCACGGCTCTCGGGTTGGGGCACGCCCATACGAGCTGTGCGTAGCCTCACGAGACGTCATGAACACAGCCAGACGACTGGGGACACAGCCACCGTCGAGACCAAGTCTGAGACGGCTTCGCTCCGAAGCCTGTTGTCAGTGCCGTGATCTACGGTGTGGTTCATGGCACCGTCTGAGATCACGCGCGAAGGCATCCTGAGTGCGATTGCAGAGCATGACCGCCTCGGGGCAGAGGCGTTCCGCGACACGTACGGCTACCGTGCGGCTCTCACGTACCTGCTCGTGCACGAAGGACGAGAGTATGACTCCAAGGCCATCGCCGGCGTTGCTCATCGCTACGACTTCGGAACTGCGCTAAAGCACTCACAACTCAGCGGTGGCCTGGAGGGAGCCGTGGCGTGGCTCAGGCGGGAAGGCTTCACAGTCGTTGAGCCGCCTAAGACATTCCACCGGCGAGTTGGTGACGTCCGGCCGCCCCGTCGTGCAGATGGCACGCCGCTGCACAGGCCCGTACTTCTGCTGTGGGCACTTGGGCAGGCCGTGGCTGGCGCGCCCCGTATGCAGCCGTGGTCCACCACACGTGATGCCGTGGCGCCCCTGATGGAGAAGTATGCCCAGGCCGAGGACGGTATCGACGCCACCCGCTACCCGTTTTGGGTGCTGGTACGAGACGGCCTTTGGAGCCTTGACGATGCTGCGGAGCTAACTCTCACCAGTCAGGGGCGCCGTCCCACGCTGGAGTCCTTGAACCGAGTAGATCCGACAGGCGGTCTCCGCGAGGAGGACTACACGCTACTGCTGTCGCAACCCGAAGCCGCCGCCAGTGCCGCGGCAGGCCTGCTGCTGCGCTACTTCTTCCCGCTCCCCCCCAACCTGCTAGACGACTTTGGCCTCCGCACTCTGCTCGCCGGCAGGTGGGCCGATGCCCTGCGCCCACTGCTCGGGGAAACGTTCAAGGACCGCGACGCTATCTGGCGGACCTATGGCGGCCAGAAGATGGCAGGGATCGGCTGCCTCGCAGACGGGATTCTCAGCGCCTTCTCCGACGACAAGGGGCCCTACGCCGACGGACGTATCCCTGACACCAACTGGATCGCCTACGTGGGAGACGGCCTCTCCGGCGATCAGGAGATCACTGACGGCAATGAGCTCATGGCCTCATACCAAGCCGATGGTCGTCCGCTCCGCTACTGGCATAAGCCTTACCAAGGACAGTTCAGCTTCGAGACATGGGCCGTGATTGTGCAACGCCGGCGACGCTGGGGCCTCGGCGAAGACAAGGAGTGGCGTCGCGAGTTCCTCTGGGTACTGGCCCCCGTCCCCTCGCCTGAGCGCGAGACGTGGCCTTCAGACGTTGTCGCCGCATTGGAAGCGGACACGGGCGAGTTGCACGACGACACTGCCGACTACCGGCCCGGTGATGTCGATCCCGAAGAGCGTGACGCCGGCGAGAGCGACAAGGACGCCTACCAGCGTCTGGCGCAGAGGGCCGAAACGAACGCCAAACGGCGAGGCCAGCTGAAGAAGCCGACCGTCGCCGACCGCTACGTCCGGGACCCAAGCGCAAGAGCAGCCGTGATACGGCGGAGCAAGGGCAACTGCGAGAGTCCCAAGTGCGAGGGGCACCCCAAGGAACGCACCACCGCGGGCCTGCCAATCTTGCAGGTAGACCACGTACGCGACCTGACCAAGGGCGGACCCGACGTTCCCTGGAACATGATCGCCCTCTGCCCAAACTGCCATGCCCTGAAGACCTACGGCGAGAACCGGAAGAGCCTCCAACGCCTCCTCGCAGCGACGGCCAAGCAGCTGCACGAGGAGGTGCTCAACTAGTTGCGAGACGCCTCGTACACCACCGACCATCTCGATAGTTCCTGCTCAGATGGGTTGTAACCAGCGAAAATCGAACATATAATCGGAAAGGCGATCGTAGCCTTTAGTAGCTGGGTGTTAACCGAGGGGGATAACATGCCTTCATGCTGAAGCGCAGACTCATATTTCACCGCTGGGGATCCGTCGCGGGGAAACCGGACTTCGCCCCTCGTGTCGTCGCATCAGACCTCGGGGCCGCGATCGCGAGCAATGGCGACTTTGCGATCTTCGATGACGGCGACTCGGTTACAGCTGTCGAGGTCGTATCGATCGGCACCGGGAGCGAGCCCACGAATCTGCGACTCTTCGCGCTTCGCGGCGCAGACGATCGCCCCTTCAAGTGGGACAGCGCAGGAAGCGTCAGCCCTATCTCGCTCCGCGATCACGAGTATCCAGCAGACGTGAGCCATGTATCCCTCTGGCCCGACGGGGTGTGCGCTCACGATTATGCAAAGAACGTCCCACGCCTCTCTCGACTCTCCCTCTTCCTTCGCCGGAAAATGAATGCACACGTCAAGTTCGATGCCCTTTACCGGGAGGATATGCATGAAAAGCTAACGGCAATGGAAGGTCACATGAGGTCCGTCGAGGTCGCTATGACACGAAGGCACCCTGAGACTACGGGCCGAGTGTTCGGCACTCTCATTCCAGAGAACTTCGGAAGGCGCGCACCCTCCATTCGTTTCACGCTTGGAATGGGAAAATACGGCCCGCGCGATCGCTATCTTGATGGCGAAACGGAGGAGCAAGTATTTGCCTTGGCCGAGCAGGCAGACGACTTCGTGACGAATATGATCATTCGTGGGCGCAACCCCGTGACCGGGAGAGTGGAAACCATCAATCTCCTCCACGAGCGCCTCCAGGTCGAACAGACCTTCTCCAACAGCTCTACCGTCCCCTCCATGCCTAGGCCGGAGGAGGTCTTTTCGGCACTCGACCACACGTACCACGAATTTCAGCGCGACGGCAAAATTGCCTCAGCAGTGCAAGGGCAGAAGATGCGAGGCAAATCTTAGCCACCGGCTAACGGGAGGGCCTAAATGTTGCGAGCACTAGGACAGTGGCTAGACCAACACCTATGGGCCCTTCCGATATTTATCTTTTCTCTCGTTGAGATTGGCTTTATCGCCGGCCATCTCGTAGGCGACGAAGCCTTCCTTCTTGCCAGCTTGAAGGTAGAGAGCCGTAAGGAAATCTATTCATCGTTGACTGGCTCATCCAGCGGCCTACTAGGCTTCGCTCTCGCCGCTGTAGCGATCATGGCTGCTTTCGGCAGGAGGACCGGGAACACGGATGATGATCGCCGCCGAGAGAATACCCTTGCCGAAGCCCGGGTCGGAATCAGCAAAATTCTCCTGGCTACGAGCTTTTTACTGATGGTGATTCTGGTAACGGCTACTCTGGCCATCGGGATAGACGACCAGAAATTCGGCAGCTTCCTCATCACAAGCGTAATCACTTCAGCAGCGACAGCCAGCATAATAGGCCTCATGGTGAGCTGCGCGGGTCTGGCACTTTCCCTTACGGAAAGAAGCCGGCAAAACTAAATTACCCCAGGTCCACCGCAGGGCTACGACCTCGGCCTGCGCGAGAGCATGTTGGAATGATTAAATGGCAGGCTTGAGGAGCCTCCGAAGGAAGAGGGAGAAGCGTGTCGCAGCAGGCCAGCCCTCGTGGGACCTTCCTGAAGATCGCTGAGGTCGTCAGGGCTCGGATCGATGCCGACCCGACGATGACCGAGCTACCAACGGCTGCGGACCTGATGGGCGAGTTCGGCGTCTCTCGGGGCGTGGCTCTCCGAGTCTTTGACGCCCTGCAAGAGCAGGGCGTCGCAGAACGAGTTGCTGGCAGTCGCTTGCGAGTGGTGCGACGTGGGGAAGCAGTCGACCGCCGGCCGTTGGCTGAACGGCTCGCCGAAGTGATCGCGAATGACCGCCTCGCCGTGGGGGCAACCTTCCCGAGTGCGACCAAGTTGTGTGCACGGTTCGACGTCTCCCGACCCACCCTGGCCAAGGCGCTCCACAAACTGGAGGTCGCTGGTCTTCTCTCGGAAGGCAAACAGGGCAAGCCCCGCACCGTGCTGTCCCTGCCAAAGTAAGAGGAGAGTGCCAGCCTGTGAGCTCCAAAGCGTTGACTGAGTGGGCATACCCGCTTGCCGAGTCGCTGCTCTCCGAGCCGCTGCCGCGTCGATGGGCGCACTCGCAGGGTGTGGCGGAGAGAGCCCGCGCCCTAGGTCTGATCCTCGGTTCGGACGCCGATCTCCTCGAAGCGGCGGCTGTGCTGCACGACATCGGGTATGCGCCCGACCTTGCCAAGACTGGCTTTCACCCGCTGGACGGTGCGCGGTACCTACGGGATGTAGCTCGCGCTGACGAGAGAGTGGTGCGCCTCGTGGCCCATCACTCCTGCGCTTGGATGGAGGCAGAAGCCCGAGGGCTCCGGGGCGAGTTGGAGGAGGAGTTCCCTCGCGAAGAGCCTCGCCTGAGCGACGCTCTCTGTTTCTGCGACATGAACACCACGCCAGACGGCACCCCGACGAATCCAGTAGACCGAATCAACGAGATCGCTGGTCGCTACGGTCCGGAGAGCTTGATCGGGACGTTCATCCGACGCGCAGAACCGGAGATCATCGACTGCACGGTACGTGTCCTTGAGCGCCTCGCTGCTGCTAAGCGTCAGCCGACGTAGGGCGCAGTCCGCTCCCGGTCCAGGGCATGCTCGATCCTGAGCCGCATGGTGGGGTGAATGTCGAACTCGCGCAGGTCCGATGGGCTGACCCATCGGACCTGCGTCGTCTCATCACTCGTACGGACGTCGCCGCCGACCGGGCGGGCGCGAAAGCAGATGCTGAACTGCTGGCGGGCCTCGCCGTCGTCGTACAACATCACGTGCCCCGGGTCGGTGTAGATCCCCGACATGTCGACGACTTCGGCTTTGATACCGGTTTCTTCCCACACCTCGCGCACGACGGTGTCGCTGATGGACTCACCCACGTCGTGACCACCGCCGGGCAGCGCCCAACGGCCGTTATCCGAGCGCTGGATCAGCAGTACGTCACCTGAGTCATTCTGGACGAACGCCACAACGGACGGCACGACCGAGTTGGCCGGCGGGGCGTCGGGATCGTGAAGGTAATCGATGCGTCCCATGCTCAAGCTCCCGTGATGTCGTGGTCTGAGACGGGGCGGGCACTGCCCCAGGTCTGTTCGATGCTATTCGCGTACGTGTCGAAGAGCCCGCCGCCGGGCAGCCGCCTCAGGTGCAGGACGGGCGCCATGTAGGCCCCGATTCCGTAAACGTGGGTGTTCACCAGCATCTCGTCATCGGATCGGAAGAGCGAGTTGTAGAGCGTCCCGTCATGCAGGCGGAAGCCGATGTCCGGGTGGCTGGCGAAGAGCGGGCGGTAGTTCACCAGGGCGTTGCGAATCTTGCCGTCCATAATGCGGTGACCTTCGTCTATGCCGCGCTGTCGCACCGCCTCGCAGTTCGGGTCCCCCAGCAGGATCCGCACCTGCGTGGCCCCTTCCGCCTTCTTCTTCAACAGGTCATGAAACAGGGGATCTTCCGATAGCCATAGCCCGGAGTAGACGAGGACATCAACCCGGGACTCGGCTCGCTCGTAGATCTCACGCCACAAGGTGTTCGGCACCATGTGGCGGTGCGGATAGATGGTGACGATCTCAGCCTTGCTCAGATCGGTTGACGTAGCGACAGCGCGCGAGTCGTCCCACAGCGTCGTCACATCGACGTTGAGCTTCGCGGCGGTGGCGTACTGATGACGCCTGTACGGGACTTTGCCCTGGGTGATCCAGCGTTCGACCGTCTTCGGGTTGACCTCGATCGCGTCGGCCAGTTCCTGGATGGTCACGCCCTGAGCGAGCAGGGCCGACCGTAAGCGTTCGTTGGACATCTCAACCCCCGTGGGACGTCTTGGGACCTCTCGAAGGTAGCTAGATGCACTTCAGCTGTCCACGGAAGGGGTAAACAACGCCCCTGACCTGGGCCGATGCTGATGGAGCGCCAGGACGCCAGGGCGCGAAACAAGAAGTCACCGCCGCTTCGCTTGACACCACCTCATTGCAGGACCTGTAATACAGGTACTGCATCAGGCAGAAGCGGTAGAGGGGCCCTGTCCGGGTCGCTCAATGCAGAACAAGTCCACAGCGTGATCCACCGCAGTACGGCGGCCGTGACCGTTCCGGCCGAGGCGAGTGGAGACCAGTCGGCCGAGAAGGGGCCCCCGTCACACCGGAGCCCAACACCCCACACGGGGGACACGCCACCGACTCGAAAGAACCGCTACGGCACACCTTGAAGCTGCCACCTCAGACGTCCGGGACTTCGGATCTCCCCGGACCGAGCAGCGCCGAGCGAACACGAGAACCGAGCACCCACCCACCTCCTGAATCACTTCGGAGGCCCCATGAAGAAGCGAATACGCAGGGCGTCACCTGCGCTGGACGAGCGCAGGTGACCACGCCCTATGCGTCGGCGGCCAAGCAGTACGGGCCGCCTGTATGAACCGTGCTTCCCGTGGCTATCGCGGGGCCGGTTGCCTCCCTCGCCCGTCCGGTCCCACCCATGTGGTGGCGCTGTACGGGCGGGGTTGAGGGGAGCCGGAGAACGTCCCTTCCTGCTTCCTCCGTAGACGGCGCGCGGCCCCGGTGCTGGAACACCGGGGCCGCTGTTCTGGGCCGTCGTACCTGCTAGGGAGAACCACGACCCATGAAGAGCATTGTGGCCGGTCGCGTAGCGGCCAGCACCACCGAGTTCATTGAACTGGCCCTCGGTACCCCGCTGGAGTTGTGGCTGGGTGTGGAGGGCGAGAGCGATATGGAGCGCGCCGCCCGCGAGGATGCGGCCCGCGACATCCTCGCCGACAACCCCGACTTCCCCGACCGCGTGAGCCAGGTCGCCGCGCAGGCGATCGAGGCCCACGCCCCAGAGCTGTTCAACGTCACGATGCTCCCCGCCCGCCGTCCGGGCGGCCGACGGCAGTACCGGGGCGGTGTGGCGGCATGACCACGACGACACAGGAAACGGTGCGGCCGGCGGTTCCGCCGCTGACTCGCCCGGAGATGGGCCTCGCCGGGTTCGGCGCGCTCGCCGCGGCCGGTGTCGGCGTGCTCGGGCTGCTCTCGTCCTTCGACGCCGTGTCGGACGCGGCGGCGGGGTGGGGGTTCAGTGAGGCGTGGATGGTGCCGGTCGGGATGGACGTGGCGATCCCGGTGTTCTCGGTGGCCAACCTGCTCCTGATCCGCATGGACATGCCGTTGGCGTGGGTGCGGTTCGTCCCCTGGGTGCTGACCCTGGTGACGTGCGGGCTGAACGTCTCGGCTGGGCATGGGCTGTGGGCGAAGGTGGCGCACGGGACGATGCCGCTGCTGTGGGTGGTGTTCTCCGAGATCGGCGCGCACATCTACGCCTCCCGCATCGGCGCGGTGACCGGCCGACGCATGGACAAGATCCGTGCCTCCCGGTGGCTGCTCGCCTTCCCCTCCACCTTCGCCCTGTGGCGCCGGATGACGTTGTGGGAGGTCACCTCCTACGCCGACGCCCTCACCCGCGAACGCGAACGCCTCCTGGCTCTTGCCGAGTTGCGTGAACGGCACGGGCGCCGGTGGCGCTCGCAGACGCCCCGCCGCGAACGCGTCCTGCTCAAGCTCGGAGAACTCAACCCCACACCTGAGCAGGAGCCGCCCGCCCGGCATGAGCCCAACACCGCCCCGCACATCGAGCCGTCCGGTGCCCCGCACCCTGCAACGGCCCCTTCGGCCAAGCGGCCCCCGCGCCGTCCCGCCAAGGCGAAGCAGCCGAAGCGGACGCCGGAGGAGATCCTCGCCGAGGCGCGAGAGGTCACCACGGCGTGGCCGGACGCGGCGCTGACCGCTGACGGCATCCGTACGGCGGTGCACGTCTCGCAGGCCACCGCCCGCACCCTTCGCGACACCCTCAAGGCCGAACGCGCCGCTCAGCCCCTGCACAGCGTCGACACCGCACAGAACCACGACGGTGCCGGTGACGAGCAGCCCGGGGCGGTGGCGGCATGAGCACCCTCTTAACCGCTATCGCCGCCGCCGGTCCGCTCGCGGCCGGGTGGTCGGTGCACACGGTGTGGATGCGCCGCTCCCTGCGCACGGCTCGCCGTGACCCGCTCACCGGGCTCCGCACCCGTGACGGCTTCACCCGCCGCGCCACCGCCCTGTTGAAGGACCCGCGGGCGGTGGTGGTCCTCGCGGACATCGACCGCTTCAAGCAGATCAACGACACCCACGGCCACGCCGCTGGGGATGCCCTGTTGAAGGCGACCGCGGACCGGCTCGCGCACTACGTGGGCCGGGACGGGGTCGCCGGACGGCTCGGTGGGGATGAGTTCGCCGCCGTCGTCATCGACACCCACGGCACCGTCGGCGACCTGCTCGCCGTTCTCCACGGCGTGCTCGCCCGCCCCGCGGACGGGCTCGATCCGGCGGTGCGCACCACGGTGTCGCTCGGCTGGGTCCGCTCCTCCGACCACCCCAGCGACGACCTCTCCGGCCTGCTCCGGCGGGCCGATGAGGCGATGTACACGGCGAAGCAGGCACGGGCCGGGGTCCGCCGGGCCGGGCTCGGCAGGCTGCTCGCCACGTGGTCGGGGCGTCGTGCCGGCCGCCGCGGTACGGGGGTGGCGGCATGAAGCGCCCCCGGCGTTCGGCAGGTGCTACGACCCGACCGGGACGACGTACGGGGTGCCGACGTTCCCGTGGAGGTACGCCCCCGACGGCTACGCCACCCGCCGCCAGCTCCGCGCCCGCGGACTCCGCCCGGGTGGTCAGCCGGTCGCCGCGCAGGTGATGCGCCGCGCCCCGCGCCGCAAGGGCGGGGTGTCCATCGCCTACCTCTACCGCCTCGATCTCGCCAAGCCCGTCCGACCCATGACCCCGGGACGGGCTACGGCTCTCGCCGCCGCGATGACCGCGCGCCGCACCTGCCCGCAGTGCCGCGTCGACGTCGGGTACTGCATCCCGACTTCGCTCGGCATGTGCCCCGGTTGCGCCTACTCCTCCTCCCCTGTCTGACCCGGAAGGGTTGATCGCCATGCTCGGCTCGCTGTTCGTCCTGCTCTACCTCGGTCACCTGCTGGCCGACTACCCGTTCCAGACCGATCACCAGGCAGCCCACAAGGCCGACTGCAACGCCGCCGGGTGGGCCGCGAACCTCGCCCACGCCGCCACCCACGTGGCCACCTGCGCCACCACCCTGATCGTGGGTGCCCTGATCCTCGACGACGTCGTGCTGTCCGTGCCGGTCGTCGTGGCCGTGCTGCTGTGGATCGGTGGCACGCACGCCTTCATCGACCGGCGGTGGCCTGTCGCCCGCTGGATGGCCCTCGCCAAGCAGGCCGGATGGGCGAAGAACGGTGGGGCTGCCCATGTGGACCAGACCGCGCACGTTCTCGTGCTCGTGGTCGCCGCGTTCGCCCTCGCCGCCTGAAATCGAACCCGTGAACGAGGGGCAGGAATCCTGCCCCTCGTCCCCGTCCCGGGGACTGAGCATCAACGACATGGGCCCGGCCGCTCACCTCTCACAGCGTCGGCCGGGCCCGTGCCCACTCCCTTGTCCAGGAAGGACATTCAGTGAATCACGACGACGAAAGCGAACTCTTCGAGCGACTCGAAGCCGACATGAACACTCCCACCGAACCCGACCCGGTCGGGGACGTGGTGGACCTCGACAAGGCCCGATCCGCCCGCGCCGAGTCGGCCGACCCGACCACCGACCCGACGCCCGACCAGTCGGCCGACTCCCGCCCTGACGAGTCGGGTGTCGAGTCGGGCGACCCGACCGAGCCCGTGATGGTGGACGGACCGACCGAAGTCGGCCCCGGGTTCATGGGCCGACTCATGGGGGCCAAACGGCGGGCGATCATCCCGGCCTGGCTGCGGTCGGGCAAGGAGTTCCGGACCGCCGCGAAGTGGGCGACCGGGCACTACGGCCACCTGGCCGGATACCACGCCCTGCGCTCCCCGTACTACGCCGCCCGACTCACCTTCCAGGCTCCGGCCGGGGCGGCGAAGTTCGTGGGCGGGACGATGCGGTGGGTGGCCGACCGCGAGGGCGAACCCGTCCGCCTCGCCTCCGTCCGGCGCGAGGACGCAGCCGAGTACCTCAAGCTCTCCCGGCAGCGCGACGGCCGGGTCCGGCTGCGCACCGTCGTGGCGACGCTGGCCCTGTTCATCGGGATCGGCGCCGCGCTCGCCATCTACGTCCTCGCCCCAGGGTGGCTCCAACTCCTCACAGTCGGGGCGTTGGTGATGGCGCTCGGGTCGGTCGGCACGCAGGCCGACGCCCCGGTCATCACCCGGGCAGTCGAGATGACCAAGGCACCCAAGCTCACCTCCGACATCGTCCTGCGTGCCCTTGGTGCGCTCGGGATCACGGCGATCAATCAGGCGCAGGGGAAGGGGCGGGACGGGTTCACGTTCACCGCCCCGATCACCCGGGATGGGCCCGGGTGGCGTGCGGAGGGTGACCTCCCGTACGGGGTCACGGTCACCGACGTGATCGAGCGCCGCGACAAGCTCGCCTCCGGCCTGCGCCGCCCGCTCGGCTGCGTCTGGCCCGAAGCCGTCCCCGACGAGCACACCGGACGCCTCGTGCTCTGGGTCGGGGATCAGGACATGTCCACGGCGACGAAGCCCGCGTGGCCGCTGGTCAAGGGCGGGTCCGTTGACCTGTTCAAGCCCGTCAGTTTCGGCACTGACCAGCGGGGACGCTGGGTTGACATCACCCTGATGTACATCGCCGGAGTCATCGGCGCGATTCCCCGCATGGGTAAGACGTTCCTCCTGCGTCTGCTCCTGCTGATTGCCGCCCTGGACGCGCGTGCCGAGGTCCACACCTACGACCTCAAGGGCACCGGCGACCTCGACCCCGTGGGCGAGCGGGTCTCACAACGGCACCGGGCCGGGGACGATGACGAGGACATCGAGTACGCCCTTGAGGACCTGCGGGCCCTGCGCACCGAGCTGCGCCGCCGGGCGAAGATGATCCGGTCGCTTCCCCGGGATATTTGCCCGGAGTCGAAGGTGACCTCCGAGCTGGCGAACAAGAAGGAACTCGGTCTGCACCCGATCGTGATCGGGGTGGATGAGTGCCAGGTCTGGTTTGAACACCCCAAGCACGGCGGGGAGTTCGAAGAGATCTGCACTGACCTGGTCAAGCGCGGCCCGGCGACCGGGATCGTGCTCCTGCTCGCCACCCAGCGCCCGGACGCCAAGGCGCTGCCGACCGGGATCAGCGCGAACGCGTCGGCCCGGTGGTGCCTGAAGGTCATGGGCCAGCTGGAGAACGACATGGTCCTCGGTACGTCGTCGTACAAGCGGGGCATCCGGGCCACGATGTTCTCCTGGAAGGACAAGGGGATCCACTATTTCGTCGGTGAAGGTGCCGACGCGCGGATCGTCTCGTCCGTCTACGTCGACGCCCCCACGGCCGAGGTGATCGGGCTGCGGGCTCGCCGCCTGCGCGAGGCCGCCGGAACCCTCACCGGGCATGCCGCCGGGGAGACGTTCGAGGACCGGGAGACGAGCGGGTTCGACCTGCTCGCCGACATCCTCGCCGTCGTGCCGGCCGAAGAGCCGAAGCTGTGGTCCGAGACCGTCGTCGCCCGCCTCGCCGACCTCCGGCCGGAGGTCTACGGGGGCTGGGAGCCGGAGCAGCTCGCCACCGCGCTCAAGCCGCACGGCGTCCCCACCGGTCAGGTGTGGGGCAAGACCGAGGCCGGGAAGGGCGCAAACCGGCGCGGTATCGAACGCGCCCGCATCCTCACCGTGATTGCGGAGCGTGACGGAAAGCGGGACGCGAGCTGACCCCGCACCGCCGCTAGACCTAGCAGCCACCCCCGCTAGGTCTAGCGGCACCGCTAGCGGCCCATCAGCCGTTTGATCAGCACGCTAGTACCTAGCACCCCATCTGCGAAAACCCCGGAAACAGGCCTGGGAGGCCCTTGATGAACCCTGCCCTGCTCGCTAGCACCCTCCTCATGTTCATCACGCTCAGTTACGCATCCCTGTGCGCGGCCTCGCCGTTCGGGAACTGCCGCAAGTGCCGCGGCTTCGGTTTCGCGATGAAGACCGACCGCAAGGGCCGGGCCAAGCGCGGCAAGAACTGCCGCCGCTGCAAGGCCACCGGCAAGCGCATCCGAATAGGCCGCCACCTCTACAACGTCGCCGCCCGCCTCCACCGCGACGGCACCCGCTGACCACCCCACCCACCGCACCGCCGACCGCCGGAAAGGGGCCCGTCGTGGCCGTCACCGTCTCCCTGGTCCTGCTCTTCGGACTCGTCCTGTTCTTCCTGCTCCGCTCCAACTCCCTCGGCTGTGGCTCCGCGTTCATCGCCGTGATGTTCGGGTTCTTCCTCGCCTCCACCGGAGCCTCCACCCCGATCAACGAACTCACCACCGCCGTCATCAACTCCATCCCGGACCTGTAGGAGGCATCGTCATGAACGAACCTCTCGTCCAGCGCCACTGGGCCACCCTCGCGGCCCCGAAGGTGGCCCCGGCCATCGGCACGTCGACAGTGCTGATCCTGGGGCGGATCTGGAACGCCAACGGGGCCGAACACTCCACCGGCAACGCCGTGTTGATGGTCGCCCTCGCCGCCGGTGCCGCAACCGCCGGCGCGTTCGCCGCCGCCGGACACAGTGGCGGTGACGGGGTCCTCGCCGGGACCGCGTTCGCCACCTCCGGCGCCCTCGCCCTCGCCGGAGTCGCCGGATACGCCGACGGATGGTCCCTTCCCATCCTGCTGTGGGCGGTGGCCACCGCCGTGACGTACGGGATCGCCGCCCGCTACTGGCGCACCGACCGCCGCACCACCCTCGCCCACCACCGGCAGACCGAGGTCCGGCGCGAGGACCACGCCCACGTCGAACGCGTCGAAGCCCTCCGAGCCGGAGCCCAGATCGAGGTGGCCCGCTCCGGTGCCGCGTATGCCGAGCAGCTCGCCACCGCGCTCATCACCCGCGCCACCCTGCCCGGCTACGACCCGCAGGCCATCACCCGCGCGGGACTCCCCGAGCTTCCCGCCGTCGACATCACCAAGGAGCACTGAGCCGTGTTCGAGATCCGCGTCATCTGCGAGACCCCTGACCGCGAGGCCGTCGTCAGCGGCCTGCGGTCCCAGTTCAACATCGGCCGCGTCCACAGCAGCCTCTCCCTCACCTCCGGGGGCGAGCGCCTCTACATCACCGCCGACCTCCCCGCCGCCAACCCCTGGCCCACCCCCGAGCAGGCCTACGCACACGCCCCGAGCACCATCCGGGAGATCGGATGGACCGCACGGGCAGCAGCGGAAAGGCCGTTCGGCACGGCGCCGACGCGCGAGTTCTGGCTCCGCAAGGCGGCCCTCCTGGACCGCATCGCCCTCGCCGACGACCGCGAGAATGCCCCCGGCGACGCGGCCGAGGCCGCCACCGAGGCGGCCCGCCGCCTCGTGGACCTCGACAGCGCTGCCGGGCTCGGGCCCTCCGGCCACGCGGACGGACCGTACGCCCCGGATCACCCGGAGAGCACCCGCGACCCCCGCGGCTACGTCCGCCAGGAGTACGCGATCTGGCACAAGAGCAACCAGTAGCTACGCCAAGGGCGGCCCCCGTCTCGGCAAAAGTCCGGGGCCGCCCTTGTCTCCCAGCCCACAACAGAACTGGAGACACCCAGCATGACGCACCCCACCACCCTCCCGCGAGACCAGGACCGCGGTGCACAGCTCGCCACCGCACTGGCGCTCGCCGCGACCGGCGTGCCGGTCCTGCCGCTGCGGGCGGGGAAGATCCCGTTCGGGAACTGCCCGTCCTGCCGCGACAACGTGTGCGGCGGCCGGCCGAACATGAAGACCCCCGGTCCCTGCCAGTGCCCCCGCCCATGCCACGGATGGGCTGCCGCGACCGTCAACCTGGCGACCATCGATTCGCCCGGTTGGGCGACTGCGTGGCGGCAGGCGGAAGCGGTAGCGTTCTGCCCCGGCGAAGCCGGGGTCACCGTCGTCGATCTCGACAACGCCGACGCCATCACCTGGGCCCGCCACACGCTCCCCGCCACCCGCACCGTAGCGACGACACGGGGCGAACACTGGATCTACCGGGGTGCGATGCAGTCCGCGAACGCCGTGCGGCCCGGCGTCGACATCAAGTCGGCCATGTCCTATGCACGTTGGCTCGGGCCCGGCAACGGCACCACCACCGCCCTGCCCGAGGCCGTGCGGGCCCTGGTCGTCAGGAAGCCGTCGCCGGTCCGGGCCGTCACCGTTCCCGTACCGGCCGGGAGCGGGGAGTGCCGCCACCGCAGCCCCGCCTACCTGGAGCGCGGCATCGCGATGGCCGAACAGCAGATCACCGGCGCGACCAGCGGCGTGCACGCCACGGTCTACCGCACGTTCCTCGCCGTGCTGTCCACGCACGGCCGGTGCGGCTGCCTCACCGAGACCCACATGCAGCGGCTGTTCGCCGCCGCGCAGACCAAGGGCGAGACCGTCCGGCACTGCACCGACGCCTGGGCCAACGCCCGTACCGCATTGGGGATGTGAGTCATGTCCGAGGATGAGAAGACCCCGGCACGTGAGGTCATCACCGAATACGCGCAGACTCACTTCCGGTACTTCCGCACCGCCGACGGCACCGTCTACGCCCAGCGCAACAACCACCCCGTCGCCCGGCCGATCCGCTCGCAGGGCACCACGGGAAGCCACCGGCAGGAACTCATGGTCGGCATGTTCCGCGACGGGGTCGGCGTCTTCAACGGCACCTCGCTCAAGGAAGCCCTCGACCTGATCGAGGCCCTCGCGCTGACCGAGGACACGCAGGCCGTCCACATCCGCGTCGCCCCGGGCTTCGACGGGGCCACCTGGCTGGACCTCGGCCGCGCCGACGGGCAGTCGGTCCGTATCCACCCCACCGGGTGGGAGGTCACGGTTCCGGACCCGCGGGAGGTGTGCTGGCGGCGCACCCAGCTCACCGGGGAGCTGCCCCTGCCGGCCAAGGACTCCGAGGGCAAGGGCATCGATCTCCTGATGCGGCTGTGCAACTTCGCCAACGCCGAAACCGAATGCCTGGCCATCGCCTGGCTCATCGGCTGCCTCGGCCCCAACGTCCCCGTCCCCGCCCCCTTCCTCACCGGCCCCCAGGGCGCGGGAAAGTCCACCGGGGGGCGGATGCTGGTGCGGATTATCGAGGGCATGAGCGGGGATCTTCGGCGGGCCCCGAAGGATGAGGAGAACCTGATCGCTGCTGTGGCCGCCGGATGGGTCACCGCTCTCGACAACCTGAGCCACATGACGCCGGACCTGTCCGACGCCATGTGCTGCATCGTCACCGGAGCCGAGTCCGTCAAGCGCGCCCTGTTCACCGACGGAGACGTCCACCGCGCCCGCTACCGCCGCCCCATGCTCCTCACCGGGATCGACGTCGGCGTCATCCGGCCCGACCTCGCCGAACGGCTCCTGCCCCTGCGTCTGGAGCGGCCCCGGGTGAGACGGACCGAAGCGGAACTCTGGACGGAGTACGAAGAGGTCCTGCCCGTCGTCCTCGGCTCCCTCCTCGACCTCGCCGTCAAGGTCCGGGCAGCCAAGGCGGAGACGCCCACCGATCTGCGGATGGCGGACTTCGCCCACCTGTGCGCACAGCTCGACGTCGCCACCGGGCTCGGAGCGCTGCCCGCGTACCGGGCGAGCCTGGACGACCTCAACGACGACGTGATCGAGGGCGACCTCCTCGCGCAGACCGTCCTTCAGCACGCCGACACCATCGACCCCGGCGGCGAGCAGCGCATGACGTCCACCGAGTGGCTGCACGCCCTGAGCCGCCTCTACAGCGGCGACGAACTGCGCCCCCTGCCCAAAGGGTGGCCGACGACCGGCAAGGTCCTCTCCGACCGGCTCAAGCGCCTCCAACCCACCCTGGCCGCCCGGGGCGTCCTCATCGACACCGGCCGAACCAGCGAGGGCCGCTACCTCGAAATGGCCCGCAAGGCCACCCCCGCCGCACACGAGCAGCGGCCAGCGTTCTGACCCGCCGCCGCGCTCACCGGACAAGCAAGAGGAGCACCCGGCGCGACGTGCTCCTCTTGTTGTTCGGCGGCAACGCCGCCCCAAGGTCGCGCCGCCCCGCGGCTCCTTCTTCACGCGCTAAGCCGCGCACTACAACAGACACTCCCCCTCTCTTGTCCTAAGAGGGAAGACGCTGCGTCATCTGCGTCATGCAGCCCGGAAAGCAGCCCATGACCTGCAACTTCGAGCATGACGCAGACGGCCCCGCCTGCGTCATCCTGCGTCATCTGCGTCACCCCCATGACGCAGCCCATGACGCGCCGATGACGCACACCCACACCACTGCGTCACACGAAACAGCAGGTCAGAAGCCTGAATGACGCTGATGACGCAATGACGCAGAAATCCGCACCTAGGACAACCACGCCGCCCACCTCGCCGTCAGGAGAGATCTCGTGGCCCGCCCCCAGATGCTCAAACTTCCCGAAGTCCTCGACGAACTCAACATGTCTCGGGCCGCTTTCTACCGCCTTCGCGCCCGGGGCCTCGCACCCAAGCTCATCAAGCTCCCCAACCACCAGGTGCGCGTACGCCGCGCCGACCTCGACGCCTGGCTCGCCAGGTACGAGGAAGCCGCCTGAGTCCGCACCCACCAGATCTGAGAGGGCCCGCCGCGGCGGGCCCTCTCTTCATGGAGAGACATGCTCAGCTTCGACGTTGTCATCTGGTCCATCCGGCAGCGCAAAGGCCGCCCGAAGCCCTGGGAACTCCGCTGGCGCGTCGGAGCCGAGGGGCACTCGAAGAGCTTCACGCTCAAACCGCAGGCTGACGGTCGGCGCTCCCAGCTCATGGCCGCTCTTCGAGCGGGGCAGCAGTTCGACGAGGAGACCGGGCTCCCCGAGAAGGAGCTTGCCGCCCTCGCGATGCCGACGTGGTTCGAGCACGCCAGGGCGTACGCGCTGATGAAGTGGCCTAGTGCGGCGGCAAAGCATCGGGCGAGCATCGCGGAATCCCTTGCCGTCGTCACGCCTGTCTTCACGACCGGCACCGGCACCCGGCCTGATGCTCGCGTGCTCCGTGCCGCTCTGTACCAGTGGGCTTTCCGAGCCGTGGATGGTCCGAAGGATCAGCTCGTCTCGCGCGCCGATGCTCAAGAGCCTCCCGAGAACGTCCGGAAGGCATTGGAGTGGGTTGGGCAGCATTCGATGCGGGTGGACGAAGCCGCGAAGCCGGAGCACGTGCGAGCGGCGCTCACGGCCCTTTCCCGGCTCCTGAACGGCAAGCCTGCGGCGGAGAACACCGCCAACCGGAAGCGCATGGTGCTGAGCAACGCCTTCCGCTACGCGGTTGAGGAACGGGCCCTCCTCACCCGCCACCCGTTCCTCTCGGTGGACTGGGCAGCTCCCCAGACCTCAGACGAGGTCGATTTCCGGTGGGTGCCCGGCCCTCGACTCGCTCGCGCACTGCTCGCCGCCGTGGCCGCGCAGGGAGAACGTGGTGAGGAACTGGAGGCGTTCTACGGAGCTGTCTACTACGTGGCGACGCGTCCCGGCGAAGCCGCGGCACTCAAGGAGTCAGACTTCATCCTGCCTTCGGAGAGCGAGCCGGAGGCGTGGGGCGAAGTGCTAGTTTCGGAGAGCCACCCGGAGGTCGGAGGAGGCTGGACCGACAGCGGGAAGTCCCACGACGAGCGCGGCCTGAAGCACCGGGCTCGGAAGGCTGTACGGGCGGTTCCCGTCCCGCCGGTATACGTGCGCATGGTCCGCGCCCACATCGCGCGCTTCGGCGTCGCACCGGACGGTCGGCTGTTTCGGGCGGTGCGCGGCGGCCGTCTGACGTCGAACGAATACTCCGACGTCTGGAGCGAAGCGCGGAAGGCAGTGCTCAGCGAGCAGGAGCTTCGGACCGCGCTGGCAGAGGTCCCGTACTCCCTGCGGCACGCCGCGATCTCTCTGTGGATCAAATCCGGCATGGACCCGGTGGAAGCCGCCTACCGCGCCGGCCACAGCCTCGCCGTGCTCTACCGGTTCTACGCCAAGCTCCTCAAGGGCGGCTCGGCGGCGGCCAACCGGCTCGTTGAGCTGGGGCTTCGCGCCGAAGAGTAGGGCTGATCCTGGCCCGCGTATGGCCCACACGCCCTGGTCGGCACCGGGAATCAGGGGCGTGAGGTGAGACAAAGTGAAGCAGAGGGCGGGCCCCCGTTCCGGAGACCCGCCCTCTGACCTGCTGCTTCTCTCACCTGGCGGTGGGTGTGGGATTTGAACCCACGGTGACATCGCTGCCACGACGGTTTTCAAGACCGTTCCCTTAGGCCGCTCGGGCAACCCACCCCGCGTCGGCGGTCCGGTCGCTGTGCAAGCCGATGGGCCGTCAGGCCCACGTGGGGCCGGTTCGACGCGTGGGACAGCCTAGCCGGTCAGCTGTCGCCCTCGCGCTGGCCCAGGGTGACTTCGGCCGTGGCCGTCTTGCCGTCGCGCTCGTACGTCAGGGTCACCTTCTCGCCCGGCTTGCGGGTCCAGATCTCGCCGATCAGGGTCGGGCCGCTGTCGATCACGGTGTCGTCGAACTTCGTGATCACGTCGCCCGCCTTCAGGCCCGCCTCGGCCGCCGGGCCGTTCGGGGTGACGGCGGGGGTGCCGCCCGCGCCCTCGGCGGAGATGGCCGCGCCGCCCGTCTTCTCCTCCATCGTGACCGTCGCGCCGATCACCGGGTAGACCGGCTTGCCGGTCTTGATCAGCTGCACGGCGACGTTCTTGGCCTGGTTGATCGGGATCGCGAAGCCGAGGCCGATGGAGCCGGCCTGGGACTGGCCGAGGCCGCCGCCGGTCGACTGGATCGCGGAGTTGATGCCGATGACCGCGCCCGTCGCGTCCAGCAGCGGGCCCCCGGAGTTGCCCGGGTTGATCGACGCGTCGGTCTGGAGGGCGCTCATGTACGAGTTCTTGTTGCTGGAGCCGTCCCCGGACGCCACCGGGCGGTTCTTCGCGCTGATGATGCCCGTGGTGACCGTGTTGGAGAGGCCGAAGGGCGCGCCGATCGCGATCGTCGAGTCGCCGACCGCGACACCCTCCGAGTTGCCCAGCGGCAACGGGGCGAGGCCCGCGGGCGGGTTCTTGAGCTTCAGTACGGCCACGTCGTAGCCCTGGGCGCGGCCGACCACCTCGGCCGCGTATTTCTTGCCGTCGGAAAAGGTCGCCGACAGTTCGCCGGACGACTCCGCGGCGGACGCCACCACGTGGTTGTTGGTGAGGATGTGGCCTTCCTTGTCGTACACGAAGCCCGTGCCCGTGCCGCCCTCTCCCTCGCCGCCCTGCGCGTCGATGGTGACCACGCTGGGGAGCGCCTTCGCCGCGACCCCGGCCACCGTGCCCGCCGGGCGCTTCAGGTCCCTCGGGGTGTCCGACGCCGAGATGGTGGTCGAGCCGCCGCCGTTGCCGTCGTCGTTCCGGTCGGCCGCCCAGAACCCGAGGGCTCCGCCGATGCCGCCCGCAACGAGAGCCGCCACGGCCACGGCCGCCACCAGGCCGCTGCCGCGGCCCTTGCCGCTCCTTCCGCCCGGGGACTCGGAGCCGGGCGGGACCGGAGCCCCCCAGACCGGGCCGTGACCGCTGCCGTTACCGATACCGCCGGACGCGTGACCGGCGCCCCCGTCGGCGTACGACGGGACGGCGGGCGGAGGCGGCGGCCAGGACGCGGCGCCCGCGGGGAGCCCGGGCTCCGCTCCGTATCCGGGCGCCGCTCCGTACTGGGGCGGCTGCGGCGGCTGGGACGGCGCCGGGTGGGGGGCCTGGGCGTACGCGGGCGTGGCCGGTGCGCCCGGGGAGGCCGGGGCTCCCTGGTGCGTGGGGTTGTGGCGCGGAGCTTCGGCATGCGCCGGCGCTCCCGGCGCCGGGTCCCCCGCACCAGGGGCGTGCGGGGCGGCCTCCGGTGCGCCGGTGTCGTGCACGGGCAGGCGCGCGGTGTCGTGCGCGGGGTCGTGCGCCGTCTCGCGCGCGGGGGCGTCCTGCGCCGGGGCCGTCGGCGTCGCTCCGTCGGTCGCCGGCTCGGGAGTGGCGGCCGGCCCGGGAGGTGCGGACGGCACGGCCGGTACCGCGTTGCCCTCGTTGCCCTCGTTCTCGGTGCTCACAGCTCTTTACTCCTCGGTTCCACTCGGCATCCAGTCGGCGTTCGGCAAGAAATCCGCTGTGCACGTGTCTGCGGTCAGCTTTTCCCACAACACGTCGGGCCACTGTAAGCAGGACCTGTGCATCCGCCTACCAATCTTTACATCCGACAAAACGGACCTCCAGGGTGACATGTGCTCAGCCGTCCCCGCGGCGGTGACACCATGGCGCGGGTGACCCACGCACGGCAGCGCAGCGCGCACACCTCCATCCAGGTCATCGCCCACCGCGGGGCCTCCGACGACGCCCCCGAGCACACCCTCGCCGCCTACCGCAAGGCGATCGAGGACGGTGCCGACGCCCTGGAATGCGATGTCCGGCTCACCGCCGACGGCCACCTCGTCTGCGTCCACGACCGGCGGGTGAACCGTACGTCCAACGGGCGCGGCGCCGTGTCGGCGCTGGAGCTCGCCGACCTCGCCGCCCTCGACTTCGGCTCCTGGAAGGACCGCGAGGAGTCGCCCGACTGGGATCCGGTGCCGGGCGAGCTCACCTCCGTACTCACCCTGGAACGGCTCCTGGAGCTCTTCACCGAGGTCCGGGCCACCGGGCGGCCGCTGCAGCTGGCCATCGAGACGAAACACCCCACGCGCTGGGCCGGGCAGGTCGAGGAGCGGCTGCTGCATCTCCTGAAGCGCTTCGGGCTGGCCGCTCCGCCCGCGGACGGACCCTCGCCCATCCGCGTCATGAGCTTCTCCGCCCGCTCCCTCCATCGCGTCCAGGCCGCCGCGCCCACGCTGCCGACGGTCTACCTGATGCAGTTCGTCTCGCCCCGGATGCGCGACGGGCGGCTGCCCGCCGGGTCCCGGATCGCGGGGCCGGGCATGCGGATCGTGCGCAGTCACCCGGGATACATCGAGCGCCTGCACCGTGCGGGGCACCGGGTGCACGTGTGGACCGTGAACGACCCCGCCGACGTCGCGCTGTGCGCCGAACTCGGCGTCGAGGCGATCATCACCAACCGCCCGAAGCAGGTTCTGTCCCAACTGGGCCGCATTTAGCACGAATGAAGGCCCACCAGGGCCCCGACCTCGGCCGTTACGGGGTGTGCACCGGCGCACTCGGTGCGCGTTCGATCGTTACGAGTGCGTCACTGGCAGTGCATTGGCCGGTTTCCGGTGCAGCTCAGTGGGGCATCCAACCCGTGGCGTGGGGCAAAGGAGGTCTCGGGGGTGGCGTTGGTGGTGGCACAAGAGGTGCCCGCGTCGTCGAGCATGGCCATTCCTCATGGCCCTGCCGGCGTGGGGCAGGCACGACACCGGATGCGTGAGCAGTTGCGCGGCAACGGGGTGTCGGACGCGGTCGTCGACGACGCTGTTCTGATCCTTTCCGAACTCCTCAGCAACGCCTGCCGGCACGGCAGGCCCCTGGGGCGCACCGACGTCGGTGACGGGGACATCCGCGCCGCCTGGCGGGTGGACACCAGCGGCGCGCTCACCGTGGAGGTCACGGACGGCGGCGGCCCGACCCGCCCGGTTCCGGCCACCCCCTCGGTGACAGCACGCGGCGGCCGGGGCCTCAACATCATCAGTGCCCTGGCCCAGGAATGGGGCGTACGGGACGACTCGTCCGGCGAGGTCACCGTCTGGGCCCTGGTCTCCTCGAAGAAGCCTCCCGGCATCGGCGGCAACGGCTCCGATGTGAACGGCACAGGAGCGAACGGCATCGGCGCGAACGGCTCCGGTGCGCACGGCATCGGCGCGCACGGCATCGGCGGGCTGACCGGTTTCGAGGGCCTGGATCTCTCCGAGGCCTTCGACGACGTGGGCTGAGCGCACGAACGACAGGGGTCCGGCGCGCGGATGACGTGGGCCGAGCCCGTACGGGGGACGAGCGAGGCTCCCCGGGCGGCTAGGCTCGCGCCGAGTCCGCACTGTCGCAATCGGGAGAATGCCCACCATGGCCAAGAAGCGCCCTCAGTCCAAGGCCGGGAAGCAGCAGCTCAAGGACGGTGAGATCCCGGTCGTCGGGGCCCGTGAGCCCTGCCCGTGCGGATCGGGCCGCCGCTACAAGGCGTGTCACGGACGCGCCGCCGCCCAGGCCGTGACCGAGCTCGTGCACCGCCCCTTCGAGGGACTCGCGGGCGAGTGCGACTGGGTCGCGCTGCGCGAGCTGGTGCCCGCCGCCACGGTCGAACTGACCCTCAAGGACGGGCTGCCCGAGGGAGTTCCGTCGGTGACGCTCGCGACGGTCCTGCCGATGGCCTGGCCGGCACTGCGCCGCGACGACGGTTCCGTCCTGCTCGCCCTGCAGAACGACACCTCCTCCGGCGACCTCAGCCGCGACCTCGCGGACACCCTCCAGCGCGCCCTGGAGGCCGAGCCCGGCTCCCCGGTCACCGCACGCCGCGTGCCGGCCGACGGTCCGCGCCTCCAGGATCTCCTCGCCCCGGACGCCGCTTTCGAGCCGAACGTGCACTCCGGGTTCGAGTTCTGGGTTCCGGACGCGGAGAACGCCACGCCGGAGGTGTCCGCCTCCCTGGAGCGCGCGAACGCCGCCGCGATCCCGACGACGCTGCTGTCCGGCGTCGACGCCGCGTACTGGTGCGAGACACCGGAGAAGAACCACCTGCGCTGGGTCATGCCGCACCCCGAGGAGCAGCTCCTCGACGCGCTCGCCCGGCTGCACGCCGCCGGCACCTCCTCGCTCGGCGACGACACCCGCCTGGTCGGGTCGTTCCGGGCGCACGGGCTCGTGGTCCCCGTCTGGGACCTGCCCAGCTCGATGGGGGCCGAGGCGTGCGAGAAGCCCGCCGTCGAGTTCGCCGAGCGACTGGCGACGGCGCTCGCGTCCGACGCCCCGCTCACCGCCGAGGAACGCCGCGCCCGGGGCGGTCTCACCAACCGTCAGGTGACCCTCAGCTGACAGTCACGACAGAGGGGCCCGCAGACAGTGACCCATGTCACAACTCGCCGTACTCGTAAGTAAATCGGCGTCCCTACAGGCGAGATCGAATTTGCGAACGGCAGATCTCTTGTTACGGTTCTAGAAGCCCGGTCGCTGGTGCATCCCCCGTCGCCAGCGACCGGGCGTTCTCGTTTCCGGCTGCGCCCCACCCTGTGACACTCCTGGGCGCGGAGACCGCACCGCTCCTGAAACCGCGCCCGCCGCTTCGGAGTCCGTCACACCGGAATCCCTGGCGCCCCTTCGGTCGGCCCGGTCAGCCCCTGCGTCCAGCGCCCGTTCGGATCCGGCGCGGGTCCGGCTCGGAGGAGCAGCGGCAGATTCATCTCCGGATAGCCCATCAGAAGGCTTCGGTCACACGCCTTCTGGCGGCCCGCCAGACGATTTCGTCCCGGCTGCCGGATCACCCGCCCGATACGGCATCCCGAGCAACGGTGAGGCCCACGGAACCGGACAGGCCGATCATGCGGAGATTCATCATGGCCCCACCCTGACGGCTGCGCGGAATTCCTGGCGACGCGGCGACGATATCGGCGCAATGCGTGCCGTCCGGTCGCGCGGCTCCCATTTTTGCCGGGGATCCGGCCCGCCGGCTCACACCCGTTCGAGTGAGCCGGCCTTGTGAGCCGGTCCCTGCCGAGCCGGCCCCTGCGAGCCGGTCCTTGTCAGGCGGACACTGTGATCCGGGCACCGTGAGCGGACACCGTGCGCCCGGCACCTCCTGGGTGCCGCCATTCCCGCGGCCGGGTCAGTGGGCGAGCCGACTGCCGCCGCCCGGGGCGCCGGTGCTCGCCTCGACCAGGGCGTCCAGGACCGCTTCGACGTCCGGGAGCCAGGGCGCCGCGACCACGGGAACCGCGCCCTTCGCCCGCCCGGGGGACACCGGGGCGGCGGCGGAGGTCCCGACCGGCGCGGGGGGCCGCTCCCAACGGACCTGGCCCGCGCCCGTCCGGGACGGCGGAAGGACGAGGTAGCCGCCCTCACCGTGGAACCGGAGCGAGCTGGGAACCCAGTCCTTCGCGTACAGCAGTTCGCCCAGCCGTTCCAGGGTGTACGGGGCCACCAGCAGCGACCACCGGGTGGGCGTCGCCACGACAGGGCCCAGCCGCATCCCCAGGACGTCGAGGGCGCTCAGCGCTCTGGCGCCGGCCACCGCGGGCAGGCTCACCGCGCAGGGCGCGTGCCCACCGGTCGCCAGCATCACGGGGGCGGTGGGGCGGTGGGTCCACCACCAGCGCACCATGCGCTCGTCCGTGGTGGCCGCCAGCAGGCCGGGGTCGAAGGGGTGTGCGCCCGGTACGGCGCAGTCGGGTTCGGGGCAGGCGCAGCCGAGGCCGCCGCTCTCGCCGCGCGGGCCGGCCTGCGCCGTCCCCACTCCGGGGAGCACGGGCCATTGCCATACGGTGGCGCAGGTCAGGGCCGCGTCGAGCCGGGCGGCCCCCTCCTTGCGCCGGAGCCGGAGCCTGCGTCGCCTTCCGAGGATCTCGCGCATGAGCGCTCGTTCCTTTCCGTTGAACGCCGAGTCCACATGACACCACGCGTGTGTGACACCACGTGCGTATCTCTTCGCTGTGCGTACGTGCTCATCAGTTCTGCGGTACGGGCGTGCCGTCGATACCGAGCGTGAGCCGAGCCGAGCCGAGTGGAACCGGTCCGAATAGAACCGATCTGGGGTGGAACAGAGCCGAACCGAGCAGAGTCGAGCGGAGTCGAACCGAACGGGGCCGAACTGACCGAGCGGAGTCGTGCTGCCCTGGCAGAGTCGTACGGGTCGAACCGAGCGGGTCGAGCCGGGCCGGCGATCGCTGGGCGAGGGCGGCCTGCGCCTCGCCTGCCGTCCCTCGTGCGAACCCCGCCGTCCGGGGCGGGGCGTCACGTTCACGGGTAAGGACGCCCGAACCCGCTGCCGGGTTCCTGGGCGATCACAACCGCACCCGCGCATCACCGTCTACGTACCCAGCATGCCCGGAATGACGCTCCTCCGGCGACTTGACCCCGGAGGTACTCCTGTTGAGCAGCCCCAGTCGATCGCAAATAGCGTCCATAGGGTGCAATTTTCAGCCAAGTTGACCGACACTGGGAGAGCACGAATCGCCCGGCCCCTGAAGGGACAATGCTGGACATCGGGTTACTTGTGCGTGTACATGTGGATGCATTGATAGTGGCGCAGAATCACATGGGGGTTTGCGATGCTATTCGACGAATCACACCGGTCGGAAAGCTGGCTGCCATGAGCGCCCCACACCTGCCGAAAGTGGCTGGAATCGATCCAGACGTTCCGGTTTCAACGCACACTCCCGCTCCCCTGACGGAGATCCCGGGGCCGCCCGGAGCCTTCATCCAGGACCGGCTCGCGGGCTGGGTCTCGGACCTCACGACGCTGCACGAACTCACCGAGCGGCTGGCCGGTACGAACACGCTCGACGACGCCCTGAACGAGCTGCTGCACGCCGGAGCCGCCCTCGTCGGAGCCCGCCGCGGGCTTCTCGTTCTGGAACCGGCGAACGGCGAAGGCCCCTCCGCCACCCTCGGCCTCGGGCTCAGCCACGCCGAGCTCGGCCACATCGAGACCGTGCCGCGCGCGGCCACCGCGCTCGGCCGCGTCCTCGACGGGCTGCCGGACACCGCAGCCGGGGTCGTCAGCCCCGACCTGCTCGCCGAGAAGGATCTGGATCCCCGGCACCGCGAGGTCGCCGCCCGGCTCGGCTACGCCGCCAGCTATGCCCTCCCGCTCGCCTCCGAGGCGGCCGGTCGCCTCGGCGCGGCCGCCTGGCTCTATGACGAACCGGCCGAGCCCGCACAGAAGCAGCGCCACCTCGCCGGCCTCTACGCGCGCTACGCCACCGAGCACCTGGCGCGCCTGATCGAGCTGGAGCGCGCCCGCGCGGACGTCGCCGCCGTCGCGGAGGAACTGCTCCCCAGCCGGCTGCCCCGGATCCCCGGCGTCCAGCTCGCCGCCCGGCACCGCACCGGCCCCCGGGGCGGCGGCGACTGGTACGACGCGCTGCCACTGCCCGACCGCACCCTCGGCCTCGCCGTCGGCTCCGTGGGCGGGTCCGGGCCGAGCGCCATGGCCGCCATGGGCCGGCTGCGCGCCAGCCTGCGGGCGTACGCCGTGATGGAGGGCGAGGACCCCGTCGCCGTCCTCTCCGACCTGGAACTGCTGCTGCGGCTCACCGAACCCGCGCGGACCGCGACCGCCCTCTTCGCCTACTGCGAGCCCGCCGCCCGCAAGGTCGTGCTGGCCGGGGCCGGGCACACCCCGCCCCTGGTGCTCGGCGAGCGACGCTGCGAGTTCGTCGAGACCACGCTCTCCGCCCCGCTGGGGATGCTCGCCTGCTGGGAGGCGCCGAGCGTGGAGTTCAGCCCGGCGCCCGGCGAAACGGTGCTGCTCTACACGGACGGGCTGCTGCGCCGCACCGGGGACGCGATGGACCGCGCCTTCGCCCGGCTGCACTCCGCCGCCGCCTCCGTACCGAAGTCGGACCGGCACGATCCGGCGGCCGTCGCCGACCACGTCCTGCGCACGATGCTTCCCGACGGTCTCGACCGGAGTGACTCCGCCGAGGACGTCGTGATCCTCGCCGCCCACTTCGACTGACCGCCCACGTCGAGCGACCGCCCGCTTCGGGGTGACCGCCCACGTCGAGCGACCGCCCACGCCGGACCGCCGGCCCCTCGACTGATCCGTCGACGGCCTCTCCGGTAACAGGCCCTTCGGCCCTGGGCCCCCTTCCGTACGCCCGTACGATGGACGATGGTCCAGTGTCGTACTCAAGGAGAGACAAATCGTGTCTGAGGAGCTCATCCCGGAGAACCCGGAGCAGGAGACCGAGGAGAACGAAGCAGAGGAAACGGTCAAGCAGCGGAAGAACGGCCTGTACCCGGGCGTCTCCGACGAGCTCGCCGACAACATGAAGTCGGGCTGGGCCGACACGGAACTGCACGACCTCCAGCCGATCGCCCAGGCCGAGCACACCGCCGCCCGGCGCGCCGCGCTCTCCGCCCGCTTCCCCGGCGAGCGTCTGGTCATCCCCGCGGGCAACCTGAAGACCCGCTCCAACGACACCGAGTACGCCTTCCGCGCCTCCACCGAGTACGCGTACCTCACCGGTGACCAGACCCAGGACGGCGTGCTCGTCCTGGAGCCGAAGGGCGGCGGCCACGAGGCGACCCTGTACCTGCTGCCGCGCTCCAACCGGGAGAACGGCGAGTTCTGGCTCG
Source organism: Streptomyces sp. rh34 (assembly GCF_002551245.1). Classification (GTDB taxonomy): domain Bacteria; phylum Actinomycetota; class Actinomycetes; order Streptomycetales; family Streptomycetaceae; genus Streptomyces. The sequence goes on from NZ_NTGZ01000001.1 coordinate 49,693, forward strand.
ACGGCCAGGGCGAGCTGTGGGTCGGCCGGCGGAACTCCCTCTCCGAGGCCGAGCAGCTGCTGAACATCCCCGCGAAGGACGTCCGCGAGCTGCCCGCCGCGCTGACCGAGGCCACCGGCCCGGTCCGCAATGTGCGCGGGCACGACGCGTCCGTCGAGGCGGCCCTCACCGACAAGGTCACCGCGGAGCGCGACGAGGAGCTGCGCGTCTACCTCTCCGAGGCCCGTCTGGTGAAGGACGCCTTCGAGATCGCCGAGCTGCAGAAGGCGTGCGACGCCACCGCGCGCGGCTTCGAGGACGTCGTGAAGAGCCTGGACAAGGCCGAGGCGACCAGCGAGCGCTTCATCGAGGGCACGTTCTTCCTGCGCGCCCGCATTGAGGGCAACGACATCGGCTACGCCTCGATCTGCGCCGCCGGCCCGCACGCCACCACCCTGCACTGGGTCCGCAACGACGGCGACGTGCGCGCCGGCGAGCTGCTGCTCCTGGACGCCGGCGTGGAGACCAACGACCTCTACACCGCCGACGTGACGCGCACCCTGCCGATCAACGGCACGTTCTCGCCGCTCCAGCGCACGATCTACGACGCGGTGTACGAGGCCCAGGAGGCGGGCATCGCCGCCGTGAAGCCCGGCGCCACCTTCCGCGACTTCCACGACGCCTCGCAGCGCGTCCTCGCCGAGAAGCTCATCGCGTGGGGCCTGCTCGGCGACCTGGACGTGGACAAGGTCCTGGAGCTCGGCCTCCAGCGCCGCTGGACCCTCCACGGCACGGGCCACATGCTCGGCATGGACGTCCACGACTGCGCCGTCGCACGCACCGAGGCGTACGTGGACGGCGTCCTGGAGCCGGGTGTCTGCCTGACCGTGGAGCCGGGCCTGTACTTCCAGGCCGACGACCTGACCGTGCCGGAGGAGTACCGGGGCATCGGCGTCCGGATCGAGGACGACATCCTCGTCACCGAGGACGGCAACCGGAACCTCTCCGACACGCTGCCCCGCCAGGCGGACGAGGTCGAGGCCTGGATGGCCCGGCTGAAGGCCTGACCCACCGCCGTACCTCCCGGGAGGGCGTGCCGCTCACTAGACCGTGAGCAGCGCGCCCTCGCGCCATTTCAGGACCTTGTCGAAGCGCACCACCGCGCCGTGGCCCGGCCGGTTGCCGAACTGGACGTGGTCCGAGAGCTGCTGGATGAGGTCGAGACCCCTGCCGCTCTCGGCTTCGGCGTCCCCCGGGGGGAGCGGGTGCTGCGGGTGCTGCGGATGCTGTTCGGAATGCGCGGCTGGGCGAAGCGCGCGCCGGGCGGGAAAGCCCGGCCCCGAGTCGCTGACCTCGATACGGCATTTCTCGCCGTCCAGATAGGCCGTGACCCGGTACTGCCCGGAGTCCGCGGCGGGGCGTCCGTACCCGGAATCCCCCGGCTCCCCGAGAGCCGTGCGGTCGCCGCCGTGTTCGACGGCGTTCGCACAGGCCTCGCTGAGCGCGAGCGACAGGTCGAAGGAGATGTCCGGATCCACCCCTGCGGTTTCCATGGTGCCGAGCAGAAAACGACGGGCGAGCGGGACGCTCGCAGCTTCGCGCCGCAAATGGAGAGACCACCAGATGCTCATCTTTCAGCCTCCTGGCTGCGGCTCGACGTATCGATACGTATTGCCGCACTCGACACTTCGTAAGCACGGATCGGGTGAAGGAGCCCTCATTCGGCGGATGTGGATATTCGGCCGCCCGGTGTATGGACCCGCCCGGCACCAGGTCACCGCGGGTCCGTCCGGTGACTCGGGGCGCGCCCCCGGTCCGTACATCCCCCACGAACAGACGCAACAAGCACGGTTGGGGACGGAGTCTGATCTTCCGGACCTGCCGTACGGCAGAGGGGGGTGCAGTGCGATGATGTCCCGGCCATGTCCACGCCTCTCGCACACGCCGGAGCCGGTCTGCGGCTCATGAGGGCCGCGGTGTTCACCGCGGCCTGCGTCGTGCTGTCCGCGGCCGGACACGCGCTCGCCGCCGGAGTGGCCGTCCCCGCGTGGACCCTGCTCGCCGGATTCCTCGGCGTCCTCGCCGTCGCCACGGTCCTCGCCGGACGGGAACGTTCCCTTCCGTCGATCGTGGGCGCGCTGGCCGGCGGGCAGATCCTCCTGCACGTGCTCTTCGCGTACGGCAGCCACGCCAGTGCGCCGGCCGCCGCGCCCACGGGCGGCGACAACCCGCTCATCCGGTTCGCCGCCGGTCTCGTCTGCGGTGCCGGACCGGAGCAGCTGAACGCGGCCGACGCCCACCGCATCGTCTCCTCCGCCGGCATCGACCCGTCGACGCTCGCGGGCGCCCACGGTCATCTCGCGGACGGCGGGGCCGGAGCGGTCGGGACCCTCGCGCCGGCGGCCCCGGACGGCGCCTCCGGCATCGCGCAGGTCTGCGCCGCGGTGTCCGCGCTGCTGCCGAGCCTGCCGATGTTCCTGGCTCACGTCCTCGTCGCGCTCGCCACCGGCTGGCTGCTGCGGCGCGGCGAGATCGCCCTCTTCGAACTGGCCCGGCTCTCCGCCCACAGCGCCCAGGCCCTGGCGGCCGGGGCCCGGCTGCGGTCCCTGCGGGCCGCGCTCGCCCTCGTCCGCGCACTGCGGGCCGGGGCGCGCGGGCAGCTCACGGCCGGACCGCGCGTTCCGCGTCACTCCGACGAGGTGCCCGTACCGGCCGTCGGGGATCCTCTGCAGCACCTGGTGATCAGGCGCGGGCCTCCGGCCCCGTACGCCCTCGCAGCCTGACGCGACGCCTCCACCGACCCAGCGGGGCCCGTCCGTGCACGTCCCTGTGCACGCACGCCCACGGAACCGGACCACGAGGTGTCGTGATGCCGCCGCGCACCCGCGCGCCGGACCACCGTGTTCCGTTTCCCCTGTGGAGATTCCTGCCATGAAGCTTTCCCGTATCGCCCTCGCCGGCGGCGTCGCCGCGTCCACCGTCCTGCTGATCGCCGGCCCGGCCGCCGCCCACGTCAGCGTCCAGCCGGTCGGCGAGGCCGCCAAGGGCGGATACGCCACGCTCAACTTCAAGGTCCCCAACGAGCGCGACCAGGCCTCGACCGTGAAGCTCGAAGTCAACTTCCCGGCCGACCACCCGCTGTCGTCCGTCACCCCGCAGGCCGTCCCCGGCTGGAAGATCGAGATCGACAAGAGCACGCTCGACAAGCCTCTTGAGGTGCACGGCAAGAAGATCACCGAGGCGGTCTCCAAGGTGACCTGGACCGCGGACGAGGGCGAGATCGCCCCCGGCTACTTCCAGCAGTTCCCGGTCTCCGTCGGCGCGCTTCCCGACAACGCCGACCAGCTCGTCTTCAAGGCGATCCAGACGTACGACAACAAGGAAGTCGTCCGCTGGATCGAGGAGCCCACGGCCGGCGGCGAGGAGCCCGACAGCCCGGCCCCCGTGCTGAAGCTGACCGCCGCCGCCGAGGACCACCACGGCGGCGCGGACGACGCCACGAAGACCGACGACCACAAGGCCGCCGACACGGACGCGTCGGCCAAGGAGAGCAGCACCGCCGCGTCCTCCTCCTCCAGCGACACCACCGCCCGCACGCTGGGCATCATCGGCATCGTCATCGGCATCGGGGGCATCGCGTTCGGTGTGCTCGCCGGACGTCGCCGCTCGGCCTGACCGGCCGGTTCCCTCACCCGCACCACGTTCAGGACACCCCATCCCATGCGCAAAGCAAAAGCAGTGACGGCCGTGGCGTTCGCCGCCGCGGCCGCACTGGCCCTCTCCGCCTGCGGCACCGCCGACGACAAGGCGGAGTCCTCGTCCATCGCCGACGTCAGCGCCGCGCCGAAGAACAAGGCCGCGACCGTCCTCGACCAGCCGTTCACCAAGCCGAACCTGGTCCTCACCGACACCCACGGCAAGGAGTACGACCTCCGCGAGGCCACCAAGGGCAAGCCGACACTCATCTACTTCGGCTACACCAACTGCCCCGACGTCTGCCCGCTGACCATGAGCAACATCTCCCTCGCCAAGCGGGAGCTGCCCAAGGCCGACCAGGAGAAGCTCCAGGTCGTCTTCGTCACCACCGACCCCGAGCGCGACACCCCCGCCTCGCTCGGCAAGTGGCTCTCCGCCCAGGACCCCTCCTTCACCGGCCTCACCGGCGACTTCCCGACCATCCAGGCCGGGGCGCGGCAGATCGGCATCGGCATCGACGCGCCGAAGAAGGAGAAGGACGGGACCGTCGTCTCGATGCACGGCGCCCAGGTCATCGCCTTCTCCCCGAAGACGGACAAGGGGTATGTCCTCTACGGCGAGGACACCACCGCCGAGGAGTACACGAAGGACCTCCCCAAGCTGCTCAAGGGGGAGGCTCCGTGAACCGTCGCGCGGCCCTCTCCGGCGCCCTGGCCCTCGCCACGGGGCTGACGCTGGCCGGGTGCTCGTCGGACAGCGCGAAGCCCGACCTGAAGGTCGTCGGGGCGTATCTGCCGCAGCCCGTCAGCGACATGGCCGCCGGTTTCCTCGTCGTCCAGAACAGCGGCGGCGCCGGGGACCGGCTCACCTCGGTGACCAGTCCGCTCTCCGACGACGTCACGATCCACGAGACGAAGAACCAGAAGATGCGCGAGGTCTCCTCGTTCGAGGTGCCCGCGAACGGCGAGCTCGATCTCGAACGCGGTGGCAACCACATCATGTTCATGAAGCTCAAGCAGAAGCCCCAGCAGGGCGAGAAGGTCCCCGTCGAGCTGCACTTCGAGAAGGCCGGCCCCATCACGGTCGACCTGCCGGTGAAGGAAACCACCCACAACCCGAAGAAGCAGTGAGGGACTGAACCGATGTCTGCCACCGCCCCGTACACCGGACCGTCCCCGATACGACGGCCCGTCGCCGTCGCCGCGCTTCTCGCCGCGCTGGTCAGCCTGGTCTTCGGGCTGCTGCTGGCCGGCGCGGGCCCGGCGTCCGCGCACGCCGCCCTCACCGGGAGCGACCCGCAGGACGGGGTGGTGGTGGACACCGCGCCCAAGGAGGTCACCCTCAGCTTCTCCGAGGCCATCGCCGTGGGCGACGACTCCATCCGGGTCCTCGACCCCAGCGGCAAGCGCGCCGACACCGAAGCCGAGCCGCGCGATCTCTCCGGGAGCGGCACCGTCCGCTACGGCGTCGCGCTCCACTCCGGCCTGCCGGACGGCACCTACACGGTGGCCTGGCAGGCGATCTCCGCCGACAGCCACCCGATCTCCGGCGCGTTCACGTTCTCCATCGGCGCCCCGTCCGAGACCACGGTGGCCCTGCCCTCCCAGGAGGCGGGCGGCGGCCCGGTCGGCGTCGTCTACGACATCGCGCGCTACGCCGCGTACGGCGGATTCGTGCTGCTCGTCGGCGGCAGCGCGTTCGTCCTGGTCTGCTGGCGGCGCGGCGCGACCGCCCTGCCGATGCAGCGGCTCGTGGTCCGGGGCTGGCTCACGCTGACCGCGGCGACCCTGGTCATGCTGCTGCTGCGCAACCCGTACACCGGCAGCGGGAAGTTCGCCGACGCCTTCGACCTCGCCGGCCTCCAGTCCGTCCTGGACACCAAGCCCGGCGCCGCCCTCGTCTCCCGGCTGCTGCTGCTCGGGGCCGCCGCCCTGTTCATCGCCGTGCTCTTCGGCACGTACGCCAGGCGCGAGGACGAGCAGGAGAAGAAGGACCTCACCTTCGGCCTCGCCGTCGGGGGCGGGGTGGTCGCGGCGGGCATCGCCGCCACCTGGGCGATGTCCGAACACGCCTCGACCGGCATCCAGACGAGCATCGCCATGCCCGTGGACGTGGCGCACCTGCTGGCCGTCGCCGCGTGGCTCGGCGGGCTCGCCTCGCTCCTGGTGGCGCTGTACCGGACGCCGGACATCGGGAGCGCCGCGGTCCGGCGCTTCTCCGCGGTCGCGTTCGGCAGTGTCGTGGTCCTGGCGGCGACCGGGATCTACCAGTCCTGGCGACAGGTCGGCTCCTGGTCGGCGCTGACCGGGACGCGCTACGGCCAGCTGCTGATCCTGAAGGTGGCGCTGATCGCCGTCCTGCTCGCCGTCGCCTGGTTCTCCCGGCGCTGGACGGGACGGCTGACGGACAGCGCCGTCGCCTCCTCCGGAGCCGAGGAGGAAGAGGAGGCCGCCGCGCCCGAGCCGGAGAATGCCGCCCCGGCCGCGCCGGCGGAGGCTTCCGACGACGTCGCCCCCGAGCGCGCCGCACAACTGGCCCGTCAGCGGGCCGTCCTGACCGCGACGAAGAAGAAGCGGATACGGGACGCCGACCCGGAGCGCTCCGGGCTGCGCCGCTCGGTCCTGGCCGAAGCCGCCGTCGCCGTCGTCCTGCTGGCCGTCACCACCATGCTGACGTCCACCGAGCCGGGCCGTACGGAGGAGGAGGCCGCGGGCGGCGCCACGGCGGCCACCGCCCCCGCCGCCGGCGGCCCGGTCAACCTGAGCATGCCGTTCGACACCGGCGGCGAGAACGGCAAGGGCACCGTCCGCATCGACATCGACCCCGGCCGCACCGGATCCAACGATCTGCATGTGTGGATCGACGGCAGCGACGGCGAGCCGATGGACGTCCCCGAGCTGAAGCTGGCCCTCACTCTGAAGTCGAAGGACATCGGCCCGCTGCCGGTCGTCCCGGACCGGCTGGCCGAGGGGCACTGGACGGCGAGCGGTGTACAGATTCCGATGGCCGGGGACTGGAAGGTCGACGTGACCGTTCGGACGTCGGACATCGACCAGGTCACCATCGACAAGAACGCGAAGATCGGCTGAGCACGGTGAGCAAGACCAAGAAGCAGACCCCGGACACAACCGCCACCACCGGCTCTCCGGGCGACGACCGCACCGGCGGTACCGGCGTATCGCGGCGACGGCTGCTGGGCACGGCGGGCGCGGCGGGCGCCACCGGGCTGGTGCTGGGAGCCGGGGCCGGGGCCGCCGGATACGCCGCCACCCGCCCCGAGGAGACGGCCGCGCTGACGACCGTCGGGGCGACCGAGGCGATGTTTCACGGGAAACATCAACCGGGGATCACCACTCCGCTTCAGGCCCGGGGCCACCTCGTCGCCTTCGACCTGGCGGCGGGCGCCGGGCGCAAGGAGGCGGCCGCGCTGCTGCGGCGCTGGTCCGCGGTGGCGAAGGAGCTGATGGCGGGCCGCCCCGCGGCGGGCGGGCCGGACGGCCCCGGGCACGACACCGGGATCGCCCTCGACGCGGGGCCGTCGTCCCTGACCGTCACCTTCGGCTTCGGCCGTACGTTCTTCGCGCGCACCGGTCTGACCGCCCGGCTGCCCGCCGCGCTCGACCCGCTGCCCGCGTTCTCCGCCGACGCCCTCGACGCCGAGCGGTCGAACGGCGACCTCTGGGCGCAGATCGGCGCGGACGACGCGCTGGTCGCCTTCCACGCGCTGCGGGCCCTCCAGAAGGAAGCCGTGGGCACGGCACGGGTGCGGTGGCAGATGAACGGCTTCAACCGCACACCCGGCGCGACCGCCCGCCCGATGACCGCCCGCAATCTGATGGGCCAGATCGACGGGACCGGAAACCCGAAGCGGGACGACGAGGACTTCGACCGGCGCGTCTTCGTCCCCGCCTCCCCCGGGAAGCCGCAGGAGTGGATGGAGGGCGGTTCGTACGCCGTCGTCCGCCGGATCAGGATGCTTCTGGACGACTGGGAGAAGCTTCCGGTGGAACGCCAGGAGCGGGTCATCGGGCGGCGCAAGGCGGACGGGGCGCCGCTGAGCGGAGGGACCGAGACCACGGAGATGGACCTCGACAAGGCCGGCCCGGACGGCAGGCTCGTGATCCCTGACAACGCCCACGCCCGGATCTCCTCGCCCGAGAAGAACGGCGGGGCCGCCATGCTGCGCCGCCCGTTCTCGTACCACGACGGCATCGCGGAGGACGGCACTCCGGACGCCGGGCTCCTCTTCATCTGCTGGCAGGCGGACCCGTTCCGCGGTTTCGTACCGGTGCAGCGCAAGCTCGACCGGGGCGACGCGCTGTCGCCGTTCCTCCGGCACGAGGCGAGCGGGGTGTTCGCGGTCCCGGGCGGGGCGGCGGAGGGCGAGTACGTGGGACAGCGGCTGCTGGAGTCGTAGGGGGCCGAGCGGCCGGCCGGCGTGCTCGGGGCACAGGCTGCCGGAGCCGCCCGACCGTATTCTGAGACAGCGCGGCAGGCGTCGCGGGGCGCATTAGGGTGACCGTATGTCAGCCACGCGGTACGCCTATCTCGGTCCCGAAGGCACCTTCACCGAGGTCGCTCTACGCACACTCCCGGAGGCCGCCACCCGGGAACTCGTCCCGATGGTGTCCGTGCCGGCCGCCCTGGACGCCGTACGCAGCGGTGAGGCGGCGGCGGCTCTCGTGCCGATCGAGAACTCCGTCGAGGGCGGCATCACCGCGACGCTGGACGAGCTGGCCGGCGGGGAACCGCTGATGATCTACCGCGAGGTGCTGCTCTCCATCACCTTCGCGCTGCTGGTACGGCCCGGGACCAAGCTGTCGGACATCAAGACGGTCACCGCGCACCCGGCCGCCCAGCCGCAGGTGCGCAACTGGATGGCGGCCCACCTCCCGGGGGCCCTGTGGGAGTCGGCGGCGTCCAACGCGGACGGGGCCCGGCTGGTCCAGGAGGGGCGGTACGACGCCGCGTTCGCCGGGGAGTTCGCCGCCGCGACCTACGGCCTGGAGCCGCTGGTGACGGAGATCCACGACGCGGAGAACGCCCAGACGCGCTTCGTCCTGGTGGGCCGGCCCGCCCGGCCCTCCGCACCGACCGGCGCGGACAAGACCTCCGTGGTGATCCGGCTGGGCGACGACCACCCCGGCGCCCTCCTGGAGCTGCTCCAGGAGTTCGCGGTACGCGGCGTCAACCTGATGCTGATCCAGTCCCGCCCGACAGGCGAGGGCATCGGCAACTACTGCTTCGCCGTGGACGCCGAGGGACACATCGCGGACCGGCGGGTCGGGGAGGCCCTGATGGGGCTGAAGCGGATCAGCCCGAAGGTGCGGTTCCTCGGCTCGTACCCGCGGGCCGGCGTCTCCCCGGACGAGGTGCGGCCGCTGCGGGCGGGCACGTCGGACGCGGCGTTCATGGAAGCCGCCGACTGGCTGGCGCGCAGCCAGGACGGCCGGATCTGACGGAAGGGCCGGAGAAGCCCCGGCGCGAAGGCCCCTGGGCGGCCCCCTTTGCGCGCTCCGCGGCGGTGCGATCTACAGATAGTCACGCACTCCGGGGAGTTATCCACAGGAGGGCTCTCGACCTGGGGACAAGTCGACACTCTCATGCGACATCGTCGACAAATCAACCCAGTCACCCCAGAGCCGTCCACAGAGGCGCCAGGCGGCACGAGGCGCCCGTGTCGCCCCAATTCCCTTGATCAACACTTTAGGGCGATGAATTCCCACCCGAACGAGCACGTGGAACGGGTTTGGGTGGGGATTCCACGGGGCTTCGTCCGAGTTCCGGAAGTACACCCTCCAGCATCCACAGAACTTCCACACAGCCTGTGGATAACTATTCCCACCCGGACCCTCCTGTGGACAACGGCGACCGATCCGCCCCCAACTCCCGCCCCACCCAAGGCGGGCATGTCAAGGCGGGCCACACCTTCTGCCCTGTTCAGGGGAGTTGACCACCGTTATTGACGCCCCCCTCCTCCAACAAGGCATCGACATGGGCGTCGGCATCAACGTCGACTTCCACGCCGCCAGAGATTCCTCCTCAGAAATATCAATTCCGGCAATTCGGTCAAAGTGACACGCTCGGCAATATCGGTTCGAGTGCGAGAACCGCGCACCGGTAGCCTGGAGGGGTGATTGACCTTCGCCTGCTCCGTGAGGACCCCGACCGTGTTCGCGCCTCCCAGCGCGCCCGTGGAGAGGACGTCGACCTCGTCGACGCCCTGCTCTCCGCCGACGAGCTGCGCAGGTCGTCCGGCGTCCGCTTCGACGAACTCCGTGCTGAACAGAAGTCCCTCGGCAAGCTGATCCCCAAGGCCACCCCCGAGGAGCGCACCGAGCTCCTCAAGAAGGCCGAACAGCTCAAGGCCGGCGTCAGGGCGGCCGACGCCGCCCAGGACGAGGCCGACGCGGACGCCAAGCGGCTCCTGCTCCAGCTCGGCAACATCGTCCACGAGGACGTGCCGGTCGGCGGCGAGGAGGACTTCGTCGTCCTGGAGACCCACGGCACCATCCGGGACTTCGGCGCCGAGGGCTTCGAACCCAAGGACCACCTGGAGATCGGCGAGGCGCTCGGCGCCATCGACATGGAGCGCGGGGCCAAGGTCTCCGGCTCGCGGTTCTACTACCTCACGGGCATCGGCGCGCTCCTGGAGCTCGCCCTCGTCAACGCGGCGATCGCCCAGGCCACCGAGGCCGGCTTCATCCCGATGCTCACCCCGGCGCTGGTCCGCCCCCGCGCCATGGAGGGCACCGGCTTCCTCGGCCAGGCCTCGGAGAACGTGTACCACCTGGAGAAGGACGACTACTACCTGGTCGGCACCTCCGAGGTCCCCCTCGCCGCGTACCACATGGACGAGATCATCGACGCCGACAAGCTGCCCCTGCGGTACGCCGGGTTCTCCCCGTGCTTCCGCCGCGAGGCCGGCACGTACGGCAAGGACACCCGCGGCATCTTCCGCGTCCACCAGTTCGACAAGGTCGAGATGTTCTCGTACGTCGACCCGGCGGACGCCGAGGCCGAGCACCGCAGGCTCCTCGACTGGGAGAAGCAGTGGCTCTCCGCCCTCGAACTGCCCTTCCAGGTGATCGACGTCGCCACCGGTGACCTCGGCTCCTCCGCCTCGCGGAAGTTCGACTGCGAGGCGTGGATCCCGACCCAGGGCAAGTACCGCGAGCTCACCTCCGCGTCGAACTGCGACGGCTTCCAGGCCCGCCGCCTGTCCGTCCGGATGCGCGAGGGCAAGAAGGTCCAGCCGCTGGCCACGCTGAACGGCACGCTCTGCGCCGTACCGCGCACGATCGTGGCGATCCTGGAGAACCACCAGCTTCCCGACGGTTCGGTCCGGGTGCCCGAGATGCTCCGCCCGTACCTGGGCGGGCGCGAGGTCCTGGAACCGGTCGCCAAGTGACCTTCCCCTACAAGCTCGTCGCGACCGACCTCGACGGCACCCTGCTGCGCGGGGACGACACGGTCTCCGAGCGCACCCGCGAGGCTCTGGCCGCCGCCACGGCGGCCGGCGCCGCGCACATCATCGTCACCGGACGTGCGGTCCCCTGGACCCGGCACATCCTGGACGACCTCGGTTACGAGGGGCTCGCGGTCTGCGGTCAGGGCGCGCAGGTCTACCACGCGGGCGAGCACAAGCTGCTGACCTCGCTGACCCTGGACCGGCAGCTCGCCGGTCTCGCGCTGTCCAAGATCGAGGCGGAGGTCGGCCCGCTGCACCTGGCGGCCAGCCGCGACGGACTCGACGGCGAGGTGCTGGTGGGCCCCGGCTACCGGGTGCAGGAGGGGCCGCTCCCGTACCTCTTCGTGGACGACGCCACCGAGATGTGGACCGCCCCCCTCAACAAGGTCTACATACAGCACCCGGAGCTGGACGACGACGCGCTGGCCTTCGCCGCGCGGGCGGCGGTCGGCAGCCTGGTCGACGTGGTCATGGCCGGGGCCGGCGTGGTCGAGATCCTGCCGCTGGGCCTGAGCAAGGCGACCGGCCTCTCGCTGGCCGCCCGCCGGCTCGGCGTGAAGGCGGCCGACACGATCGCCTTCGGCGACATGCCGAACGACATCCCCATGTTCGGCTGGGCCCACCACGGCGTGGCCATGGCCAACGCCCACGACGACCTCAAGGCCGTCGCCCACGAGATCACGGCGTCCAACGAGGACGACGGCATCGCGGTGGTGCTGGAGGAACTGCTCCGCTCGGCGCCCGTGCAGTAGGACGCCCACCTGGCAGCGCGACAGCGGCCCGGCACCGTTTCCCACGGTCCCGGGCCGCCGGTCTCAGCGCTGCCCGCTACGGCGGCGCAGATCCTTCAGCTGCCGGGCGAAGGAGTCCAGCCGTCCGTCCAGGCGCACGACGTCCTGCCGCACATCCGTCAGCCGCAGGCTCATCGCCCCGACCACCTGGTGCGTCATCTCCACCTTGCGGTCCAGACTGTCGAGCCGCTCCGACATCCGCACCAGCACCGGCCCCAGCTCCTGCAGCGCACTGCCGACTCCGGTGAGGCAGCTCTCGATGCGCGTGACGCGCCGGTCGAGGGAGGCGTACTGCGTGCGCAGCGACTCCTCGGCGTCGAGGAGGTACGCACGCACGCATCGGGCGATGTCGCTGTCGCGAAGAAGCATGGCGATGTTGAGGACGGTGCGGCGGGTGTGGAGCCGCAGCTGCGTGGCCGCCTGTGGATAACTTTCCACCCCGTCACGGTCCCATAGCGACATCATGTCGCTATGGAAGGATCGCAGGTCAGAGCCGCGCAGCACGCGCATCCCGTTCTCGGTGAACTCCTCCTGATGCCGGTCGGTCAGCCTCCTGACCGCCCTTGTGGATACTTCGAAGTAACGAGCCACATCATCTGTGCGAACGTGAATTCCGTCCGGGAGCATGACCAGGCTCTTCACCTTGTCGAGGACGTCGACGCGCCCCATCTGCTCCCCGCGCAACGCGCGCGATTCGAGCAGGGCGACTTCCGTGGGCATGGGTGTGCCTTTCGTACGAGGGAATGACGAGGGCGGCCCACACCCCGGGCTTCAGGGGTGGAGGACGCTCACGGTTGCCACTCACTCGATGACCGGTCCGGTGGGCTGAGCCACACCCGGTGCCGGCATTCCCCTATTTCACGATCGCTACGACGTCACGGATTCCAGTTGCCTCCACGCGCCCTGTTCAACGACCTGATAAACACAACGACACGCATGGTTCGTCCGGTCGTACGACAGACGGCTCCCGCCCTGTCCCGGGCGGGAGCCGTCGTGCGCGTGGACCTCAGTCCCGGGCCGGGGCCCTCACTCCTCACCCGCGAGCTTCAGCGCCCGCAGCTTCTGGCCCGCGTACCAGGTGGCGGCGACCGTGACCGCGACCAGCAGGACCGTGGCGAGCGGCAGGCCGACGTCCGAGGTCACCGCACCGTCGCCCGCGACCTTCTGGGCGACCGCCAGGGACCACTGCTGGACGCTGAGCGTCCGCGCACCGGGCACCAGACTGCCGAACAGGGCCTCCCAGACCAGCGCGTAGACCAGGCCGAGGACGACCGCGTGCCGGCTGACCGTGCCGAGCAGCAGGAACAGGGCGCTGTACGCGATCGAGGCGACCAGCGCCGCGATCGTGTAGGCGACGGCGACCTGCTGCCCGTTGCCGTTGAGGATCAGGCCCGCGAGAAGCGTCGGCAAGGCCGAGAACACCATGGTCACCGCGATGGCCACGATCAGCTTGGTGAAGATGATCGTGGGCCGTTTCACCGGCTTGGCGAGCAGATAGACGATCGAACCGTCGTCGATCTCGGGGCCGATCGCGCCGGTGCCCGCGATCACGCCGATCAGCGGCACCATCGTGGCGATGGCGAAACCGCCGAGGACGTCCGAGGCGACCTGGTCATCGGTTCCGGCGAACATGCGCACGGCCGCGGCGATCAGCAACAGCAGTGCGGGCAGGACGAACAGGATGGCGGCCCGGCGCCGGCCGAGCAGGGCCCGGTAGGTGAGCCGGGCGACTGTGGGGTCGTACATGACGGTGCACAGCTCCTTTCAGGCCACTACTCAGGCCGCTACGAGGTAGGAAAAGACCGATTCGAGGGACTCGTCGGACGGCGAGACGGTGAGCAGCCTGATGCCCTGCTCGCGGGCCACCCTCGGCAGCAGTTCGGTGAACCGCCCGAAGTCGACGGCCTGGATGCGCAGCGCCTTCTCGGTCACGTCGATCTCGATGCCCGCCGTGGACGGATCGGCGATGAGCGCGGCCGCGAGGGCCCGGTCGTCGCTGGAGCGCACGAGGTAGCGGTGCGGCCGGTCCGTCATCAGCCGGCGGATCTTCCGGAAGTCACCGGACGCGGCGTGACGGCCCGCCACGATCACCTCGATGTGCGAGGCCAACTGTTCGACCTCTTCGAGGATGTGGGAGGAGAACAGGACCGTGCGCCCCTCGTCCCCCATCCGCCGCAGCAGTTCCATCAGCTGCATCCGCTGGCGCGGGTCCATCCCGTTGAACGGCTCGTCCAGGAGCAGCACCGAGGGCTCGTGGACCAGTGCGGACGCCATCTTCACCCGCTGGCGCATGCCCTTGCTGTACGTGGAGATCTTGCGGTCCTGCGCGTACTCCATCTGGACCGTGGCGAGCGCCTTCTGCGCCTCGGCGCCTCCCAAACCCTGGAGTTCGGCGTTGGCGACGACGAACTCCTTGCCGGTGAGGAAGTCGTACATCCCCTCCCGCTCCGGGACGATGCCGATCTCCTTGTAGACGGCCTCGTTGCGCCAGATCGGCCGGCCGTCGAGCGTGACCTTCCCGGTCGAAGGGGCGAGGAATCCGCCCATCATGTTGATGAGGGTGGACTTTCCGGCGCCGTTCGGGCCGAGGAGTCCGGTGACGCCGGGCTCCACGGTCATGGAGACGTCGTTGACGGCGACCACGTTGCCGAACCAGCGCGAGGTGTGGTCGATCTCGATGGTGGTCACAGCCCGACCCTCCGGTAGCGGCGCATCAGGACGGCGTACGAGCCGGCGACGAGCGCGAGAACAACGATCAGGTAGACCACACCGGCCCCGGCCCCCGGGCCTTCCCCTCCGGGGAAGGCGGAGGTCGCGCCGAGGAACGCGGTCTGCACGCCGTCGATCAGCGTGATCGGCGAGAACAGGCCGAGCCACTGCACGGACCCTTCCGAACCGGTCTCCCAGGCGATGGCCTGGACCGTGGAGACGGCGCCGTAGGTGATGGTCAGGAGGGCGATCACCGCGGCGACGCCGAAGCCGCGCCGCGGGGTCAGGGCGGCCATCACGAGGCCGAGACCGGCGAACAGCACGGACAGCAGCGCCACCGACACCAGTCCCTGGCCGAACCATAGGGTCTGATCGGCGAAGTCGAACTTCGCGAGCAGAGAACCCACATAGAGGATGAGCAGCGGCACGCCCGTGAGGATGAAGAGCGCGGTGGCGGTGGCGGCGAACTTCGCCATCACGTAGTCGGCGCGTTCGATCGGCCGCGAGAAGTACAGGGGGACGCTCTTGAAACGGAGGTCCCTGGATACCGCCTGCGGTGCCTGGGCGGCGATGAACAAGCCGATGACGGCCTGGAGGTAGAGCGCGTACGAGGTGTACTCGACCACCAGCTTGCTGGTGTCCGGGGCGACCATGGAGACCGCCACCAGGATCGCCGCGACCAGCGCCATGACGCCGAACAGCAGCATGGGCAGCACCTTGGACTTGGCGGAGCGGCCCAGTCCGAAGGAGCCCCGCAGCGTCTGCGAGAACAGGGAGCGGCGGGCGTAGGCCCGGCCGAGCCGGGGTCCGTCGTAGGAGCGGTAGCCGATGTTGTGGATCCGGGAGGCGTCGCGCCCGGCCGCGGTCCCGGTCTCAGTGCTCATCGCGACCGCTTCCCTTCTGCTGTACGGCCCCGGCGGCGGCCGGGACGGCGGTGCTGCGCGCCCCGCCCTGTTCGGTACGGAAGACCTCGGCGATGTGGTGGCGGCGCTGTTCCATGCGGACCAGGCCGAGTCCGAGCCCGGCGACGCTGTCGCGGACCAGGTCGTACGTGTCCTCGTCGGCCGCCTCGATCAGCAGGATGTGGCCCGCGCCCGGCAGCCCCTCCGTGTCGATCCCGTCGTGGCCGATGAGGGTGACCCCCGCGTCGGTGAGGACCTTGCGCAGCGCGCCGGTGCCGTCGGGGTGGGTGTCGCTGTCGGTCACCTCGACCGCGAGGGTCGCGGTGGTCTGGGTGAAGTCGCTGGTGGAGCTGGAGCGCAGAAGGGTTCCGCCGTCGATGACGACGACGTGGTCGCAGGTGCGTTCCAGCTCGCCCAGCAGGTGCGAGGTCACCAGCACGGAGATACCGAAGTCGGTGTGGATCCGGCGGATCAGGCCGAGCATCTCGTCGCGGCCGACCGGGTCCAGGCCGTTGGTCGGCTCGTCGAGGAGTACCAGCTGGGGGTCGTGGACGAGGGCCTGGGCCAGCTTCACCCGCTGCTTCATGCCGGTCGAGTAGCCGCCGATGGGGCGGTAGCGCTCCTCGTAGAGGCCGACGTGGCGCAGGGTGTCGGCCGTGCGCTCGCGGGCCGCCGTCGGCGGCAGACCCGACATGCGGGCCATGTGCACGACGAACTCGGTCGCCGAGACGTCGGGCGGCAGGCAGTCGTGCTCGGGCATGTACCCCACCCGCTCCCGGATGGCGGCGCCGCTGGTCGCGACATCGAGCCCGAGCACTGCGGCCCGGCCTTCGGTGGCGGGGGAGAGACCCAGCAGGATCTTGATCAGTGTGGACTTGCCGGCTCCGTTGGAACCCACCAGACCGGTCACACCCGGTCCGATGTCCAACGTGAGCCGGTCAAGCGCGGTCACCCGGGGGAACCGCATGCTCAGGGCTTCGGTAGCGATTACGGCTGTCACGGGAATGACGTTAGTGGCGCGGGCCACAGAGGTCGTCAGCCCTGACGGCTGGATCCGCGTCAGACTCCAGGCGTACGCGCCCGTAGGGGACCCCGCGAAGGACGAGGCCGGATCTCCGGGACGGGCGGCGCGACCGGGGTTCACCAGGGCCGGGGCCCGGGTTCCCACGGGCGGAGCCCCGGTTCCCTCGGGCCGGGCCGGCGTTTTCCACAGGGCGGGCGCCTGCGGTTGTCCACAGGACGTGCGGCCCCCTTGACGCAACCGCTGGACATTGTCACATTCATCAGTGTCACGTTACGGGCACGTACCGCACACGGCAGGGAACGGACGGTGGCATGACCGGCATGATCTCGGCAGTGCAGCACGAAATCGCCCCGGAGCTGCGGGGGTTCAGGGAAGTCCAGCGCATGGCCTACGCCTGCGCGGAGGCGGTCGCCGGTCAGTTGCGATCGGGGGTGACCGAGCGCGAGGCCGCCCGGATGCAGCGCGCGTGGCTGCGCGAGCGCGGCGTGCGCGACTGGTTCCACCTCCCGTTCGCGTGGTTCGGGGACCGCACGGCGTTCGCCGGGTTCAAGGTGCCGCTGCAGTTTTTCCCGACCGACCGGAAGCTGGAGCCGGGGATGCCGTTCATCCTCGACATGGCCCCGGTGTACAAGGGCTTCACCGCCGATGTCGGGTATGCGGGGTGCCTCGGCCTCAATCCACTGCACGACAAGCTGATGGCCGATCTGGAGCCCCACCGCGAGCTGATCCTGCGGGAGGTGCGCGAGCGCCGTTCGCTGCGTGAGATATACGAGGACGTCGAACGCCTCATGCTGGCGCAGGGATACGCGAACAGACACCGGGCCTATCCATTCGGCGTGATCGCCCACAAGGTCGACCGCGTCGCCGAACGCCGTTGGTCGCCGCAGGTGTTCGGATTCGGCGCCCAATCCCTCAAGGGGTTGGTGAGCGACGCCCTGCACGGGCACCGGGACGGGTGGTCGCCGCTGTGGAGCCCCTATCGCTTCTCCGACCACCCGCCGCGGCCGGGCCTGTGGGCGGTCGAACCTCACCTCGGATTCCGGGGTACGGGCGCGAAGTTCGAGGAGATCCTGGTCGTCACCGACTCCAAGGACCCCGAGCAGAGCGCATTCTGGCTGGACGACGATCTGCCGCACGTGCGGCGCTGGGCCGAGGAGAGGGTGGCGGCGTGAATCTGTCACAAGCGCGTGAGCGACGCGTGGTCACGGGAGGCGTCGAGCTGTGCGTCGCCGAACTGGGCGACGCGGGCCGGCCGACCGTGGTGCTGGTCCACGGCTATCCGGACAGCAAGGAGGTCTGGTCGGACGTCGCCGTCCGGCTGGCCGAGCGCTGGCACGTGGTGCTGTACGACGTGCGGGGGCACGGCAGGTCCACCGCCCCGAAACCCCTCCGCGGCGGCTTCACCCTGGAGAAGCTGACCGACGACTTCCTGGCCGTGATCGACACCGTCAGCCCGGACCGGCCGGTGCACGTGGTCGGTCACGACTGGGGGTCCGTCCAGGCCTGGGAGTTCGTCACGGTCGGCCGGACCGAGGGCAGGATCGCCTCCTTCACCTCGATGTCCGGGCCGTCCCTGGACCACTTCGGGCACTGGATCAAGCGCCGGATGACCCGCCCCACCCCGCGCCGGGTCGGCCAGCTGCTCGGCCAGGGCGCGAAGTCCTGGTACGTGTACATGCTCCACACGCCGGTCCTGCCGGAGCTCGCCTGGCGCGGCCCGCTCGGGAAGCGGTGGCCCCGGATCCTGGAGCGGATGGAGAAGGTGCCCGCGGGCGACTACCCCACCGCGTCCCTCCCCGACGACGCGGCGCACGGGGCGTGGCTCTACCGCGACAACGTCCGCGCCCGGCTGAGCCGGCCCCGCGCGGACGCCTTTGCCCACGCACCTGTCCAGCTGATCACGCCGACCTGGGACTCCTTCCTCTCCGAGCGGCTCTACGACGGGCTGGAGGACTGGGTCCCCACGCTGGTGCGCCGCTCGCTTCCGGCCAAGCACTGGGTGCCCCGCACCCGGCCGGACCAGCTGGCCTCCTGGGTCGACGAGTTCGTCACCACGAACGAATCCGCCGGGCGGGAGGGCGCGCCCGTGCAGCAAGCGGTGACGCAGGGCCCCTACGCGCAGCGGTTCGGCGGTCAGCTGGTCCTGGTGACGGGCGCGGCCTCCGGGATCGGGCGGGCCACGGCGTTCGCGTTCGCCGAAGCGGGCGCCCGGGTCGTGGCCGTGGACCGGGACGCGGAGGGGGCCGCCCGGACCGCGGAGATGGCGCGGCTGATCGGGGCGCCGGCGGCCTGGGGCGAGGCGGTCGACGTCAGCGACGAGGCCGCGATGGAGAAGCTCGCCGTCCGGGTCGCCGCCGAATACGGCATCGTCGACGTCCTGGTCAACAACGCCGGGATCGGGCTGGCCGGCTCCTTCATGGAGACCACGAGCGAGGAGTGGAAGAAGGTCCTCGACGTCAATCTGTGGGGAGTCATCCACGGCTGCCGGATCTTCGGCAAGCAGATGGCGGACCGGGGCCAGGGCGGCCACATCGTCAACACGGCGTCGGCTGCCGCCTTCAAGCCCTCCCGGGCACTGCCCGCCTACAGCACGTCGAAGGCGGCCGTGCTGATGCTCAGCGAATGCCTGCGGGCCGAGCTGGCGGAGAAGTCGATCGGGGTGAGCGCGATATGCCCCGGCATCGTCAACACCGGCATCACCGCCACCACGCGTTTCGCGGGGGCCGACGCGGCGGAGGAGGAGCGGCTGCGGAAGCGGACGAGCCGTCTCTACGGCCGGCGCAACTACCCGCCTACGAGGGTAGCCGACGCGATCCTGCGGGCGGTCGTGCGCAACCAGGCGGTGGTGCCGGTGACCCCGGAGGCGCGCGGCGCGCGGCTGCTGTCCCGGCTGAGCCCCGGGGCCCTGCGCTCCGTCGCCCGGCTGAAGCCTCCGCTGTGACCGGGGGCGCACCGGCCGCCGAGTACCGGATCGAGGACCTGGCGCACGCCAGCGGGGCCACGGTGCGCACGATCCGCGCGTATCAGGACCGGGGGCTGCTCCCGACGCCCGAGCGGCGCGGGCGGGCGAATGTGTACCGGGAGGCCCATCTGACCCGGCTGCGGCAGATCGCGGACCTGCTTGACCGGGGTTACACCCTGGCCAGCATCAAGGAGTTGCTGGAGGCGTGGGACGCGGGACGGGGGCTCGGCGGGGTGCTCGGTCTGGTCGCGGAGGTGCACGGCCCGTGGACGGACGAGGAGGCCGACCGGATCAGCCGCCGGGAGCTGGACGCGCGGTTCGGCGGCCG
This sequence comes from Streptomyces sp. rh34, assembly GCF_002551245.1. Taxonomy (GTDB): domain Bacteria; phylum Actinomycetota; class Actinomycetes; order Streptomycetales; family Streptomycetaceae; genus Streptomyces. The sequence goes on from NZ_NTGZ01000001.1 coordinate 69,555, forward strand.
GCAGGACGACGAGGCCATCGCCGAGGCGGTGGAACTCGGCGTGCTGGAGCGCGTGCCCGGCCGGGACGACGAATTCCTCGTACCCAGCCCGCAGGAGCTGGCCGTGGCGGTCGAGTTGTACGGTGCCGGGGTCCCGCTGTCCGCGATCTCGGGCCACCTGAGGGAACTTCGCGGTCAGGTGGAGCACATCGCCTCCCGCTTCCTGGAGTTCACCACCGAGCACGTCTTCGCCCGCTATCTCGGCCACCGGCCGCCCAGCGACTCCGACGCGGCCGAGGCGGCGTCCCTCGTGCGGCGTCTGCGGCCGCTCGCCCAGCAGACGGTGGACGCCGAACTGGCACGCGCCATGCGGACGTTCGCGACCCGCCATCTGCATCACCACCTCGGCACGGAGGAAGCGGCGATCAGCGAGGACGCGATCCGCCCCGTGCTGCTTCCGGCCCGGACAACACAGGCCGTTCAGGCGCTGGTTGGCGCGGAGCGTGTGGCGGCCTTCGTGGCAGCGGCCACGGAACGGGAAGTACAGGCCCGCACGTTGGATGATCTCACAGCAACACACATCAAAGAGAGCAAAATTGATGAAAGCCCCTAAATCTCAAGAGGGTTGTCCACAGAACCGTCAAATTGCTTGTGGATAACCTGAGTTCGCTGTGGATCAAACCTGACGAAGGAAAAAGGCCGAAGAACTGCGGAAGAACGAGAACCCGACGAACCGACGAACCGAAGAGGCTACGAGGCGACGAGGCGACGAGCCGAAATGCGGATGCACGGCAAAGCCCGCCCGGGCACGCTGACGCCATGGACGAACGTCGCACCGTCAAGGTGTCCAAGTACCTCTCGACCCATCTGCGGCATCAGCCGGAACGCATCGGCCTCACCCTCGACGAGAACGGCTGGGTGGCGGTCGAGGAGCTGCTGCGCGCTGCGGCTCGGCACGGATTCGGCTTCTCCCGCGCCGAGCTCGACCACGTCGTCGCCGCCAACGACAAGCGGCGCTTCACCGTCGAGAGCGGCGTCGAGGGCGACCGCATCCGCGCCAATCAGGGCCACACCGTCGCGGTCGACCTGGACCTGCCGCCGGCCGAACCGCCCGCGTACCTCTACCACGGCACGGTCGCCCGGGTGATGGACGCGATCCGGACCGAGGGCCTGCGCCCCATGGCCCGCCACCACGTCCACCTGTCCCCCGACCGGGAGACGGCCACCCGGGTCGGCGCCCGCCGCGGCCGCCCCCTCGTCCTCACCGTGGACGCGGGCGCGATGCACCGCGCCGGCCATGTCTTCCGGGTCAGCGCCAACGGGGTCTGGCTGGCCGACGCCGTACCTCCGCGGTTCCTGCGACTGCGCGGCTGAGAGAGGCACGCGGCTGAGAGACCCCCGGGCCCCCCGCCCCCGCGCTACATCAGCTGCGCGGGCGCCTCGGTCGCGATGCGCTCGAAGACCTTCGGGTCCGTGGCGAAGTCCGAGTCCGGGATCGGGGCGTGGACGACGATCTCGGTGAAGCCCAGCGCCGCGTGGCGGCCCGCGAAGTCGACGAACGCGTCCACGGACTCCAGCGGGCCGTTGCGGTCCGGTGTGAAGCCGGTGAGCAGGACCCGGCCCAGCTCGGAGGCGTCCCGGCCGATCTCCGCGCAGGCCGCCGTGAGCCTCTCGTTCTGCACCCGCAGCGCGGCCCGTGACTCCTCCGGGGTGCCGTTCTCGTACAGCTGGGGGTCGCCGGTGGTGACCCAGGCCTGCCCGTGGCGGGCGGCGAGCCTCAGCCCTCGCGGCCCGGTCGCGGCGACCGCGAAGGGCAGCCGGGGGCGCTGGACGCAGCCGGGGATGTTGCGGGCCTCCTCCGCGGTGTAGTGCTTCCCGCGCTCGGTCACCGCGTCCTCGGTGAGCAGCCGGTCCAGGAGCGGGACGAACTCGGCGAAGCGATCGGCGCGTTCGCGCGGGGTCCAGGCGTCCTGACCCAGGGCGGTGGCGTCGAAGCCGCTGCCCCCGGCGCCGATGCCGAGGGTGATCCGGCCGCCCGAGATGTCGTCCAGGGAGATCAGCTCCTTGGCCAGCGTGACCGGGTGGCGGAAGTTCGGCGAGGTCACGAGGGTGCCCAGCCGCAGGCGTTCGGTGGCCGTCGCCGCGGCGGTGAGCGTGGGCAGCGCCCCGAACCACGGGCCGTCCCGGAAGGTCCGCCAGGACAGGTGGTCGTAGGTGTAGGCGGTGTGGAAGCCCAGTTCCTCCGCGCGCTGCCAGCGGTCGCGACCGCCCTCCAGCCAGCGGTGGACGGGAAGGATCACGGTGCTCAGGCGGAGGCTCATGCCCCTGAGCCTACGACCGTGCGCACGCGTGACGGCCACCTGATGGCTTTGGCATATGCCAGAGGAACCTTCCGCAGATCAGGGTCCTGCCCACTCAGATGTGCGCCCCTCCGCACGCCCGTGCACCCTTGTGGGCGAGAATGGCCCGGTGACCTCAGTGACCGATACGCCTCTTCCCGCCGTGACCCGGCTGATCGCGACCGACCTCGACGGCACCCTGCTGCGCGACGACAAGACGCTGTCCGCGCGCACGGTCGCGGCCCTCTCGGCCGCCGAGGAGGCCGGGATCGAGGTCTTCTTCGTCACCGGCAGGCCGGCCCGCTGGATGGACGTCGTGCGGGACCACGTCCAGAGCCACGGTACGGCGATCTGCGCCAACGGCGCCGTGGTCACCGACCTGCGGACGGACGGCGACCTGCTCTCCGTACGGCCGCTGGAGCGCGCGGCCGCCCTGCACGTCGTGCGCGCCCTGCGCGAGGCGGCCCCCGGCACCTCCTTCGCCGTCGAGATGACCACCGGCATCAACTACGAACCGGCCTACCCGCCCTTCCACCTGGACCCGGGAGCCACGGTGGCGGTCGCCGAGAAGCTGCTGCACGAGGACGCCGCCGGAGCCGGCGCGCCCGTGCTCAAACTGCTGGCCCACCACACCGAGCTGGCGCCCGACGCCTTTCTCACGCTGGCCCGTACCGCGGCCGGCGACCGGGCCGCCTTCACCCGCTCCAGCCCCTCCGCGCTCCTGGAGGTCAGCGGACTCGGCGTCTCCAAGGCCACCACGCTCGCCGCCTGTTGTGCCGAGCGCGGCATCTCGCCCGCCGAGGTGGTCGCCTTCGGCGACATGCCCAACGACATCGAGATGCTCAGCTGGGCCGGTGCCTCCTTCGCGATGGGCAACGCCCACCCGGACGCGCTGGCCGCCGCCTCGGGCCGGACCGCGACCAACGAGGAGGACGGGGTGGCCCTCGTCATCGAGCGGATCCTCGCCGCCCGCACAGAGACCCGCTGAAACCTTTCGTCACACCAGCACACCGGATCGTGGGCCCGGCGTGGCCCGCCCCGCCCGTCCGGCGGGGTCCCCGTCGGGCCGCCCTCACAGCGGCGCCTCCCACACCACCGTCGTACCGCCGCCGCCCTCCCCGATCCCCGGTTCGATCCGGCTCGAACCGCCCAGGGACTCGGCCCGGCGGGCCAGGTTGCGCAGTCCGCTGCGGCGGCCACCCTCCGGGATGCCCACCCCGTCGTCGGCGACCGAGAGCCGCACCGCTCCCCGCCCGTCCGGCAGGGCCACCGTCGCGTCGACGACCACATCGATCAGCGACGCCCCCGCGTGCCGGAACGCGTTGGAGAGGGCCTCGCGCAGCGCGGCGACCAGGTTCTTGCCGGTCAGCTCGCCGACGAGCGAGTCCACCGGGCCCAGGAAGCGGTGCGAGGGCTTGAAGCCGAGCGGGACGGCCGCCATGTTGATCTCCCGCAGCACGCGGGTGCGCAGCCCCGAGGGGACCTCGGCCGGTTCCTGCTGGAGGGCGAAGATGGCCGTACGGATCTCCTGGATCGTCACGTCCAGCTCGTCGACAGCCCGTCCGACCCCGGTTCGCACCTCGGGCACCACCGATCCGCGCTGGGCGCTCTCCAGCATCATCCCGGTGGCGAACAGCCGCTGGATGACCAGGTCGTGGAGGTCACGGGCGATCCGGTCGCGGTCCTCGTACACCGCGAGACGCTCCCGGTCCCGCTGCGCCTCGGCCATCATCAGCGCGAGCGCCGCCTGGGAGGCGAACTGCGTGGCGAGCGTCCGCTCGGTCTCCGTGAACGGGCGTGCGCCCCGCGAACGGGGGGTGGCCAGCGCACCGAGCACCCGGCCGCCGCTGTGGAGCGGCAGCATCATGCTGGGGCCGAACCGGCCGGCCAGCCTGGTGATCATCCGGCTGTCGGTGGCCGAGTCGTCGATGAACACCGCCTCGCCCGCCAGGAGCTTCGCCACCACCGTGCTCCGGGGCGGGATGATCACGCCGAGCGAGGACGCGGGGTCGTCGGACGATACGGCGACGATCTCCAGACCGCCCTCCTCGGCGGGCAGCAGCACGATCCCGGCGGCGGAGTCGGCGAGCCGGCGGGCGTGTTCGGCGACCACGGACAGCGCCTCGTCGGCGTCCCCACCCGACAGGAGCGCCGTGGTGACCGCGACCGAACCGTCGATCCAGTGCTCCCGCTGCCGCGCCGCCTCGTACAGCCGGGCGTTGCCGATGGCGATCCCGGCCTCCGTGGCGAGCACCCGGACCATGTGGAGGTCGTAGTCGCTGAACTCCGCGCCGTGTTGCTTCTCGGTGAGGTAGAGGTTGCCGAAGATCTCCCCCTGGACCCGGATGGGCACCCCCAGGAAGGTCCGCATCCGGGGGTGCTCCGGCGGGAAGCCCGCGGACCGCGGATCGGTGGACAGGTCGGCCAGACGGACCGGGGCGGGGTCGTGGATGAGCGCGCCGAGCAGACCCCGGTGACCGTCGGGGCGCCGCCCGATCGCCTCGGCCACCTCCCGCGGGACGCCGTACGTGACGAAGTCCGACAGGCCCTCACCCAGCTCGTCGACGACGCCGATGGCCGCGTACCGGGCGTGGGCGAGCTCGGCCGCCGTCTCACAGATCCGGTCCAGGGTGGAGTGCAGTTCCAGCCCGGCGCCGACGGAACGCATCGCCTCCAGGAGTTGCGGCACCCGCGCGGTCAGCTCGGTGGACAGACCCTGGAGGCTGCGGGTGGCCCGGGTGGCGGCGTCGAGGGAGTCCTGCGGGTCGGGCTCTGCCATGACCTGAGCCTAGTTAGTGCCGATAGGGGGCGAAAGTCGAGAATGTGCTCGACGGCGAAGGGGCGCCGCCGTCCGGGGGCCGGGTTGGTGCCGTCGCCGCTATCGGGCTCCCGCCCCGACCGCCTCCCGTTCGCGCTCCAGCATGCGTCGCAGCGGCCCGTCCTCGGCGGCGAGTTCGGCGTACGGCCCGCGCTGTACGACCCGGCCCTCGTCCAGCACCAGTACCTCGTCGACCGTGTCGAGGCCGGTCAGCCGGTGGGTGATCAGTACCGTCGCACGGCCCCGGGTCGCGTCCAGCAGGTCCGCGGTGAGGGCGTCGGCGGTCGGCAGGTCGAGGTGTTCGGCCGGCTCGTCCAGAACGAGTACCGGGAAGTCCGCGAGCAGCGCGCGGGCCAGGGCGAGGCGCTGGCGCTGACCGCCGGAGAGCCGCGCGCCGTGCTCGCCCACCGGGGTGTCGAGCTCCTCCGGCAGGGCCAGCACCCAGTCCAGGAGCCGGGCCCGGGAGAGCGCGTCGCGCAGTTCGGCGTCGGTCGCACCGGGGCGGGCCAGGCGCAGGTTCTCGCGGATCGTGCTGTCGAAGACGTGCGCGTCCTGGGCGCACAGCCCGACCGAGCGCCGGACCGTCTCCGATTCCAGCGCGGACGCCTCGACGCCGCCCAGCCGGTACGTCCCCGACGAGGCGTCCAGGAAGCGCAGCAGGACCTGTGCGAGCGTCGTCTTGCCCGAGCCGGAGGGGCCCACGACCGCGATGCGCCGCCCTCGCGTCAGCGTCAGGTCGAGCGAGGCGAGCGCGTCGTGCCGGGCCCCCGGGTAGCGGGCGCTCAGCCCCCGTACCTCCAGCGGGAACGGGGACGTGGACTCCTCGGCGGGGGCCTCGGGCTCCCGTACGGGCACGGGGGCGTCCAGCACCTCGAACACCCGCTCGGCGCTCCGGGCGACGCGCTGCCGGTACTGCACGGCGAGCGGCAGCCCGGTGACGGCCTCGAAGGCGGCGAGCGGGGTCAGCACCACCACGGCGAGCGCGACACCGGACAGCCGGCCGTCCTGCACGGCGGGGACGGCGACGGTCGCGGCGGCCACCACGGTGAGGCCGCAGACCAGGGCGGACAGCCCGCCGCCCAGTGCCGTCGCGGCGGCGGCGCGCGAGGCGATCCGGGTCAGCAGCGTGTCGGCCGCGCGCAGCCGTGTCTGCCGGGCGGGCAGCGCGCCCGCGACGGTCAGTTCGGCGGTGCCACCGAGGAGGTCGGTGACCCGGGTGGCCAGAGCGGCGCGGGCGGGAGCGAGCTGACGTTCCGTACGGCGGGCGCAGGCGCCGCTGACGAGCGGGACGCCGACCCCGGCGATCAGCAGTCCGACAGCCAGGACGGCGCCCGCCTCCGGGAGCAGCCAGCCGGTGAACCCGGCGGCCGCGGTCCCCACCACGACGGCGGTGCCGGCGGGCAGCAGCCAGCGCAGCCAGTAGTCCTGGAGCGCGTCCACGTCGGCGACGAGCCGGGACAGCAGGTCTCCGCGGCGCCTGGTGCGCAGGCCCCCGGGGGCGATGCGTTCGAGACCCCGGTAGACGGCGACGCGCAGTCCGGCGAGGAGCTTCAGGACGGCGTCGTGCGAGACGAGCCGCTCGGCGTAGCGGAAGACCGCCCGGCCGATCCCGAAGGCGCGGGTCGCGGTGACCGCCATCATCAAGTACATGACCGGCGGCTCTTCGGAGGCGCGGGAGATCAGCCAGCCGGAGACCGCCATGAGTCCCACGGCCGACCCGACCGCCAGGCTGCCGAGCAGCAGGGCCAGGGTCAGTCGTCCGCGCTGCGCCCCGGCGGACTCGCGGACCCGCGCGAGCACCCGTCCGGAACGGGCACCGGTCCTCCCCGGACCGCCGTCGGCCGCGCGCAGTTCCTCCGCCCGGCGGGCATCCAGGAGTTCGCCCCCGGCGAGCGGCTGCGGGACGGCCGGTCCGGCAGCACCCGGGCTCTGGGGCGCCGCCGCGGGCCCCGTGGAAACGCCGGTACGCGGCTCCAGCGTCACCACGCGGTCGGCGACCGCCAGCAGGGCCGGGCGGTGGACGACCAGCAGCACGGTCCGCCCGGCGGCCAGCCTCCGTACGGCGTCGACGATGCCCGCCTCGCTCTCGCCGTCCAGGCTCGCGGTCGGCTCGTCCAGCAGCAGGAGCGGCCGGTCGGCGAGGAACGCCCGGGCGAGGGCGAGTCGCTGGCGCTGGCCCGCGGAGAGTCCGGCGCCGTCCTCGCCCAGCAACGTCCGCATCCCGTCGGGCAGTGCCGCGACGAAGTCGTACGCGCCCGCCTCCCGCAGCGCCGCGAGGACCGCCTCGTCGTCGGCGTCGGGCCGGGCGAGGCGTACGTTCTCGGCGATCGTGCCCGCGAAGAGGTGGGGGCGCTGGGGGACCCAGGCGATGCGGCCGCGCCAGCGTTCGAGGTCCAGGTCCGCGAGGTCCCGGCCTCCGACCCGGACGTGCCCCTCGTCGGGTACGGCAAACCCGAGGAGCACGTTCAGCAGGGTGGACTTGCCGACCCCGCTCGGGCCGACCAGGGCGACGGTCTCCCCCGGCTCCACGGTGAGCGACGCGGCGTCCACCGGGGGTTCGGTGCGGCCCTCGTGGCGCACGGTCACGCCCGCCAGTTCCAGGCGCAGCGTGTCCGGGACATCCTCGGCGCCCGAGGCCCGGGGTTCGGTCTCCAGGACCGCGAAGATCTCCTCGGCCGCCGAGAGGCCCTCGGCCGCCGCGTGATACTGCGCTCCGACCTGGCGGATCGGCAGATAGGCCTCCGGAGCCAGGATCAGGACCACCAGACCGGTGTAGAGGTCGAGTTCGCCGTGGACGAGGCGCATGCCGATCGTGACGGCGACGAGGGCCACCGAGAGGGTCGCCAGCAGCTCCAGCGCGAACGAGGACAGAAAAGCGATCCGCAGGGTGCGCAGGGTGGCCCGGCGGTAGTCGGAGGTGATCGTGCGGATCGATTCGGCCTGGGCCTTGGCCCGTCCGAAGACCTTCAGGGTCGGCAGCCCGGCGACGACGTCCAGGAAGTGCCCGGAGAGCCGGGACAGCAACTGCCACTGACGGTCCATCCGGGACTGGGTGGCCCAGCCGATCAGGATCATGAAGAGCGGGATGAGCGGCAGCGTGACGACGATGATCGCCGCCGACACCCAGTCCTCGGTGACGATCCGGGCGAGCACCGCCACGGGCACCACGACCGCGAGCCCGAGCTGCGGGAGATAGCGGGCGAAGTAGTCGTCGAGCGCGTCGATGCCCCGGGTCGCCAGAGCGACGAGCGAACCGGTGCGCTGCCCGCTCAGCCAGTCGGGGCCCAGCCGGGCGGCCCGCTCCAGGAGGCGGCCGCGCAGTTCGGACTTGACGGCCGCGCTGGCACGATGGGCCGCCAGCTCGGTGAGCCAGGCGACGAGGGCCCGCCCGAGAGCGACCGCGGCGAGCAGCAGAAGGGGGGTGCGCAGCGCGGTGACCGTGAGTCCGCCCTCGAAACCGCCCACCACGATCTCGGCGATGAGCATCGCCTGGGCGATCACCAGGAGGGCGCCGACCAGGCCGAGGGCCACCACGGCCGCCAGGAAGAGGCGGGTGGCCCGTGCGTGGTGGAGCAGACGCGGATCGATCGGTTTCACGTGAAACATCCCCCCGGCGGGGTCGGTGAACTCTTCGGGACGGTGAGCTGCCGCAGGCCTCCCGGGGCCCGCGGCAGCTCACCCGAGTCAGTGCGCGTCGGCGATGTGCTGCGTGCCGATGCGCTTGCGGAAGACCCAGTAGGTCCAGCTCTGGTAGAGCAGCACGATGGGCGTGGCGATGCCCGCGCACCAGGTCATGATCTTGAGCGTGTACGGGCTGGACGAGGCGTTGGTGACCGTGAGGTTCCAGGCGTCGTTCAGCGAGGACGGCATGACGTTCGGGAAGAGCGTCAGGAAGAGCATCGCGACCGCCGCCGCGATCGTCACGCCCGAGAACGCGAACGACCAGCCCTCGCGGCCCTTGGCGATGGCCCCGATCGCGGCCACGAGTGCCACCACCGCCACGACCAGGGCTCCCAGGCTCCAGGCGTCCCCGTTGTCCGCCTGCGTCCAGACCAGGAAGCCCCCTGCGAGCACCGCGGTGACCGGCCCCAGCTTCAGCGCCAGCGCGCGGGCCCGGACCCGGATGTCGCCCGCTGTCTTGAGGCCGGCGAACACCGCCCCGTGGAAGGTGAAGAGGGTGAGCGTGACGAGACCGCCGAGGATCGCGTACGGGTTGAGGAGATCGAGGAAGGTGCCGACGTACTCCATGTCGGCGTCGATCTTCACGCCTCGCACGATGTTCCCGAACGCCACGCCCCACAGCACCGCGGGGATCAGGGAGGTCCAGAAGATCGCGGTCTCCCAGTTCGTCTGCCACCGCTCCTCGGGCCGCTTGGCGCGGTACTCGAAGGCGACGCCGCGGACGATCAGGCAGAACAGGATGACCAGCAGCGGCAGGTAGAAGCCCGAGAAGAGTGTGGCGTACCACTCGGGGAAGGCGGCGAAGGTCGCCCCGCCGGCGCTGAGCAGCCAGACCTCGTTGCCGTCCCAGACGGGCCCGATCGTGTTGATCAGGACCCGCCGCTCCTTGCGGTCGCGGGCCAGCAGCTTGGTGAGGACCCCGATGCCGAAGTCGAATCCCTCCAGGAAGAAGTAGCCGGTCCAGAGGACGGCGATGAGCACGAACCAGACGTCGTGGAGTTCCATCTCTCAGCTCCTGCTCAGTACGAGAAGGCCATCGGCCGGTCGGCGTCTTCTTCGTCGTGGCCGCCGATCCGGGTGGGCGGGTTGAGGTCGTCCTCGGTGAGTTCTGGGGGGCCGGCCTTGATGTACTTCACGAGCAGCTTCACCTCGATCACGGCGAGCACCGCGTACAGCAGGGTGAAGACGATCATCGAGGTGATGACCTCGCCCTGCGAGACACCGGGGGAGACCCCGGCACGGGTCTGGAGCACTCCGTAGACGACCCACGGCTGGCGGCCCATCTCGGTGAAGATCCAGCCCCAGGAGTTGGCGATCAGCGGGAAGAGCAGGGTCCAGAGCGCGACGACCCAGTAGAGCTTGGTGAGCCTCGGGCTCAGCGCCTTGTTCCTGAAGAGGACCAGCTGCGGCACCTCGTCCTCACCGGTCCGCAGCGCCGGTGGCAGCAGGAACTTCTTCCGGGTCAGCCAGAGCCCCAGGAGGCCGAGGCCGAAGGAGGCCATACCGAAGCCGATCATCCACCGGAAGCTCCAGAACGCGACCGGGATGTTGGGGCGGTAGTCACCGGGGCCGTACTTCTCCTCAAGGCTCTTGTTGATGTCGTTGATGCCGGGGACGTAGGAGTTCGGGTCGTTGTTGGCGAGGAAGGAGAGCACTCCGGGGATCGAGATCTCGACCGAGTTGTGGCCCTTGCTGACGTCCCCGTACGCGAAGATCGAGAACGGCGCCCCGTTCTGTCCGTCCCAGAGGGCCTCGGCGGCGGCCATCTTCATCGGCTGCTGCCGGAACATGACCTTGGCGAGGCTGTCGCCGCTGACGGCGGTGAGCATTCCGGCGACCACGACGGTGATGAGGCCCAGGCGCAGCGAGGTCCGCATCACCGGGATGTGCTTCTTGCGTGCCAGGTGGAAGGCGGCGATGCCGACCATGAAGGCCCCGCCGACCAGGAACGCCGCCGTGATGGTGTGGAAGAACTGGGTGACCGCGGTGTCCTGGGTGAGCACCCGCCAGAAGTCGGTCAGCTCGGCGCGGCCGCGCTCCTCGTTGATCAGGTAGCCGACCGGATGCTGCATCCAGGAGTTGGCCGCCAGGATGAAGTACGCGGAGAGGATCGTGCCGATCGAGACCATCCACATGCAGGCGAGGTGGATCTTCTTCGGCAGCTTGTCCCAGCCGAAGATCCACAGGCCGATGAAGGTGGACTCGAAGAAGAAGGCGATCAGCGCCTCGAAGGCGAGCGGAGCGCCGAAGACGTCACCGACGAAGCGCGAGTAGTCCGACCAGTTCATGCCGAACTGGAACTCCTGGACGATGCCCGTGACGACGCCCATGGCGATGTTGATCAGGAACAGCTTGCCCCAGAACTTCGTCGCCCTGAGGTACTTCTCGTTCTCCGTCCGCACCCAGGCGGTCTGCAGGCCGGCGGTGAGCGCGGCGAGCGAGATCGTCAGGGGGACGAAGAGGAAGTGGTAGACGGTGGTGATGCCGAACTGCCATCGCGCCAGGGTCTCCGGCGCCAGAGCGAGGTCCACGTCGTCAGTCTCCTTACATCGCCGTGGTCATACCGGCACTACGCCCCTTTGATCCCACCGATTACGGGAGAAAGCAGGCGAGCTTGTGAACGCGTTCACATTCACAAGCAATTATGGCGCACACACTTTCGGACCCTTCGTCGGGGGTACCCCTTTTCGGCCCCCGCCCCACGCAAAGGGCCCCGGACCTCACGTTCGAGGTCCGGGGCCACGGCCGTACAGGCGTGTGCGGGTTCTACAGCTCCGCGCGGAACGCCTCCGCCGCCTTCAGGAACAGGTCGTTGCCCTCGTCCTCGCCGATGGAGACCCGCACCCCCTCGCCCGCGAACGGCCGCACGACCACACCGGCCCGCTCACAGGCCCGCGCGAAGTCGAGGGTCCGCTCGCCGAGCCGCAGCCAGACGAAGTTCGCGTGCGACTCCGGCACGGTCCAGCCCTGACGCACCAGCTCCGCGCTCACCCGGGTGCGCTCGGTGACCAGCGAGCCCACCCGGCCCAGCAGCTCGTCCTCCGCGCGGAGCGAGGCCACCGCCGCGTCCTGGGCGAGCTGGCTCACCCCGAAGGGGACGGCCGTCTTGCGCAGCGCCGCGGCCACCGGCTCGTGGGCCACCGCGAAGCCGACCCGCAGCCCGGCCAGACCGTACGCCTTGGAGAAGGTCCGCAGCACCGCCACATTGGGCCGGTTCCGGTAGATCTCGATGCCGTCCGGCACCTCGGCGTCGCGGATGAACTCCCTGTACGCCTCGTCGAGCACCACCAGCACATCGCTCGGCACCCGGTCGAGGAACCGTTCCAGCTCGGCCCGGCGCACCACCGTGCCGGTGGGGTTGTTGGGATTGCAGACGAAGATCAGCCGGGTCCGGTCGGTGATCGCGTCCGCCATCGCGTCGAGGTCGTGCACCTCACCGTCGGTCAGCGGGACCTTCACCGAGGTCGCGCCGCTGACCTGGGTGATGATCGGGTACGCCTCGAAGGACCGCCAGGCGTAGATGACCTCGTCGCCGGGCCCGGAGGTGGCCTGGAGCAGCTGCTGGGCCACCCCCACCGACCCGGTGCCGGTGGCGAGATGCGTCAGGGGCACACCGAAACGGTCGGCCAGCTCGTTCATCAGGCCGGTGCACGCCATGTCCGGGTAGCGGTTGAAGTTCCCCGCGGCGGCGAGCGCCGACTCCAGAACCCCCGGCAGCGGCGGATAGGGATTCTCGTTGGAGGACAGCTTGTACGCGACCGGTCCGCCGGCCGCCGCCGGCTTCCCCGGCACATAGGCGGGAACGCCGTCCAGCTCGGCGCGCAGCTTGGGGCTCGTCTCGCTCACCGCAGGTCCTCCTCGACCGTCCGTTCACAGCAATACTGCACACCTTATGAGGATTGGGCCCCGCTGCGAATGGCCCGAGCGGGAAATCGACCGCAGTGCCCGGGAATGGGGCCTCGCACGGGGCCGGTCCGAGGCCTCTCCGAGGGGGAGTGTTTCCCGATCCGGCGCGCGCCGGTGGCTCGCGCCGTGGCGCGCGTCCCCCGAAGTGGTGAGTTGAGACCTCTTCGAGACATCACACATTCAGCAGGCTGTCGGCCCTCGACACCTGAAACACATATGCAGAACCGTCCAACTCCCTTGCATTATAAGGATTCTGATGGGCAGTGACCTTGCAGAAACGTGCCTGTCAACGTGTGCATATGCGACCGGACCGACCACCCCTCGGAGCCCTACTATCGGCTCGCCATGACAGCAGCAGGGAAGCACCAGGTGAGCCGGACGGAGACCCCCCGGCGCAGCGGCCGGCCAGGACGGGCGGGGATCCGTGATGTGGCCGCCGCGGCCGGAGTCTCGATCACGACCGTCTCCGACGCGCTCAACGGCAAGGGCAGGCTCCCGGACGCCACCCGCAGCCATGTCCGCGAGGTCGCCGAGCGCCTGGGCTACCGCCCGTCCGCCGCGGCCCGAACCCTCCGTACGGGCAAGTCGGGCCTGATCGGCCTGACCGTGACCACGTACGGGAATGAACCTTTCACCTTCACCGAATTCGCGTACTTCGCGGAGATGGCGAGAGCCGCGACCTCCGCGGCGCTCGCCCGCGGATACGCGCTCGTCATCCTCCCCGCCACCTCCCGGCACGACGTCTGGTCGAACGTCGCGCTCGACGGGACCGTCGTCATCGACCCCTCCGACCAGGACCCGGTCGTCACCGAACTCGTGCGCCAGGGACTGCCCGTCGTCTCGGACGGCCGCCCGGCCGGGACGCTCCCCGTCACCGCCTGGGTCGACAACGACCACCGGGCCGCCGTTCTCGACCTCCTCGACCATCTCGCCGCCGCCGGGGCCCGCCGTATCGGCCTGCTGACCGGCAACACGACCGACACGTACACCCGGTTGTCCACCACCGCCTACCTCCACTGGTGCGAGCGGGTCGGCCAGGACCCCGTCTACGAGTCCTACCCGGCCCACGACCCCTGCGCGGGGGCGGTCGCCGCCGACCGGCTGCTCGCCCGCCCGGACCGCCCGGACGCGGTCTACGGGCTCTTCGACCCCAATGGGACCGATCTCCTCGCGGCGGCACGCCGGTACGGGCTGCGGGTCCCCGAGGACCTGCTGCTGGTCTGCTGCAGCGAGTCCACCGTGTACGCGGCAACCGAGCCGCCCATCACGACGCTCTCGCTCAAGCCCCGCCGCATCGGCACGGCCGTCGTCCAACTCCTCATCGACGCCATCGAAGGGGTCGAACACGACGGTCCGGTGGAGCAGGTCATACCGACGGAGCTCATCGTCCGGACCTCCTCGCAACGACGTCCACCGCGCACCACGGTCAGCGCACCGCGCTCCCCCAGTGGGGACTGATCAGCTCTTTTCGGACCAATCGACCGGTGAACCGCGCGTGCTCCCGGATTCACCACCCCTGGTGCGTCACACAGGTCGATCCGCATTCCTATGATGGGCGCACGACACCGCGGACCACCTCTACCAGGCAGGGCCCGTCAGGTGTACGGCGGCGCGACGGTGGTGGAGGGGTCGATGACTCAGGGGGCCGGTCAGGAACCCGTGGTGCGGACGGCGACGTTGCGTGACTTCCGGGTACCGCCGTACGCGCAGACACCCGTGCCACCGCAGGCGCGGGCGGCACCACCTTCACCGGTGCCGCCGCGTGCACCGGAACCGAACCCTCCGGCGCCGGGCGCCTCCGTACCGCCGCACGCTCCCGTGCCGCCCCGTCCCCCGCACCCCGGCAACGCCGTCGTGGGCGACGGGCAGCCGGAGGGCTACACACCGACCGAGCGGGACCTTCCGGTCATCCGCCGCGGCGACACGGTCCAGGTACGGACCGTTCCCGAGCCGAGCCCCGCGGCCGAGGACAGCCGCGGCCCGCTCTTCGTCGTCGGCGACGTCCACGGCTACCTGGACGAGCTGCTCTCCGCCCTCGGCGAACAGGGCCTCATCGACGCCGACGGGAGCTGGGCCGCGGGCAACGCCCGGCTGTGGTTCCTCGGCGACTTCACCGACCGCGGACCGGACGGCATCGGGGTCATCGACCTCGTCATGCGGCTCTCCGCCGAGGCGGCGGCGGCCGGCGGCTACTGCAAGGCCCTGATGGGCAACCACGAGCTGCTGCTGATCGGCGCCAAGCGGTTCGCCGACACCCCCGTCAACTCCGGGGCGGGCACCGCCACCTTCCAGGCCGCCTGGCTCCTCAACGGCGGCCAGAAGACCGACATGGAGCGCCTCCAGGACGTCCACCTCCAGTGGATGTCCCGGCTCGACGCGGTCGTCGAGGAGGACGGGCATCTGCTGATGCACTCCGACACGACGGCCTACCTCGACTACGGGTCCACCATCGAGGACGTCAATGACACGATCACGGCCATTCTCACGCGCAATGACGCCGACGAGTGCTGGGACCTCTTCCGCAAGCTCACCAAGCGGTTCGCCTTCCGCGACGAGGGCGGCGCCCAAGCGGTGCGCGAGCTGCTGACGACGTACGGCGGACAGCGCGTCGTCCATGGTCACAGCCCCATTCCGTACCTCCTGGGCGAGGTCGGCACGGAGGAGGGCGAGGACGGCGCGGGGCCCGTGATCAACGGCCCGCACGTGTACGCGGACGACCTCGCCATCGCCATGGACGGCGGAGTGACCATGGCCGGAAAGCTGTTGGTGGTCCAACTCCCGCTGCATGACTGACCGTCGGCGGGGAAGGCGATTCAGGTTCCGCCTGCGCCGACCTCGCCGATCGACGGGCCCGTCACCGGGCCCAATTCTGGAAACACCCTGTCACCCCGTGCCGTGAGCGCTCTACCATCGGCGTATCAGTGGCAGGCTCTCCTCCGTTTCCGCCCGATCGCCCGGTCCACGCGGGCAGCCGGGCACCGACGGAGCATCGGGGGATGCAGATGACAAGCGCTCCGCACCTGCTGGCCGAGGACGGACCCGAGTACGAGCGGATCCTGGGCGACGCACTGCGCCACGCTCATGAACGCCCGGACCTGGAGGGCGTCGGGGACCGGCTCAACACCGAACAGCTGCGCACCATGGCGCTCAGCGCCACGGCGCTGATCACCGCGGCCGCGGCCACCGAGTACGAGCACTACGTCAAGGCCCGGGGCGAGCTGCGCCGCGCGGCGACCGCGGAGGGGGTCGACGGCGGTCCGGCCGCGGACGGGCCGCGGAGCACGGCGGCCGGATCGGGCGCCGGCATAGGCGCGGTCATCACGGTCCTGACCCCGCTGCTGGCCGGCTCGGCGGCCGTCATCTTCCTGGTCGTCGGCTACCTCCTGAAGGCGGTCAGCCCGTTGGTGGCCTTCGGCGGCTCGATGGTCGCGGCCGGATGGTTCTTCGCCGCGGTCGCCGCCGCGGCGATCCTGGTCGCGGCCGTCGGGCTGCTCGTCACCGCGCTCCGCAACGGCGCGACGTCACTGGCCGCCGAGAACGAGGAGCAGGAGCTTCCCGAGGACGTCGCGCGGGCCAGGGAGGCGTGGCGCCACGCGCTGCTGGAGCGTGGCATCCTCCCGTTCCTCCGGGACGCCCTCGCCGACCCCACTGCGGGGCCCGCCGCACGGACCCCGCACCGTTCGCCCGACCGCATCCCGAAGGTCGGGTACAGCAGGCCGGACTTCTCCGGCCCGGACGACGGCCCGGCGGCCGGCCCCCGGCCGACCTTCACCAGCCCCGACTTCACGAGCCCGGACTTCGGCGGACCCGAGCACCGCCCGGACTGAGATCCGGGGCCCCGGCACTCGCCTCGGACACGCCGCGGGCCGGGGCGGCAAGTGCCGCGCCCGGCCCGGGGAGCGCTCCGGTCGGACCGGAGCGGTGGATCACATGCCCTGCGGAGCCAGCTTCGGGTTGGCACCGTGCTGGTTCGTCTCCGGCTTGCCCTCCGAGGCGAGGAAGACGAGCAGGATGATGAAGCCGACCAGCGGGATGAGCGAGATGAAGAACCACCAGCCCGAGCGGCCGGTGTCGTGCAGACGGCGCACGATGACCGCCAGCGACGGAACGATGGTCGCCGCCAGGTAGAGGTAGTACGGGATCTGCGTGCTGATCGCCGCGCCGATGGCCGACAGCACCACGGCGATGATGAAGTTGAAGAGCACGAACATCCAGTACTCCTTGCGGCGCGCGCGTCCGCTGAAGCCTGCGTAGTTCTTGAGTACGGCCAGGTACCAGTTCACTGTGTTCCCTCCCCGGCCCTCGTTCCGAGGGCCCACCAATTCAAGCCAAGCAAGCCGGAAAGTAAGCCACAGATAAGGAAAGGGTCAAGCGCAGGTGAGCTGCGGACCAAACGTACATACAGCTGCCACACGACCGTGTCCATACTGTCGCTTAACAAGGCGATCAATCACGCCAAAGTCCAGCGAACCAGGCCAGTCCCCCATAGGTGACAGAACGCCCCCGGCCGCCGAGGACGATCCGGGGCCGGGGGCGGGTCGATCAGCGAGGGGCGGGTCAGTCCGCGATGGGCAGGTAGACCCGGTTGCCGGCGGCAGCGAACTCCTTCGACTTCGCGGCCATGCCCTCCTCGATCTCCTCCTGCGAACCACCGTGCTGACGCCGGATGTCCTGGGAGATCTTCATCGAGCAGAACTTCGGCCCGCACATCGAGCAGAAGTGCGCCGTCTTCGCCGGTTCGGCGGGCAGCGTCTCGTCATGGAACTCCCGCGCCGTGTCCGGGTCGAGGGCCAGGTTGAACTGGTCCTCCCAACGGAACTCGAACCGGGCGTCGGAGAGTGCGTCGTCCCACTCCTGCGCACCCGGGTGCCCCTTGGCCAGGTCGGCCGCGTGGGCGGCGATCTTGTAGGTGATGACTCCCGTCTTCACGTCGTCCCGGTTCGGCAGCCCCAGGTGCTCCTTGGGCGTGACGTAGCAGAGCATCGCCGTGCCCCACCAGGCGATCATCGCGGCGCCGATGCCGGAGGTGATGTGGTCGTAGGCGGGCGCGACGTCCGTGGTCAGCGGGCCGAGCGTGTAGAACGGCGCCTCCTCGCAGATCTCCTGCTGGAGGTCGATGTTCTCCTTGATCTTGTGCATCGGGACGTGCCCGGGGCCCTCGATCATGGTCTGGACGCCGAACCGCTTGGCGATCGTGTTCAGCTCGCCCAGCGTGCGCAGCTCGGCGAACTGGGCCTCGTCGTTGGCGTCAGCGATCGAACCGGGACGCAGCCCGTCACCCAGGGAGTAGGTGACGTCGTACGTCGCGAGGATCTCGCAGAGCTCCTCGAAGTGCTCGTAGAGGAACGACTCCTTGTGGTGGGCGAGACACCAGGCCGCCATGATCGAGCCGCCGCGCGACACGATGCCGGTCTTACGACGGGCCGTCAGCGGGACGTACGGCAGGCGCACACCGGCGTGCACCGTCATGTAGTCCACGCCCTGCTCGGCCTGTTCGATGACGGTGTCCTTGTAGATCTCCCAGGTCAGCTCCTCGGCCCGGCCGTCGACCTTCTCCAGGGCCTGGTAGAGCGGGACGGTGCCGATCGGCACGGGGGAGTTGCGCAGCACCCATTCACGGGTGGTGTGGATGTTGCGGCCGGTGGACAGGTCCATGACCGTGTCGGCGCCCCACTTCGTCGCCCAGGTCATCTTGTCCACCTCCTCCTCGATCGAGGAGGAGACGGCCGAGTTGCCGATGTTGGCGTTGACCTTCACCAGGAACCGCTTGCCGATGATCATCGGCTCGATCTCGGGGTGGTTGACGTTGGCGGGCAGCACCGCCCGGCCCTGAGCGATCTCCTCGCGGACGACCTCGGCCGCCACGTTCTCCCGGATCGCCACGTACTCCATCTCCGGGGTGATCTCCCCCCGTCGGGCGTACGCGAGCTGGGTGACGGGACGTCCGTCACGGCTGCGGCGCGGCTGGCGCGGGCGGCCGGGGAAGACGGCGTCGAGGTTGCGCAGTCCGCCGCGCGGCGAGGTGTGCTTGAGCCCGTCGTCCTCGGGGCGGGCGGGCCGGCCCGCGTACTCCTCGGTGTCGCCGCGGGCGATGATCCAGTTCTCCCGCAGGGGCGCGAGGCCCCGCCGGACATCGGTGTCGATGGAGGGATCGGTGTACGGCCCCGACGTGTCGTACAGCGTCACGTCCTTGCCGTTGGTGAGGTGCACCTGTCGGACCGGCACCCGGAGGTCCGGGCGCGAGCCCTGGACGTACCCCTTGTGCCAGCCGATGGACTTCCCGGCCTCGTCGTTCCGCGTCCCGTCGCCCGGCGTCGTGCCGTCCGGCGTTCCGTCGTTCTGTTTCGAGGCAGGCGTGCGTGCGTCCGCTGTGGTCATGAGACCTACTCCCTACGCCGGCATTACCCGGTAACAGGTTCGGCGGTCGGCGCAGCGTCTCCCGTACGGATGTACGGCGATCAGCGCCCTCTCAGCCCGGTGCTCCGAGCTCCCGCGTGTGCAAAGGTGCCTCCACGCTAGCGTCCTTTCCGGCGAGCTGACCAGAGGGACCTCGTGTTCTTGCGATGATCGCCCCGTGACCTCCCCCCAAAGCGACCCCGCACCCCAGCCGCCCCAGGGCCACACCCACAGCCACGGGCCGGCCGCTCCGGTCTCCCGGCACCTGCGCAAGGTCATCGCCGCCGTGCTGATCCCGTTCGCGACGGCGGTCGTCGTCGGGCTGATCGCGTTCTGGCCCGGCGGCGCGCCCGACCACGAGCGCACCGGCGTCGGATTCGACCGGCAGACCCAGGACGGCAAGGTCGTCCAGGTCGTCAAGGTCGACTGCGCGGACGTCAACGCCGCGCAGGTGCCCCCGACCGGCGACACCTCCACGCCCTCGGGCCGGGAGGCCGTCAACGAGCAGGAGGGGGAGTGCGCGAAGGCCACCATCGAGGTGACCAGCGGCGACGACACCGGCCGAAAGTTCGTCGAGGTGGTCCAGCCGGACGCGCCCCGACAGCTCAAGGAGGGTCAGGGCGTGGTCGTGGCGTACGCCCCCGACGCGCCGCGCGACCTCCAGTACTCCGTGACCGACGTGGACCGGAAGATCCCGATGGCGGTCCTGGCCGGGATCTTCGCGCTGGCGGTGGTCCTGGTGGGCAGGATGCGCGGCGTGATGGCGCTGGTGGCGCTGGCCGTGTCGTTCACCGTGCTGACCCTGTTCATCCTGCCGGCGATCCTGCAGGGTTCGAACCCGCTGGTCGTGGCGGTGATCGGAGCCAGCGCGATCATGCTGGCGGCCCTCTATCTGTGCCACGGGGTGACGGCCCGTACGTCTGTCGCGGTCGTCGGCACACTGATCTCGCTGCTGCTGATCGGGCTGCTGGGCTCCCTGTTCATCGGCTGGGCGAGCCTGAGCGGCAACACCGACGACAACACCGGCCTCATCCACGGCCTCTACCCGGACATCGATATGAGCGGTCTGCTGCTGGCCGGCGTCATCATCGGTTCGCTCGGGGTGCTCGACGATGTGACGGTCACCCAGACCTCCGCCGTCTGGGAACTGCACCAGGCGGACCCGCGGATGGGTTGGAAGGGTCTGTACCGGGCAGGTATCCGCATCGGAAGGGACCACATCGCCTCGGTGGTCAACACCCTGGTGCTGGCGTACGCGGGCGCGGCGTTGCCGCTGCTGCTGCTCTTCTCCATCGCCCAGAGCAGTGTGGGGACGGTGGCCAACAGCGAGCTGGTCGCCGAGGAGATCGTCCGCACGCTGGTCGGGTCGATCGGCCTGGTCGCCTCGGTGCCGGTGACCACGGTGCTCGCCGCGCTGGTCGTCTCCGCGGACCGTCCGGGGTCCGGCGGCGCACAGGCGGCTACGGCCGCACCCGCGCGGACGGGTCGGGGCCGTCGTCGAAGGAAGGGGTGAGGGGCCACCGGGTGCACCCGGTCAGCCCGCGTTCTGCTCCTCGGCGAGGATGCGGCCCAGCGCATCCTCCAGGTTCCCGTCGAAGTCACCCAGCGTGTGTTCCTGACCGAGCGGCACGAGCTTGTCCGTCCGGTCGAGAAACGCCACCAGCGGCGCCGTCCCCGCCCGGAACAGCGCACGGTCCGCGCCGACCTGAAGCCGGATGTGCACATCGCCGAGGCCCTCGGGCTCGGTCGGGCCGATGTGCACATCGCCGTCGCCGCTCGGGCTGTTGAGCCCGTCCAGCAGCAGTTCGCGGCCGAATGCCCAGGTCACAGGGGCATCGCCGGGCAGGTGGAACGTCATCCGGATGGCGTACGGATCGCCGACCTCGTACCGGAGCTCCACCGGAATACGGAACGAGAGCTCCTCGGAGACGAGGAAGCTCATCATGACCTCTGCTTGAACCGACTCGCGCATCGTTCAACCCCGCAGTAGATGAAACTGGCCAGGAATGATCCCCCATGGCCCTATTGACGCCATCGTGGTGCACGCGATAGCAGATCACAAGGAGTGATTTTTCAGATACTGATAGAGAACACGAACGAACGCAAGAGGCTGGCGACTTCGCCACGTAGCTGTTCGACTGCGGGCAGCAACCGATCTTCCCGGTCCAGGGGTACGGAAATGGCCATCGCCGCAATGGTGGCACCGGCCGTGACGGGAATCGCGGCGCAGACGGTCCCCAGTGCGTACTCCTGGCGTTCGATGACCGGTTCACCTCGTCGGAGGGTGCGCAACCGCTCCAGAAGCGTGGCGCGATCTCGCACTGAGTAACGGGTGAGTGGGCGTACGGGATGCCGGTCGAGGTGGTCCTCGCGGGCCCCCTCGTCGAGTTGGGCGAGCAGACACTGACCGATGGCGTGCGCGTGGGCGGTTTCCCGGAAGGAGGCCCACTCCTCCACCGCCGGGGTGTCGGGAGCGTCCGCGACCGCGATGAGGTCGATCTCGCCGTCGCAGTAGACGGCGCAGTACACCGGGGCTCCGATGACGTCCCGCCAGTGTCCGAGGGAATCGGCGACGGAGGCGGGGCGGGGGCGGCCCCTGACCCCGGGGGCGGCGGTCAGGTTCTCGGCGGCAGCGCCGAAGAGGAAGACACCGTTCTCGCGGCGCAGATATCCCTCGTGGGTGAGGGTGCGCAGCAAGTGGTACGCGGTCGGGAGCGGAAGCCCCGCCTCACGTGCCAGTTGCTTGGCGGGCGCCCCGTCCCGATGGGTGCCCACAGCCTCCAGCAGCCTCAACGCCCGCTGAACCGAACCGATCAACGTCGGGACAGCGGTGCTCGATGCCGTGGTCAAGGGCCACCCCCAGGCATGGTGACGGGCCGTCGGCCCTCCCGTGGGGGCCGCCCCCACGGGCCTGCCGCGATCCCGAGCGCCGGAGGCCGGAGATCCGGCCCGTGACCGGCGAGGACCGGTCCGGGCGCCGGCGATCGAAGGCCAACGACCGGACTGTCGTACCCAGGACCGATCAGGCGATCGATGTGGTGACGGGAGGTCACATTCCGGATGGCGGCAGTGATATGTCACTGTATCGGCCGCCTGCGGCAGACGGGTGGTTTCCTCCGGGACTTAGCTCTGCTGGGCTAATCCGCCCGCGCCTGAGCTGACCGTGCCTCGCGCTGCGGGCCCGATGGGACGGAACCCGCGGGCCCGAGCCGGTCGGGCCGAACGGAACAGGCCGGCCCCCGCGCCGGCCCGCGTTCCGTGGATTACCAGTCGCCCCGCGAGGACGAGGACGACATGAACTTGCGGACGACGAAGATCAGCCCGCCGACCAGGACGACGAAGACCAGCGCCTTGAAGAGCAGGCTGATCACGAAGCCGACCACGCTGGCGATCAGGCCGCCGAACACGAAGATCGCAACGACGGGCACCGCGATCCACTTCACCCACCAGGGCATTCCCGCGAATATCTCCCGCACGGCCATCTCCTCTATCTCAACTCTCCGAGTCCTTGCCTCGATGCTAAAGGCGCGGAGGCCCTCCGCGGGGGCCGGGCAGCCCTTGAAGACCCCTGATCGAACCCCTAGGGATCCCCGGGGCGGCCTCGCCCGGATTCCCCGGGGCGATGGCTCAGCTCTCGGGCGGCGAGAAGACGACCATCACTCTCAGGTCCTCGGTGATGTGGTGGAACTTGTGGGCCACGCCCGCGGGCACGTAGACGACGCTTCCCCTGCCGACCTGCGTCGTCTCCGTCCCCACCGTGATCGACGCCCGCCCGCTGACGACGAAGTAGACCTCGTCCTGCTGGTGCGGCTGTTGCGGATCGAGTTCTCCCGCGTCCAGGGCGTACAGGCCGACCGACATATTGCGCTCCCGCACGAACTGCAGGTAGGCACCGTCGTTGGCGGCCCGCTCCGCCTCCAGCTCGTCCAGTCTGAATGCCTTCATGGCCCGTCCCGCCCCTTGTACCCACGCCGTCGGCTGTGCCTGTGCTGCCGGTGTCCACCACCGGTCCTGTCTGCCACGATCAGACACATGAAGAATTTCGTAGTCAAGACGATCGCCAACGCGGGTGCGCTGGCCGTTGCCATCTGGCTCATCGGCAACATCACGCTGGAGGGCGGCAGCACGGGCCGCAAGGCCCTCACCCTGATCCTGGTCGCGCTGATCTTCGGCCTGGTGAACTTCCTGGTGAAGCCGGTGGTCCAGCTGCTGACGTTCCCCTTGTTCATTCTGACGCTGGGGTTGATCACCCTGGTGGTCAATGCCCTGATGCTGATGCTGACCTCCTGGCTGGCCGGCGTGTTCGATCTCAGCTTCCACGTCGAGGGGTTCTGGACGGCGGTGCTCGGCGGACTGATCATCTCGGTCGTGTCCTGGGCGCTCAATGTCGTCCTGCCCGACGAGAACTGATCCCGGTATCCGGGATTCCGGACCTCCGAGGAAGGCTGCTCCGGGGGCTCTGGAAGAGTGCGGGGACACCGGTCCACCACCGGGGAGAACAGCGGAGGAGCAGGCATGAGCACCATGGGCGACGGAACGCGCGCGGTACGCGCCGGGCTTCCCGAACCGGAGCAGTTCGAACCCACCCTGCCCGGCCCGGTCTTCGCCGCGCACTTCCACCTCTCCGGCGAACCGGTGGGTCCCTACACCTACGGCCGGGAGACCAACCCGACCTGGACCCACCTGGAGCGGGCCATCGGCGAGCTGGAGGCCCCCGGTGAGGTGGTGGGCACGACCGTGTTCGCCTCGGGCATGGCGGCGATCACCGCGGTGCTGCTCTCCCAGGTCCGCTCGGGCGACGCCGTGGTCCTGCCCGACGACGGCTACCAGGCGTTGCCGCTCGTACGGGAGCAACTGGAGGCGTACGGGGTCGAGGTCCGGACCGCCCCGACCGGCGGCGATGCCCAGCTGGCCCTGCTGACCGGGGCCAAGCTGCTCTGGATCGAGAGCCCGTCCAACCCGGGCCTGGACGTCTGCGACATCCGGCGACTGGTCGAGGCCGCACACGCGGCGGGCGCGCTGGTCGCCGTCGACAACACCCTGGCCACCCCGATCGGCCAGCGCCCGCTGGAGCTGGGCGCCGATTTCTCGGTCGCCAGCGACACCAAGGGCATGACCGGGCACGGCGACATCCTGCTCGGCCACGTGACCTGCCGCGATCCCCGGCTGACGGCGGACGTACGTCGGTGGCGCAAGGTCGTCGGGGCGATTCCGGGGCCGATGGAGGCCTGGCTCGCGCACCGCTCGCTGGCCACCCTCCCGCTGCGCATCGACCGCCAGTGCACCACCGCCCTCGCTCTCGCCGAGGCGCTGACGAGGCGGACGGAGGTCACCGGGCTGCGGTATCCGGGGCTGCCCACCGACCCGTCGCACGCGGTCGCGGGGCGCCAGATGCGGCGCTTCGGATCCGTGGTGTCCTTCGAGCTGGCCGACCGGGAGACCGCGGAGCGGTTCCTGTCCGCGCTGCGCCTGGTCGACGACGCGACGAGCTTCGGCGGCGTCCGGTCCACCGCGGAGCGCCGGGGCCGCTGGGGCGGCGACGCCGTGGCGGAGGGCTTCATCCGCTTCTCGGTCGGCGCGGAGGACCCCGAGGATGTGCTCGCCGATGTCGAACAGGCGCTGGACACGGCGGTCCGGTAGGCCGGGGGAGTTTCAGACCGTCCTCCACGGGCCACTCTCTTGCCATGACCGAACGTCCTGTGGTCAAGCGCACCGCACGCGCCGTCCTGCTCGACGGCGACGACCTCATCCTGATCAAGCGCACGAAGCCGGGAGTCGATCCGTACTGGCTCACGCCCGGCGGCGGGGTCGAGCCGGAGGACGCCACCGTCGTCGACGCACTGCACCGCGAGGTCGACGAGGAGCTGGGCGCCAAGATCGTCGACGTGGTCCCGTGCTTCGTCGACACCGTGGAGCACATCGCGGACGGTGGCGTGACGGGAGTGAAGGTCCAGCACTTCTTCGTCTGCCGACTGGCGTCGATGGACGTCTCCCTGCGGCACGGCCCGGAGATCGACGAGCCCTCAGGGGAGTACGAGATCGTCCGGGTGCCGTTCAGCCGGGTCGGGATCGCGGCCGTGCACCTCGTTCCGCTGTCCCTGCGGCACTACCTCGACGGCAACATCGAAGGCGTACGGGCGATGCACGCCCCCGACCTGGGCTGACACCCCCCGCGGCGGGGAGGCGCCCCGGCCCTGCCGGGGGTCGTACTCCCCAGCGGGTACCCGTGGATACTCCCGCTGCCGGACGCCCCGGGAACCCCCGCTCGGCATCGTGTTTCACGTGAAACCACTCAAGCGCCCCGTACGCCGAGGAATCCTCGTCTCCCATGTCGCCGTCTCCGTCAGCTGGCTCGGCCTGACCGTCGGCCTGCTGACGCTCGGCATCACCGCGTTCGCCACCGGAGATCCGGCCACCGCGGACGCCGCCACGCGGTCCATGAAGATCTACGGGGACTGGCTGGTGGCCCCGGTGGCTCTGCTCGCCCTGGTGAGCGGCCTGGTGCTGTCGCTGGGCACTCCGTGGGGCCTGGCCCGGCACCGCTGGGTGTGGACCAAGTTCTGGCTGACCCTGGTGACGACGGGCCTGTCGATCTTCTCCCTGCGCCCCGGCATCAACGCCGCGGTCGCCGACGGAGCGGTGGGCGTCGACCTCGTGATCGCGCCGTCGGTGGCCACGGCCACCTATCTCTTCATCACCGCGATCTCGGTGCTCAAGCCCTGGGGGCTCACCAGGCGCGGCAGGCGACTGCGGATCTCGGCCAGTTCCGCGAAATCGGTGGACGCGCGATCACCCCGTCGGACAGCCTGACCCCATGCACAGCCCATCACCCCTCTCCCTCGTCGACCTGCCGATCCGACGCCTGAACCGGGGAGACCTGGTCCCCTGCGCCGACCTCTGCGAGGACCGCGGCTGGCCGCGCGACGAACACCGGTGGGGGCTGCTCCTCTCGGCCGGCACCGGGTACGGGATCGACGCCCCGGACGGCAAGGGCCTGGCGGCGACCTGCCTGACCATGCCGTACGGATCCGACCTCACCGCGGTCGGCATGCTGCTCGTGGCCGAGCGCTACGCACGTCGGGGGCTCGCCCGCCGGCTCATGCGGCACGTGATGGAGGCCGTGGGGGACACCCCGCTCGCCCTGTACGCCACCGAGCTGGGACAGCCGCTCTACGAGGACCTCGGCTTCTCCCCCGTGGGCCGGGCCGAACGCGTCGCCGGCCGTTTCGGAGCGGGCGCCCCCGACGGCCCCCCTTCGGCCTCTCGCTCGTCCGTGACCACGCGCCCGGCCGCGGCGGACGACGTGCAGGGGTTGGTCCGGCTCGACCTCCCCGTGTTCGGCGCCGACCGGACGCATCTGCTCGCCCGGCTGCCCGTCTTCTCCGACCGGCTCCAGGTCGCCGAGGAGCACGGCGTGCTGATCGGCTACGCGGCGCTCTGGCCGAGCGGGCAGACCGAGGTGGTCGGGCCGCTGATCGCCCGGGACACGGTCACCGCGCAGGCCCTGGTCGCGGCCCTGGCCGCCACGACGGACCGGCCGCTGCGGGCCGATGTCGACGCCCGGCACAAGGAACTGCTGGGCTGGCTGGTGGAAAGCGGGCTGGAACCCCACTCCGGGACCACGGTGATGACGTATGGCATCCCGGACCTGCCCGGCGACGCCGCCCGCAGGTTCGCCCCGCTCACCCTGGCGACGGGCTGACGCGGGGCATCCGCACCGCCACGAGCACGGTGCGGATGCCCCGCGATGCGGGGCCGCGGGAGCGGCCGGCTCAGTGCCGGGTCGCCGCCACGGCGGCCGGTTCGGGACTGCTCCCGGCGACGATCCGGCCCTTGCCGGTCTCCCGGCGCTCCAGCAGGCTGGAGAACACCGCCAGGACCAGGGCCGACGCGGCGAGCGCGGCACCGACCCAGTTGGGGGCGGTGTAGCCGAGGCCGGCCGCGATCACGAGACCGCCGAGCCAGGCGGAGAGGGCGTTGCCGAGGTTGAAGGCCCCGATGTTGACCGCGGAGGCCAGTGTCGGAGCACCCGCCGCCTGGTCGAGGACCCGCTTCTGCAGCGGCGGCACGGTCGCGAAGCCCAGCGCGCCGATCAGGACGATGGTGACGGCTGCGGCGATCTTGTTGTGGGCGGTCACGGTGAACAGGCCGAGGACCACGGCGAGCGCGCCGAGCGAGACGTACAGCATGGGCATCAGGTGGCGATCGGCGAACCTGCCGCCGATCAGGTTGCCCCCCACCATGCCGAGGCCGAAGAGGACGAGCAGCCAGGTGACGGACGAGGCCGAGTAGCCGGCGATCTCGGTCATCATCGGGGTGATGTAGGTGATCGCGGCGAAGACTCCGCCGAAGCCCAGAACGGTCATGGCCATCGCCAGCAGGACCTGGACGTTGCGGAACGCGGCCAGCTCGTGGCGGATGCGCACGCCTTCCGGCCCGGGCTGGTCCGGTACGAGCTTCGCGACGCCGAGCAGCCCC
The DNA here is from genome assembly GCF_002551245.1 of Streptomyces sp. rh34. Classification (GTDB taxonomy): domain Bacteria; phylum Actinomycetota; class Actinomycetes; order Streptomycetales; family Streptomycetaceae; genus Streptomyces. The sequence goes on from NZ_NTGZ01000001.1 coordinate 97,152, forward strand.
ACGACGCCGAGAACGGCGACGAGGAGAAACGTGGTCCGCCAGCCCGCGGTCTGTCCGATGAACGTGCCGAGCGGAACGCCGACGACGTTGGCGACGGTGAGCCCGGTGAACATCATCGCGATGGCCCCGGCCTTCTTCTGCGGGGCGACCAGGTCGGCCGCGACCACCGAGCCGATGCCGAAGAAGGCGCCGTGCGCGAGGGAGGCGATCACGCGTCCGGCGAGCATGACGCCGAAGACGGGGGCGAGCGCGGACACCACGTTGCCCACGATGAACAGCCCCATGAGGAGCATCAGCATGCGCTTACGGGTGACGCGGGTGCCGAGCAGTGTCATCAGCGGGGCGCCGAGGACCACACCGAGGGCGTAGCCGGTCACCAGGAAACCCGCGGTCGGGATGGAGACCTGGAAGTCACCGGCGACCTCGGGGAGCAACCCCATGATCACGAACTCGGTCGTTCCGATCCCGAATGCCCCGATGGCTAGGGCGAGGAGCGCGAGCGGCATGGGTGTCACCTTTTCCTAGGATTGCGTCTGCGCCTTACGAGCGTCCACAATAATTGCAGACGCTGGCTAATTGCAAGCGCGGGCTATTGCAGACGTCCCCTATCCTGGAGTCACGCAGCTCCCGTTACGGAGGAGAGAGACATGACAGCGACCGACCCCGCCCTGACCGCCATCGCCCAGAGCTGGTGCGCGCTCTCGCTGCTCCACGGGAAGATCGAGGCCCGGATCGAACGGGCGCTCCAGGCCGGCCACGGACTCAGCGCACGCGAGTACTCCCTGCTCGACGTGTTGAGCCGACAGCACAACGGCACCGGCGGACATCTTCAGATGAAGCAGGTCGCCGACGCCGTCGTCCTCAGTCAGAGCGCCACCACCCGGCTCGTCACCCGGCTGGAGGACCGCGGGCTGCTGACCCGGTACCTGTGCGACACCGACCGCCGGGGCATCTACACCGACGTCACCGAGGCCGGGCTCACGCTGCTGGAAGCCGCCCGGCCGACGAACGACAACGCCCTGCGGGCGGCCCTGGACGAGGCGGCGGAGAACCCGGAGCTCGCTCCTCTGGTCAGAGCTGTCGAAGAGCTGAAGGTCCCGGCCTGACGGACCGGCCTGACGGACCCGGATCGGCGAGGCATCCCCTGAGGCCGTCCTAGGATGCCGATCATGAGTGATCTCGCCATACGACCCGCCGTCCCGGACGACCTGCCCGCGGTGGTCGCGATGCTCGCCGACGACCCTCTGGGGGCACAGCGCGAGTCCCCGGACGACCTCGCCCCCTACCGGGAGGCGTGGCAGCGGCTGGCCGACGACCCGAACCAGCACGTGGTCGTCGCCGTGCGCGAGGACCAAGTCGTCGGCACACTGCAGCTGACCATCGTCCCGGGGCTCTCCCGCCGCGGCGCGACCCGCTCGATCATCGAGGGCGTCCGCATCCATGGCGACGAACGCGGCAGCGGCCTCGGCACCCAGCTCATCCAGTGGGCGGTAGACGAATCCCGCCGCCAGAACTGCCAGTTGGTGCAGCTGACCTCGGATGTCACCCGCGAGGACGCGCACCGTTTCTACGAGCGGCTCGGCTTCACCGCCAGCCATGTGGGCTTCAAGCTGGCGCTCTGAAAAGCGCGGACGGGTGGGTGTTTCACGTGAAACACCCACCCACTACCGGCCGGAGGATCAGCCGCCGAGCCCGCGCCACCCCTCCGCGTCCACACCGCCGGGCACGGCCGCACCCACCTCGTACGGCTCCCGGGTGAAGACGAACGAGCCGAGGTCGAGGTGGTCCACCGAGCCATCGTCCTTGCGTACGACGCGCAGGGTCTCCCCCGCGTAGTAGTCGTTCCGGCCCGTCCACGTGCCGTCCGGGCCGTATGTGAAGGCCGCTCCGCGTCCCTTGCCTCCCAGCGGCGTGAGTTGCAGGCCCCGGTCCTCGGTGAGCCTCAGCGTGACCGGGTGGGTGCCCCAGTGCCAGATCCCGGTCAACGCGAGCAGCTCGTCGTCCACCTCGGGCAGCGGACGCCAGGGCGCCGGGATCCGCGGCTCGGCCTCGGCCACGATCCCCAGGAGTTCGGCGGCCACCATCGCGGCGGGCAGCCCCGAGGTGACATTGGCGAGAACGACCGCGGCCACGTCGTCCTCCTCACTGACCCAGAGGCCGGCGACGAATCCGGGAAGCGATCCCGAATGCCCGAAGAGCACGCGTTCTTCGCCTCCGACGATCTGGAGCCCGAGCCCGTAACCACTGCCGCCCGTCTCGGCCGGTGCGGCGGGCGTCCGCATCTCCCGCACGGAGGAGGCCGACAGGACCCGGTCGTCGCCCTCGGTCAGGAAGGCGGCGAACCGCAGCAGGTCCGCCGCGGTGGACCAGAGCTGACCGGCGGGCGCCATGATCCCGAGGTCCTCGGCGGGTTCGCTCAGCATGACGTCGGCCCAGGGGTGGACGGCCCAGCCGCCCGCGTGCGGCGCCACGGGCCCGCTGGTCGTGCGGTGCATGCCCAGCGGCTCCAGGATCTCGCGACGCAGCGCCTCCTCCCAGGAGACCCCGCGTACCGCCTCCACCAGCGAACCGAGCAGGGTGTAACCGGGGTTGGAGTAGTGATGGCGATGACCGGCCGGGTGCCTCTGCGGCCGGTCGCCCAGCACGTCGGCGATCTCGGGCCGCAGGCTGCCCGGCGTCCGCTCCCACCAGGGGGCGGGCGCTTCGGCGCCCAGCCCCGCACTGTGGCCCAGCAGCTGGAAGACGGTCGCCCCGCCCGCCCCCGTGCCGGGGAGGTGCTTCTCCAGAGGATCGTCCAGGTCGATCAGGCCCTCGTCCCGCAGCCTCAGAACCAGAACGGCTGTGAACGTCTTGGTGATCGAACCGATCCGGTACTGCGTATCGGTGTCGGGAGCATGCCCCTCGACGCACGTGCGCGCCCCGCTCCAGGCCGTACGCCCCTCCCTGCGCACCGCGGCCACGAGGGACGGTGCGCGGCCGTCCCGCTGTGCGACAGCGATGCGGTGCAACAGGGCGCGTCGGGTCGGGGGAAGCAGGTCTTCGCCGATAGAAGTCATGGTCCAACCCCTACCCGACGGGACGCCGCGTGACGAACCCTTTTCCGCGGCTCAGCGCTTGCGGCCGTACGTGCGGACCAGTGCGCCGTTCTCGAAGGTCCGCACTCCCTCAAGGGTGAACTCGGTGACCCCGGAACCGGACCCGAACATCGGCATGCCGACCCCGTACACCACCGGGTAGGTCTTGATCACGAGCTCGTCGATCTCGTCGAGCAGCTCCCCCGCCAGCTGGGATCCGCCGCAGAGCCAGATGTCCAGCTCGCTGTCCTCGGCCTTGAGCTCCCTGATCCGCGCAACCGGGTCCTCCGCGATCAGCTCGACATTCGGGTGCGGGGCCTCCGTGAGCGTCCGGGAGGCGACGATCTCCCGAAGGTGGCCGTACGGGCTGGTGATGTCCGCGTCCAACGCCAGCTGATAACTCCGCCGCCCCTGGACCACGGTGTCGAAGCGCTGGTTCTCGGCGTCGTGGAAGCCGAGGATGTCGCGGCCCTCGCACGAGATGGTCTCCGGGTACTCCGACTTCAGGAAACCGAGGAACTCCTCGCTGACGAAGGCCATCATCGCCGAGGCGTCGCCACGGGAATCCCCGATGAAGCCGTCGATCGAGCAGGCGATGAAGTAGGTGAGCTTGCGCATGAGTCCCCGTTCCGTCGATGGGTACGGGCCGGACGGCCCGGTGGTGCGACCCCCATGACTGCTCGGCGCCGCACCCCAACCACGTCACGTATAGTGCTTCACATGTAGTGGTTACGCAAGCCGCTTTCCGAGGCCGGACGGGCAGGAAGAACGTTGATGGCGAAGAACCCCGAACGCAGGGTCATGCTCACGGACGCGGCGGTCGACGTCCTCGCGCACGAAGGCGCCCGCGGGCTCACCTTCCGCGCCGTGGACGCCCGGGCCGGCGTACCGGTGGGCACCGCGTCGAACTACTTCAGCAGCCGCGACGACCTCCTGATGCAGACCGGCGCCCGCATCAGCAGCCGGATGACACCGGATCCGGCCCAGGTCGAACAGATCATGCTTTCCGCCCCCTCCCGGGAGCTGGTCGCCGAGCTGATGCACTGGCTGATCCGGCGGATGACCGACGACCGGACCGGCTACCTGGCCATGCTGGAACTCCGCCTGGAGGCGACCCGCCGGCCTGACCTGCGCACCCAGCTGACCCGAACCGTGCGCGCCGGCTTCGACGAGAGCCTCTCCTTCCACCGCGACCGGGGCCTTCCGGGCGACCCCGACGCCTTTCTCGTCCTCTACCTGGCCATGACCGGAGTGCTCCTGGAGCACTTCACGCTCCCGGACATGCTCGGTGACGACGGCCTCGACCACCTGGTCCAGGCGGTCGTCACCCGGATCATCCCCGCCGCCTAGCGCTTCCGCCCGGCACGCTCACAACGAGCGGAGGAACCCCCTGACGGCCCCGGCGAACGCCCCGGGAACGGTCCCCGTGGACGGTGTGCCCGTACGTCTCCTGCGAGGCGGGCACGACAGCGCGCACTGCGGCACAGACCACTTGCGCGCGTCCGCCCGCGCTGAAAGCGTGGGTGCCACCAACGCCGACCCGGCGAACTCCCACAGCGAGGAAGACCCACCATTACCACCAAGAGCCTGCAGATCCCCACGACGGACGGCTCGGCGGACGCCTTCGCCGCCTTCCCCGAAGACGGCGAGCGGCATCCAGGGGTGCTGATGTACGCGGACGCCTTCGGCATCCGGCCCGTACTGCGGGAGATGGCCCGCGAACTGGCCGGGCACGGGTACTACGTGCTCGTCCCCAACTTCTTCTACAGGAACGGGCCGACCCCGCTCATCGACCTTCCCGAGCACATCGGAGAAGAGGACCGGGCCGCGCTCGTCGGCCGGCTGATGCCCTTGATCGAGGCGCACACGGCCGAACGCGTCCTGCGGGACGCCGACTCCTACCTCAGGTTCCTCACGGCCCAGCCCGAGGTGAGCACCGGACCGGTCGCGGTGACCGGCTACTGCATCGGCGGCCTCCTGGCGACACGCACCGCTGCCGCCCACCCGGGGCAGGTGGCCGCACTCGCCGCGTTTCACGCCCCCGTCGCCGTCGACGGGCCCGACAGCCTGCGCCGCCTCACCCCCGAGATCCACTTCGGCCACGCGGCGACGGACATCACGCCCGAGGCACTCGGTGAACTCAACCGGTCCCTGGACGCCGCGGGCGTCGGCTACACCTCCGAGATCTACCCCGGCACGGTCCACGGCTTCACCATGGCCGACACCGACGCCTTCGACCCGGCCGCGCTGCGGCACCACTGGGACCGCCTGCTCCCCCTCCTCGCCCGCACCCTGGCGAACGGCTGAGAGCCCCGAACGCGTCCGACGGATGCCCTGCCACCGGGCATCCGTCAGGTCTGGGCCATGTCCACGAAGCGGGAGTAGTGGCCCTGGAACGCCACGGTGATGGTGGCCGTCGGGCCGTTTCGGTGCTTGCCGACGATGATGTCGGCCTCGCCCGCGCGCGGTGACTCCTTCTCGTACGCGTCCTCGCGGTGGAGCAGGATGACCATGTCGGCGTCCTGCTCGATGGAACCGGACTCACGCAGGTCGGACACCATCGGCTTCTTGTCCGTGCGCTGCTCGGGACCACGGTTCAGCTGCGAGAGCGCGATCACCGGGACTTCCAGCTCCTTGGCCAGCAGCTTGAGGTTTCGGGACATGTCCGAGACCTCCTGCTGACGGCTCTCGGACCGCTTCGATCCACCGGCCTGCATCAGCTGCAGATAGTCGATGATCACGAGCTTGATGTCGTTGCGCTGCTTGAGCCGGCGGCACTTCGCGCGGATCTCCATCATCGACAGGTTGGGGGAGTCGTCGATGTAGAGCGGAGCGGCCGAGACCTCGGGCATCCGGCGTGCGAGCCGCGTCCAGTCCTCGTCCGTCATCGTGCCGGACCGCATGTGGTGCAGGGCCACCCGTGCCTCGGCCGACAGCAGACGCATCGCGATCTCGTTCCGCCCCATTTCGAGGGAGAAGATGACGCTGGGCAGGTTGTTCTTGATCGACGCGGCGCGGGCGAAGTCCAGCGCCAGCGTGGACTTGCCCATGGCGGGGCGGGCCGCGATGACGATCATCTGGCCGGGGTGCATGCCGTTCGTCAGGGCGTCGAGGTCCGTGAAGCCCGTCGGCACACCGGTCATCTCGCCGCTCCGCGACCCGATGGCCTCGATCTCGTCGAGCGCGCCCTCCATGATGTCGCCGAGGGGGAGATAGTCCTCACTGGTGCGCTGCTCGGTGACCGCGTAGATCTCGGCCTGCGCGGAGTTGACGATCTCGTCGACGTCCCCGTCCGCCGCGTATCCCATCTGCGTGATCTTCGTGCCCGCCTCGACGAGCCGCCGGAGCACCGCCCGCTCGTGGACGATCTCCGCGTAGTACGAGGCGTTGGCCGCGGTGGGCACGGACTGCACCAGGGTGTGCAGATACGGTGCTCCGCCGACCTTGGTGATCTCTCCACGCTTGACCAGCTCGGCGGCGACCGTGATCGGGTCGGCCGGCTCGCCCTTGGCGTAGAGGTCGAGGATCGCCGTGTAGACGGTCTCGTGGGCGGGGCGGTAGAAGTCGTGCCCCTTGATGATCTCCACGACGTCCGCGATGGCGTCCTTGGACAGCAGCATGCCGCCGAGGACCGACTGCTCGGCGTCGAGATCCTGGGGCGGCACCCGCTCGAACCCGGGGGAGCCGCCTTCCCATGCCTCGTCCGAGCCGCGGTCATGGCGGTCCTCACGCCCCTTGCGGTCTCCGCGACGCTGGCGGGAGACGGGCAGACGGTCCCCGGGACCGGTCTCGGTCCAGGGGTCGTCCAAAGGCTCGGGAATGCTCACCGGGCCGCCTCCTCCCGTCCGCATCGCGGACCTAGCCGTGCCACTCTTTCTTACGGCACGGCACCGACAAACAGGTCGCCCGACTCCACTTCCGGCGCATCTGGTTCGGTGGATTCCGGTGCCGGAACGGAGTGCGGGCGCCGCACCACGGTAGGCCCCTCCGCACCGTCAGCCAATCTGGTTATCCACAGGGCATGTGGACGACGGACCAGATGCTGTGGAGAACCCTCCCGAACCTGTGCACGGACCGGGGGACAGCACTGTGGACAAACTCATAGCGACAGCGGCGTGACCACCCTGACCTGCACGTTCTCCATCCACTGACTGTGGGGGAGAAAAACTTTCACCTTCGTTTCAAGATCACTGCAAACGGCGCGGGAAGGAACGCCGCACGGGGGCGAAAGTAAGGGCCGCAGAGCAATTGCATCTCTTACCTGTGGAAGATTAGATTGACCCCCATGACCAAGGCCCCCGCGACTCCGAAGAACGGCCGCCGACGGCACGACCGCGAGATCATCGCCCTCGCCGTCCCGGCGTTCGGGGCACTCGTCGCCGAGCCCCTGTTCGTGATGGTCGACAGCGCCGTCGTCGGCCACCTCGGCACCCCGCAACTGGCCGGCCTCGGCATCGCCGCAGCCCTCCTGATGACGGCCGTGAGCATCTTCGTCTTCCTCGCCTACGCGACCACGGCCGCCGTCGCCCGCCGCGTGGGGGCGGGCGATCTCCCCGCCGCCATCCGCCAGGGCATGGACGGCATCTGGCTCGCCCTGCTGCTCGGAGCAGCCGTCGTCGCGCTCGCGGTCCCGACGGCCCCCTGGCTCGTCGACATCTTCGGCGCGTCCGACACCGCGGCTCCGTACGCCATCACCTACCTGAGGATCTCCATCCTCGGCATCCCGGCCATGCTCGTCGTGCTCGCCGCCACCGGTGTGCTGCGCGGCCTCCAGGACACCCGCACCCCGCTGTACGTCGCCATCGGCGGTTTCACGGTGAACGCCGCCCTCAACATGACCCTCGTCTACGGTGCCGGGCTCGGCATCGCCGGATCCGCGTGGGGAACGGTGATCGCCCAGGCCGGTATGGCCGTCGCCTATCTCGTCGTAGTGATCCGCGGAGCCCGGAGGCACGGCGCCTCCCTGCGCCCGGACGCGGCCGGCATCAGGGCCAGCGCACGCGCCGGCGTACCTCTGCTGATCCGGACCTTGTCCCTCCGGGCCGTCCTGATGATCGCCACCGCCGTCGCCGCCCGGCTCGGGGACGTCGACATCGCCGCGCACCAGATCATTCTCTCCCTCTGGAGTCTGACCGCCTTCGCGCTCGACGCCATCGCCATCGCCGGGCAGGCGATCATCGGCCGCTATCTGGGGGCGAACGACGAGAAGGGCGCGCGCGAGGCCTGCCGCCGCATGGTCGAGTGGGGTATCGGTTGCGGCATCGTGCTGGGCGTCCTGATCGTGCTCGCCCGGCCTCTGTTCATCCCGCTCTTCACCAGCGACCCCTCGGTGAAGGACACCCTGCTCCCCGCGCTCCTGGTCGTGGCGGTATCCCAGCCGATCGCCGGCGTGGTCTTCGTCCTGGACGGGGTCCTCATGGGAGCCGGCGACGGACGCTATCTCGCCTGGGCGATGCTGGTGACGCTCGCCGTCTTCGCGCCCGTCGCACTCCTGGTGCCCTCCCTCGGCGGCGGGCTCACCGCGCTCTGGTGGGCGATGACGCTGATGATGGCCGTCCGCCTCGTCACGCTCTGGCTGCGTGCCCGGTCGGGCCGGTGGATCGTCACCGGAGCCACACGCTGATCCGCATGGATCGCGGTCTGTTTCACGTGAAACAGACCGCCCGTTTCACGTGAAACACCGCGCGTCACCACGACAGAAAGGGCCGCACCCAACGGGTGCGGCCCTTCACTGACTCAGCTGAGCTCTGCCTCAGGCAGCAACGACCTCGACGCCGAGCTTCGCTGCGACCTCGGGGTGCAGACGGACGGACACCTGGTGTCCGCCGAGCGTCTTGATCGGCGAGCCGAGCTCGACGCGACGCTTGTCGACGTCGGGACCGCCGGCAGCCTTGATCGCCGCAGCGACGTCGGCCGGGGTCACGGAGCCGAAGAGACGGCCGGCGTCGCCGGAGCGAACAGCCAGACGGACCTTCACGCCCTCGAGCTTGGCCTTGATCTCGTTGGCCTGCTCGATCGTCGCGATCTCGTGGATCTTGCGGGCGCGGCGGATCTGCGCCACGTCCTTCTCGCCGCCCTTGGTCCAGCGAATGGCGAAGCCACGCGGAACCAGGTAGTTACGGGCGTACCCGTCCTTGACGTCGACGACGTCGCCGGCGGTGCCGAGGCCAGAGACCTCGTGGGTGAGGATGATCTTCATGCTCTTGTCACCCTTCCCTTATCGCGCGGTGGACGTGTAGGGCAGCAGCGCCATCTCACGGCTGTTCTTGACAGCCGTGGCGACGTCACGCTGGTGCTGCGTGCAGTTGCCGGTGACGCGGCGGGCACGGATCTTGCCGCGGTCGGAAATGAACTTCCGCAGCATGTTCGTGTCCTTGTAGTCCACGTACTGGGTCTTGTCCTTGCAGAACGCGCAGACCTTCTTCTTAGGCTTGCGCACAGGCGGCTTCGCCATGGTGTTTCTCCTGTGTGATCAAGAAGTGGGGGTACGAGCAGCCCTAGAAGGGAGGCTCGTCCGAGTAGCCGCCGCCAGAGGCACCGCCGGAGCCGCCGGAACCGCCGGAGCTTCCGCCCCAGCCGCCTCCGCCGCCCTGCTGTCCCCCGCCGCCCTGACCGCCTGCCGGCGCGCCGGACGCCCACGGGTCGTCGGCGGGTGCACCGCCGCCGCCCTGCTGGCCACCGCCACCGGGACCGCCGCCCCAGGTGCCGCCGCCCTGCTGGCCGCCGCCGTATCCACCCTGGCCGCCCTGACCACCGCGACCGGTGGTCTTGGTGACCTTGGCCGTGGCGTTCTTGAGGCTGGGGCCGACTTCCTCGACGTCCAGCTCGTAGACCGTGCGCTTGACGCCCTCACGGTCCTCGTAGGACCGCTGCTTCAGCCGGCCCTGCACGACGACGCGCATGCCTCGCTGAAGCGACTCCGCGACGTTCTCCGCCGCCTGACGCCAGACCGAGCAGGTGAGGAACAGGCCTTCGCCGTCCTTCCACTCATTGGTCTGCCGGTCGAAGATGCGGGGAGTGGACGCGACACGGAACTTCGCGACCGCCGCACCGGACGGGGTGAAGCGCAGCTCGGGGTCGTCGACGAGATTGCCGACGACCGTGATGACGGTCTCGCCTGCCATGGGTGAACCTCTCGGCGGGGATTGCTTCTGGCTGCTTGCTGCTACTCGGACCCGAAAACCGCTGAGCTAGATGCTCAGTGGATCTCGGGACGGAGGACCTTGGTCCGGAGGACCGACTCGTTCAGGTTCATCTGGCGGTCGAGCTCCTTGACGACCGCAGGCTCGGCCTGCAGGTCGATGACCGAGTAGATGCCCTCGGGCTTCTTCTTGATCTCGTAGGCGAGCCGACGACGGCCCCAGGTGTCGACCTTCTCCACCTTTCCGTCGCCCTCACGGACGACGGAGAGGAAGTTCTCGATCAGCGGGGAGACTGCTCGCTCCTCGAGATCGGGGTCGAGGATGACCATCACCTCGTAGTGACGCATGTGGAACCCACCTCCTTTGGACTCAGCGGCCACGGTCGTTCCGTGGCAGGAGGGTCGTGATGCGTGTTGCAACGGCGTTCCCGAGGAGAACACCCAGCACGGACAATCCGCTCCCGAACGGTCCCGGAGACGGGGTTCGGGGGGAGGCTCGCCGTGCTGGCCTGGGCAGACACCGGTGCAGACCGTACAGACTACCCGTAGACCGGCTTCCGGTTGAAATCAGGAGCTCAGAGGGCACAATCGAGACAGATGCGGTGTGAGAGGCGCGACACCCGCCGCGGTGCGCGGGGCGCTGGATCCACCGCCCATCCGTCCGGCCAGGAGGTACTCCATGGCACAGACCATCCGACCCGCCGGCTCCCGGTCCCCGGCCGGCCGCCGCGCCACCGGTTCACTGTTCGCGACGGACGGCAGACCGCATCCCGTCCAGGACGTCCTGATGGTGGTGACCGGGGTGCTCGGCATCCTCGCGTTCGTCACGGCGATGTTCCACCATCTGCACCTGATCAGCTCCTGGGCGGGGCTCGTCGGAATTCTGACCGGCGCCTACGGCCAGTACATCTCGAAGACCACCTGGGAGCGGTTCGGCCTGATCATGGGCATCGGGGCCTCCGCGGTCGGCTTCTACCTCGGCATGGCCCACGGCGGTCTCTTCGGCGGCGTGATCACCTGACCGGAGCGTCGGCCGAAGGACGCCCGGCGCGGGTGCCCGGGCGTCCGCGCCGGTCCGTCGTGCGTTCCTGGCCCCCGGGACCAGGCCGGGTACCCCTCGGTCACAGTAGGCTTCGGCGCGAGAGCCGGAGCCCCTGACCGATGGGGACACACCTGCCGAGGAGCGCCCCGCATGAGCCTGACCCTGAGGACCATCAGCCGAGAGCAGCATCTGGCGTACATCCAGAGCCTGCCCTCGGCCAGTCACTGCCAGGTCCCGGCGTGGGCTGACGTGAAGACCGAATGGCGCTCGGAGAACCTGGGCTGGTTCGACAAGAACGGCGAGATCGTCGGTGCCGGCCTCGTCCTGTACCGCCAGCTGCCCAAGATCAAGCGCTACCTCGCGTACCTCCCCGAGGGCCCGGTCATCAACTGGTACGCGCCGAACCTGGACGACTGGCTCCAGCCGATGCTCGCGCACCTCAAGCAGCAGGGCGCCTTCTCCGTGAAGATGGGCCCGCCGGTGGTCATCCGCCGCTGGGACTCGGCCGCCATCAAGTCCGGCATCCAGGACCCGGACGTGAAGCGCCTGCGCGACGTCGAGGCCACGCACATCGAGCCGCGCGCCTTCGAGGTCTCGGACAGGCTGCGGAAGATGGGGTGGCAGCAGGGCGAGGACGGCGGCGCCGGGTTCGGTGACGTACAGCCCCGCTACGTCTTCCAGGTGCCGCTGGCCAACCGCTCGCTCGAAGACGTCCTCAAGGGCTTCAACCAGCTGTGGCGCCGCAACATCAAGAAGGCCGACAAGGCCGGCGTCGAGGTCGTCCAGGGCGGCTACGAGGACCTGGCCGAGTGGCAGCGTCTCTACGAGATCACCGCCGTGCGCGACCACTTCCGGCCGCGCCCGCTCTCGTACTTCCAGCGCATGTGGACCGTCCTCAACTCCGAGGACCCCAACCGGATGCGGCTCTACTTCGCCCGGCACAACGGCGTGAACCTCTCCGCGGCCACGATGCTCGTCGTCGGCGGACACGTCTGGTACTCCTACGGCGCCTCCGACAACATCGGGCGCGAGGTCCGGCCGTCGAACGCGATGCAGTGGCGCATGCTGCGCGACAGCTACGCGATGGGCGCGACCGTCTACGACCTGCGCGGGATCAGCGACTCGCTGGACGAGACCGACCATCTCTTCGGCCTGATCCAGTTCAAGGTCGGCACCGGCGGCGAGGCCGTCGAGTACGTCGGCGAGTGGGACTTCCCGCTCAACAAGCTGCTCCACAAGGCGCTCGACATCTACATGTCGCGTCGCTGATCCGCTTCACCCCCCCATCTGGGCCGCACACACCTCGGCACACACCGTTCGCTCCTGATTCACCGCAGCCACCAGAAAGGTTCCGGGCCGGCCATGGCGCTCTCCCTCTACGTCGACACCGCGCGCTGGCGGGCGCACCAGAAGTCCGTGATCGACCAGTTCCCCGGTCTCGTACCCGTCTGCAAGGGCAATGGCTACGGCTTCGGCCACGAGCGCCTCGCCGACGAGACGATCCGCTTCGGATCCGACACCCTCGCCGTCGGGACGACCTACGAGGCGGCCCGGATCAAGGACTGGTTCAGCGGCGACCTGCTCGTCCTGACCCCGTTCCGGCGTGGTGAGGAACCCGTACCGCTTCCGGACCGCGTCATCCGGTCCGTCTCCTCCGTCGACGGGGTGCACGCCCTGGTGGGCGCCCGGGTCGTCATCGAGTGCATGAGCTCGATGAAGCGCCACGGCGTCAAGGAGGAGGAGCTCGGCCAGCTGCACGCGGCGATCGAGGACGTACGGCTCGAAGGCTTCGCCCTGCACCTGCCGCTGGACCGCACCGACGGCTCCGACGCCGTCGAGGAGGTCATCGGCTGGATGGACCGGCTGCGCGCGGCCCGGCTGCCGCTGCACACCATGTTCGTCAGCCATCTGCGCGCCGAGGAGCTGGCCCGGCTCCAGCAGCAGTTCCCGCAGACCCGCTTCCGCGCCCGTATCGGCACCCGGCTCTGGCTCGGCGACCACGAGGCCACCGAGTACCGGGGGGCCGTCCTGGACGTCACCCCCGTCGTCAAGGGCGACCGGTTCGGCTACCGCCAGCAGAAGGCCGCGTCCGACGGCTGGCTGGTCGTCGTGGCCGGCGGTACGTCCCACGGGGTCGGCCTGGAGGCGCCCAAGGCACTGCACGGCGTGATGCCGCGGGCCAAGGGCGTCGCCCGCGCGGGCCTGGCCACGGTCAACCGCAACCTGTCGCCGTTCGTCTGGGCGGGCAAGCAGCGGTGGTTCGCCGAGCCGCCGCACATGCAGGTGTCGATCCTGTTCGTGCCCTCGGACGCCCAGGAGCCGCGGGTCGGTGACGAGCTGGTCGCCCACCTGCGCCACACCACCACGCAGTACGACCGGCTCGTCGACCGCTGAGCCGCCCGGGCGCGGCCCTGAACGGCCGCGCCGGGCCCCGGGTCAGCCGTCCCGGGTGGGCGCCGCGCCCCACTCCACCTGAGGTCCCGTGACCGTCGGGGCCCTGTTCCCGGACGAACGGGCCTCGGGCGCCAGCACGAACGCGTCCGGAGCCCCGTCGAGGACACCGCCCGACGGGTCGTCCGACCCGTCCCCGCGCACCGGGTCCTTCTCCGGCTGCAGAATGTCCCGGACGATCAGCGCGCACAGGTACAGCGTGCCCAGCAGGTGCAGGACGATCGCGACCTGGTAACCCTCCTGCGGCAGCCCCTGGTGCTTGTCCCCGCCACTGGTGTAGGCGAGGTAGAACCAGATCCCGAGGAAGTACATGACCTCGCATGCCTGCCAGATGAGGAAGTCGCGCCAGCGCGGCCGGGCCAGCACGGCCAGCGGGATCAGCCACAGCACGTACTGCGGTGAGTAGACCTTGTTCGTCAGGATGAACGCGGCCACCACCAGGAACGCCAGCTGGGCGAAGCGCGGCCGGCGGGCCGCGGAGAGCGCCAGGCCCGCGATGCCCGCGCAGAACACGACCATGAGGACGACCGACGCGGTGTTGACCGTCTCCACGTCGATGGGCTTGCCGGTGCGCTGGGTGATGACCAGCCAGAACGAGCCGAAGTCGATGGGCCGCTCCTGGCTGAAGGTGTAGAACTTCCGCCACCCCTCGGGGGCGAAGAGCATCACCGGCAGGTTCACCACCAGCCAGGCCGCCCCCGCGCCCAGCAGGGCCGTCCCGAACTCGCGCCGCTTGCCCGCCCGCCAGCAGAGCACCAGGAGCGGGCCGAGCAGCAGAACGGGATAGAGCTTGGCGGCCGTCGCCAGGCCGATGAGGATGCCGAACGCGAGCACCCGCCCCCGCGACCACATGAGCATCGCCGCAGCCGTCAGGGCCACGGCCAGGAGGTCCCAGTTGATGGTCGCGGTGAGGACGAACGCGGGGGCCAGCGCGACCAGGAGCCCGTCCCAGGGGCGGCGGCGGTGCGTGCGGACGGTGCAGACGGCGATGACCACCGCGCAGATCATCAGCATGCCCGCGTTGACCATCCAGTACATCTGCTCACGCTGCTGGATGGGGTCGCTGTCGGGAGTCAGCGTCAGCCAGGCCGCCACCTGCATGAACACCCCGGTCAGTACGGGGTACTCCAGGTACTGCATATCGCCGCTCAGCCGGTCGAAGTACGGTACGAGACCGTCGGCGAAACCGCGCCCCATGAAGAGGTGCGGAATGTCGGAGTAACAGGCGTGCGTGTACTGCGAGGTGGCCCCGCGGAACCAGGCCCATTCGTAGCAGGGGATCTTCTGCACCATGCCGAGGGCGAACATCCCGATCATGACCAGCGCGACGACACGCACGGGCGTGAGCGGGCCGTCGCCGAGCCGCGCCCAGCGTCCCACCCGGCCACCGAACAGCTCGCTGCCGGCCGCCGCGACCTCGTCCTGATCGGTGGGCCGCACGACGGGCCGCTCCTGGTGCACGCTCGTGTCTTCTGCGCTGGGGCTTGGCATGCCGCACATCCTGCCGTACGGGGCTGTGCCCGGGGCAAGGGCCGCCCGGGGGACACGGACACGGACCGGGATGCCGCACGCCGCCGCCGGGAACACGGCGAGGGCCGCCGCACCCGGGTGGGTACGGCGGCCCTCGCCGCTGCGGTGGGCCGGCCCCTGAGAGACCCGGCCCGTTGTCCGGCTATCCGCCGTTGCCCCAGATGGTGTTGCCACCGTTCGGGTTGCCGTTCCCTCCCTGGGGGTCACCGCTGTCACCGCCGGCGTCGGCTCCCGAGTTGTCGCCCCCGGCGTCGGCTCCCGAGTTGTCGCCCCCGGCGTCCGCTCCGGAGTTGTCACCCCCGCCGTCCGCTCCGGCGTTCGCCCCGCCGTTGGCCTCCTGGCAGTTCGGGTCCCAGATGCCGCAGGTCCTGGACGGCGACGGCGACGGACTGGGGGTGGTCTGGCTCGGCTTCGGGGACGGCGGCGGCTCCTCCTCCTCGGAGGGCGTCGGCGAAGGCGTGGGACTCGGCGTCGGGCTGGGGCTCTCCGCGCCACCGCCCCACACGACATCGCCCAGGTCCTTCGGTTCCGGGAAGGAGATGACCTTCTTGCCCTTCATCGCCCCGGTCATGTAGTCGTGCCAGATGGAGGCCGGGAACGAGGCTCCGTGGATCTTCTTCTCCCCACCGGTGCCGAACATCTTCAAGAACTCGCGCTCTTGGTTCGTCTCGTCGTCGTCGTACCGGAACATGCTGATGGCGGTCGAGATCTGCGGTGTGTACCCGACGAACCAGGCGGACCGGTTGCCGTCCGTCGTACCGGTCTTGCCCGCGGCCTCACGGCCCGCCAGACGGGCGGGCTTGCCCGTTCCGTTCTCCACGACGTTCTTCAGCACGTCCGTCACGTTGTCGGCGATGACCGGGCTGAAGGCGCGCTTGGGCCTCTTCTCGTGCTTGAAGACGGTCACGCCCTCCTGCTTCACCTCGGTCACCGAGTACGTGTCGTTCTGCTGGCCACTCGTGGCGAAGGTGGCGTAGGAGCCCGCCATGCGGATGGCGCTGGGCGACGAGGTGCCGATGGAGAACGAGGGAACGGTCGCGTCGGCCATGAAGTCGTCGTCCTTCAGACCGGAGGCGACGGCGACGTCCTTGACCTTGTCCGTTCCGACGTCCATGCCGAGCTGCACGAACGGGGAGTTGGCGGACTTTTCCATGGCCGTCCGCAGGTCGATCTCGCCGTAGTCCTGATCGCCGTCGTTGGTCTGACGCCACGGTTCGTCGTTCTCGTTCAGCCAGGTCTTGCCCGTGTAGTCCCTGATCTCCAGCTTGTTGTCGCCGTTGTAGATGCTCTCCGGCGAGACCTGGGTGCGCTGGGAGTTGCTCTGCTCCTTCCCGCCGGAAGGATCGCGCACGCCGTACTGCATGGCCGCGGCCAGCACGAACGGCTTCCACGTCGAACCGACCTGGGCCCCGGTGGCGTCCGCGTTGTTCATGAAGTGCGTGGTGGCGTTCTGGCCGCCGTACGTGGCGATGATGGCGCCGGTCTTCGCGTCCACGGACGCACCGCCGAACTCGACGTGCGTGTCCGTCTTGGGGCGCTCCTCGGGCCGGATCTTGGCCTTGTAGACCTTGTTCACCGCTGCCTCGAGCTCCTCCACCCTCTTCTTCTGGAAGGTGGTGTGGATCTCGAAGCCGCCCAGTTCGAGCTGCTTGGCGTCGATGTCGCGGTCGTTGTTGGCGAGGAAGTACTTCTTGGCGAGCTCCACCAGGTAGCCGGTCTGGCCGCCCAGCTTGGCGTCCTTCTTCTTCGGCAGCGGCATGGGGAACTTCGTGAACTTGGCGCGTTCCTCCGCCGTCATGCGCCCGTCCTTGACTTGCTCGTCAAGGATCCACTTCCAACGCTCTTTGGCCCGTTTGGTGTTCTTCTCCTTGGTCGCGTTGTCCTTGTCGATGTCGGTGGCGCCTGCGGGGTCGTAGTAGCTCGCGCCCTTGAGCAGGGTGGCCAGGAAGGCGCACTCGCTCGCGTCCAGGTCGCCGGCGTCCTTGTTGTAGTAGGTGCGGGCCGCCGCCTGGAGCCCCGAGGCCCCACGCCCGTAGTACGAGACGTTGAGGTAGCCGGCCATCACCTCTTCCTTGCTGTCCTCACCGGCGACCTTGAGCGTGATGAAGAGTTCCTGGAACTTCCGCTTGAGTGTCTGGTCCTGAGTGAGCATGGAGTTCTTCACGTACTGCTGCGTGATGGTCGAGCCGCCCTGGGTTTCACCGCCCGTGGCCATGTTCCACACCGCACGGCCTATACCCACCGGGTCGATGCCCTTGTCCGTTTCGAAGCTCTTGTTCTCGGCCGAGATGACGGCGTTGCGCATCTCCACCGGGATCTGCTCGTACTTGAGCATCTGACGGTTCGCGTCACCGCCGGTCGCCACCATCTGTGTGCCGTCGGCCCAGTAGTAGACGTTGTTCTGGGCCTTGGCCGCCTTGTTGATGTCCGGTGGGACCACAAACGCGTAGGCGATACCCCCGATGCCCATCAGTAGCCCGAGGAACCCCACGCAGAGCGCCGACACCAGCTTCCACGAGGGCACCCAGCGGCGGAACCCGTATTTGCCGTGACGCGGGTAGTCGATGAAGCGCTTCTTGCCGGGGTCGCCGTGGTCGCGCCCCCGGCCTCCCGGGCCGTTGGCATCGCCGCCACCGCGGCGTCGGCCACCGCCGCGCTGGGCCGCGCGGCGGGCCTCGGCGCGGCTGCCGTACGGACGATCCTCGCCGTACGGCTCGGACGACGATTCGGAAGGTGAACCCGACGTGGCTCTGCGTGACGGGACCGCTCGGCGTCCGGTCGACTGCTGGGCGGCGCGTCTGGCCGCGGCACGCCCGCCGCCTTGTGGCTGAGGCGTTTTGCGACGGTGCTCGCTCATGGAACGACTACTCCTCGGGCAGGCGAGAGCGCCTGGAAGCGGCAGTTGAGATCCGGTCCCCCCGAATGTCGGACAAGCCACTGCGGAAGGCTCATCCGCAGTACATCCGGCAGTCCGCGATGACTGACGCACGAAAGCGCCTCGCGGTTCCCGGTGGTCTGCATGCCGCACAGACTACGCACGGTCAAAACCTGCCTAGCGCCGAACTTCACCCCAAATAACGCAAGTCGAACCCTGGGAATTGTTGATGTGACGCCGTTCACGAAGGTCGCCCTTGTCGAACAGGACGTACCGATCTATCGTGCTGATGTATCGAGTCGATACATCAGCGCGGCATAAGTACGCCAGTGGTTCCGGTGGACCGTGCCGACGGACACAGCGGGAGAAGGGGGAGGCACCGGTGAGCAGACGCTCCGGCATCCTCGAGTTCGCTGTCCTCGGCCTGCTCCGCGAATCGCCGATGCACGGCTATGAGCTGCGCAAACGCCTCAACACCTCGCTGGGGATCTTCCGTGCGTTCAGCTACGGAACGCTCTATCCCTGCCTCAAGACGCTGGTCGCCAGCGGCTGGTTGATCGAGGAGCCCGCCGGTGTCCCGGCGGACACCACGCCGGCCGCCGGACGCTCGGCCACTCCCTCCTCCTCACTGACAGGGCGGCGGGCGAAGATCGTCTACCGCTTGACGGCAGAAGGTAAGGAGCACTTCGAGGAGCTGCTGTCGCACACCGGTCCGGACGCCTGGGAGGACGAGCACTTCGCAGCGCGCTTCGCCTTCTTCGGCCAGACCGAACGCGAGGTGCGGATGCGGGTGCTCGAAGGCCGCCGCAGTCGGCTGGAGGAGCGCCTGGAGAAGATGCGCGCCTCCCTCGCCCGCACCCGTGAACGACTCGACGACTACACACTTGAGCTGCAGCGACACGGCATGGAGTCCGTGGAGCGCGAAGTGCGCTGGCTGAACGAGCTCATCGAGAGCGAGCGGTCGGGGCGGGATCGGCGACGATCCTCGCCCGAGGGCTCTGCTCAGCAGGACACACCTGGAGAGACGGGCGGCCTGCCCCGGCATCGGGACAACACCCGGCCGGATCCGTCCGACGACACCGCCAAGTGAAGTCATCGCACTCCGCGGCGACTTCATCGGAAACACCGATTACACAGGGAGCAACCGGAATGGGTTCGGTTCGCGTAGCCATCGTAGGCGTGGGCAACTGCGCCGCCTCGCTGGTGCAGGGCGTCGAGTACTACAAGGACGCCGATCCGGCCGGCAAGGTGCCCGGTCTGATGCACGTCCAGTTCGGCGAGTACCACGTCAGTGACGTCGAGTTCGTCGCCGCCTTCGACGTCGACGCGAAGAAGGTCGGCCTCGACCTCGCGGACGCCATCGGCGCCAGCGAGAACAACACCATCAAGATCGCGGACGTGCCGAACACGGGCGTGACCGTCCAGCGCGGCCACACCCACGACGGCCTGGGCAAGTACTACCGCGAGACGATCGAGGAGTCCGCGGACGCCCCGGTCGACGTCGTCCAGATCCTCAAGGACAAGCAGGTCGACGTTCTCGTCTGCTACCTGCCCGTCGGTTCCGAGGTCGCTGCGAAGTTCTACGCGCAGTGCGCCATCGACGCCAAGGTCGCGTTCGTCAACGCTCTCCCGGTGTTCATCGCCGGCACCAAGGAGTGGGCGGACAAGTTCACCGAGGCCGGTGTCCCGATCGTCGGCGACGACATCAAGTCCCAGGTGGGCGCCACCATCACGCACCGCGTGATGGCGAAGCTCTTCGAGGACCGCGGTGTCATCCTGGACCGCACGATGCAGCTGAACGTCGGCGGCAACATGGACTTCAAGAACATGCTCGAGCGTGAGCGCCTGGAGTCCAAGAAGATCTCCAAGACGCAGGCCGTCACCTCGCAGATCCGTGACCGTGAGCTCGGTGCGGACAACGTCCACATCGGCCCCTCGGACTACGTGGCCTGGCTGGACGACCGCAAGTGGGCGTACGTGCGCCTCGAGGGCCGCGCGTTCGGCGACGTTCCGCTGAACCTCGAGTACAAGCTCGAGGTGTGGGACTCCCCGAACTCGGCCGGTGTCATCATCGACGCCGTCCGTGCGGCGAAGATCGCCAAGGACCGCGGCATCGGTGGCCCGATCCTCTCGGCTTCCAGCTACTTCATGAAGAGCCCGCCGGTGCAGTACTTCGACGACGAGGCCCGCGAGAACGTCGAGAGGTTCATCAACGGCGACACCGAGAGCTGAACCGGCCTTCTCGGCTGACACAGCCTCACCGGAGCGCTGAGCGGAGACGCTCACCTCTTCCTGCCGCACGTAGGGGGTCCCCGGGCAATCCGCCCGCGGACCCCCTACGTGTGTGACGCTTGCTCCCATGTCTGTCGCGCGTGACCTGCGCACCCTGCTGCGCCTGCGGAACTTCCGCCGCCTGCTCACCGTGCGGCTGCTGTCCCAGTCCGCCGACGGCGTCTACCAAGTCGCCCTCGCCGCGTACGTCGTCTTCTCCCCCGAGAAGCAGACGTCGGCCGCCGCCATCGCTTCCGCGATGGCCGTACTCCTCCTGCCCTACTCCCTGATCGGGCCCTTCGCGGGGGTTCTGCTGGACCGCTGGCCCCGACGGCAGGTCTTCCTCTACGGGAACCTTCTGCGGGCCGCTCTGGCCTGCTCCACGGCCCTGCTGATTCTCGCCTCGGTGCCCGACTGGCTCTTCTACGCCTCGGCCCTGTGCGTCACCGCCGTCAACCGTTTCGTGCTGGCCGGTCTCTCCGCCGCCCTGCCCCGGGTGGTCGACACCGACCGCCTCGTCGTCGCCAACTCCCTGTCCCCCACCGCGGGCACCCTGGCGGCCACCGCGGGAGGCGGCCTCGCTTTCGTCGTGCGGCTGGTGGCTGACGAGTCCGACGCGGCGGTCGTCCTGCTGGGGTCGATGCTCTACCTGCTCTCCGCGCTGGCGTCCCTGAGCCTGCCCCGCACCCTGCTGGGACCGGATACCGACGGGAGGCCCCTGCGGCTGCGGTCCGCTCTGGCCGTCACCGCACGCGGGCTCATCGCCGGGCTGCGCCATCTGGCACAGCGGAGACATGCGGCCGGGGCACTGGCCGCGATGACCGTGATCCGCTTCTGTTACGGCGCGCTCACCGTGATGGTGCTCATGCTGTGCCGCTACGCCTGGTCGGACACCGAGTCCGACGGGCTGGCGCTGCTCGGTCTGGCGGTCGGGGTGTCCGGCGCGGGGTTCTTCGTCGCCGCCGTCCTCACCCCATGGGCGGTGGGTCAGCTCGGCCGGTACGGATGGATCGTGGGCTGCGCCGGCGCGGCGGCGGTCCTGGTGCCCGCCCTGGGCCTCTCCTTCGCTCCCGCCCCGATGCTGATCGCCGCGTTCGTGCTCGGCGTCGTGACCCAGGGTTCGAAGATCGCGACCGACACGGTCGTGCAGACCTCGGTCGACGATTCCTTCCGCGGCCGGGTCTTCGCGCTCTACGACGTGCTCTTCAACGTCGCGTTCGTGAGCGCCGCAGGGGTGGCGGCCCTGATGCTCCCGCCGGACGGCAGATCAGTCGCCGTCGTGACGGTCGTGTCGGTGCTGTACGCGGTGGTCGCGGCGGCGATGTTCCGCCGGCGACGCACCGACGCCCACCGGTAACCGGTCATGGATGTGCCGAGGGGCGTTGTTTCACGTGAAACAACGCCCCTCGGCACATCCAACGGCTGATGTTTCACGTGAAACACCGCCCCGCCGGGCTCAGTCCTGCCGCGCCCACCACTCCTTGAGTGCCGCCACCGCCGCATCCCTCTCCATCGGCCCGTGCTCCAGGCGCAGCTCCAGCAGGAACCCGTACGCCTTGCCGATCACCGGGCCGGGACCGACACCGAGGATCTGCATGATCTCGTTGCCGTCCAGGTCGGGGCGGATCGATTCGAGCTCTTCCTGCTCCTGCAGCAGGGCGATGCGCTCCTCCAGCCCGTCATAGGTGCGGGAGAGCGCGTTCGCCTTGCGCTTGTTCCGGGTCGTGCAGTCCGACCGGGTCAGCTTGTGGAGACGTTCGAGCAGCGGCCCGGCGTCGCGCACATACCGGCGCACCGCGGAGTCGGTCCACTCTCCGTCGCCGTACCCGTGGAAGCGCAGGTGCAGTTCCACCAGCTTCGACACGTCCTTGACCAGCTCGTTGGAGTACTTGAGCTCGGTCATGCGCTTCTTCGTCATCTTCGCGCCCACCACTTCGTGGTGGTGGAAGGAGACCCTGCCGTCCTTCTCGAAGCGGCGGGTCCTCGGCTTGCCGATGTCATGGAGCAGCGCGGCCAGACGCAGCACGAGGTCGGGTCCGTCCTCCTCCAGGCCGATGGCCTGCTCCAGGACGGTCAGCGAGTGCTCGTAGACGTCCTTGTGACGGTGATGCTCGTCACTCTCCAGGCGCAGTGCGGGAAGCTCGGGCAGCACCTGCTCGGCCAGCCCCGTGTCGACCAGGAGCCCCAGACCCTTGCGCGGGTGCTGAGAGAGCAGCAGCTTGTTGAGTTCGTCGCGGACCCGCTCGGCGGAGACGATGCCGATCCGCGCGGCCATCCCCGTCATGGCGGTGACGACGTCGGGGGCGACCTCGAAGTCGAGCTGCGCGGCAAAGCGGGCCGCGCGCAGCATGCGCAGCGGGTCGTCGGAGAAGGAGGCCTCGGGCGTGCCCGGAGTGCGCAGCACCCGCTCGGCGAGGTCCTTGAGACCTCCGTACGGGTCGACGAACTCCTTCTGCGGCAGAGCCACGGCCATCGCGTTGACCGTGAAGTCGCGGCGTACGAGGTCGTCCTCGATGGAGTCGCCGTAGGAGACCTCCGGCTTGCGCGAGGTCCGGTCGTAGGCCTCGGACCGGTAGGTCGTGACCTCGATCTGATAGCCGTCCTTCTGGGAACCGACGGTGCCGAAGGCGATCCCGACCTCCCACACCGAGTCGGCCCAGGGCCGGACGATCTTGAGCACGTCCTCGGGGCGGGCATCGGTGGTGAAGTCCAAGTCGTTCCCGAGCCTGCCCAGCAGTGCGTCGCGGACCGAGCCGCCGACCAGCGCGAGGCCGAATCCGGCCTCCTGGAATCGACGGGCGAGGTCGTCGGCTACCGGGGACACCCGGAGCAGTTCACTCACCGCGCGGTGCTGCACCTGGCTCAGTGCACTGGCGTTCTCTTCGTTGGCGTTCGGCACAACAGAAAAGGGTACGTGCACGGACCGGCCGGGGCGTCATCGTTTACGGGGACCCTGCGGGATACCCGCGATCATGTGCGATGGACCCCAGCACTTCGGCCCGCCGCACCTCGTTACCATGCGGGGACGCAGGACCGAGCGATCGACAGCATCTGATGACGACGAGGGACGGGTAGGCGCGTGGCCGAGGCGGCAGACTTCCAGGGGACGCGTCCCTCTCCTGCCCGCCGGTGGCTCCGGCGCACGGCCTCAGCGGTGCTCGGAGCACCGCTGCTGGCCGGTCTGCTGGCCGTTCCGGCCGCGGATGCCGCTCCGGCCGCCAAGCCCGCCAAGGCCCCCACCGGCTCCCGTACGGTCGATGTGTCCCTGAACACGCTCTCCCCGAGCGTTCCGGCGGAGGACGACACCCTGACCGTCTCCGGAACACTCACCAACAGGGGCAAGGAGACGGTCAGCAGCGCCGAGGTCGACCTGCGGGTCGGCCCCCGGCTCTCCGGCCGTGGAGAGGTCGACGACGCCGCGAAGCGCTCCGCGTACGTTCCGGGCGTCGACCCGGCCACCGTCGGGGACAAGTACACGGTGAAGTTCCCCAAGCTCGCCAAGGGGATCAGCCAGGACTTCACGCTCACCGTGCCCGTCGACAAGCTCGGCCTGGACGACCCGGGCGTCTACCAGCTCGGCGTCTCGGTCTCCGGCCGTACGACCACCACCCCCTACGAGCGGGTACTGGGCATCGAGCGCTCGTACCTGCCCTGGCAGCCCGAGGCGAGCGACAGCAGGACGAAGCTCACCTTCCTCTGGCCCCTGATCGCGTCTCCCCACGTCACGGCGGAGACCCGCTCGGACGAACAGCAGACCCCCGTGTTCACCGACGACGACCTGGCCAAGGAACTGGCGCCCGGTGGCCGGCTGGAGCAGATGGTGTCCCTGGGCAGTCGGCTCCCCGTGACCTGGGTCGTCGACCCGGACCTTCTGGCGAGCGTCGCGGCGATGGCCGGGAAGTACGAGGTCGAGTCGGATGACACGACCGTCCCGGGCAAGAACCAGGCCGTCGCCAAGCAGTGGCTCACCGCGCTGGAGAAGGTGGTGGAGGACGGCAAGGTGGTCGCGCTGCCGTTCGCCGACCCCGATCTGGCCTCCATCGCGCACCGCGGCAAGAACGTCTCCGGAACGCTCAGCCATCTGCAGAACGCGTCCGCGGTGGCCGCGACCACGGTGGAGACCATCCTCCATGTGAAGCCGTCCACCGACTTCGCCTGGCCCGTGAACGGCGCCGTGGACTCCTCCATCGTCGATGTGGCGACCTCGGCGGGGGCCCACAACGTGATCGCCCGCAGCGACAGCTTCCGGGAGACCACGAAACTTCCGTACACGCCGACCGCGGCGCGGCCGATCGGCGGAGGCACCACCGCGGTCGTCGCGGACGCGCGGCTGTCGACCTTGTTCGACGGCGACATGTCGAGGGCGGGCTCCGCCACCCGCGCGGTCCAGAAGTTCCTCGCCCAGACCCTCGCACTGACCGAGCAGGCGCCGGACAACGAGCGCAGCATCGTCGTGGCCCCGCCGCGGATGCCCACCGCCGCACAGGCCCAGACGATGGCCCGCGCTCTGGAGGGCCTGGCGGGCAACCGCTGGACCCAGCCCCTCGACCTCGTCGCCGCCGCCGAGGTGAAGCCCGACCCGAGGGCCACCGCCAAGGTCCCCCGGGCCTCCGCGTACCCCAAGAAGCTCCGGGCCCAGGAACTGCCCACGCAGGCGTTCCAGGACATCCGCACCACCCAGGGCTCGCTCGACAGCTTCGAGACGATCCTGACGCAGCCCGAGCGCGTGGTGACGCCCTTCGGCAACGCCGTCAACCGCTCGATGTCGACGTCCTGGCGCGGACGGTCCCTGGCCGCGCAGCAGTACCGGGACGCGGTCCGCGACTACCTGCAGAGCCTCACCTCCGAGGTGCAGCTCATCGAGAAGTCCGACGTCACCCTCTCCGGGCGCAGCGCGACGATCCCCGTCACCGTGCAGAACAAGCTGGTGCAGGGCGTGGACCGGCTGGTTCTCCAGCTGACCTCGGACAACATCCGGCTCAAGTTCAACGACGACGGGAGCACGGCCGAACTGCCGGTCGGCGTCGCGGGGGGCCACAGCCAGTCGGTGAAGTTCGACACGGCGACCAGCGCCAACGGCCGCGCCCAGGTGACAGCCCGGCTGTTCACGGAGGACGGCACCCAGTACGGCGAGGAAATGACCTTCACCGTGAAGGTCTCCGAGGTGACGCCCACCGTGCTGCTCGTCATCGCCGGCGGTCTGCTGCTCCTGGTGCTGGCGGGCGTCAGGATGTACAGCCACCGCAAGCGCGCCGTGGCAAGCGACACGGCGGACGGCAACGGCGGCGGACCCGAGCAGCCGAGTGACCCGACTCCGGACACCGGTCCGGAAAGCGGGGCCCCGTCGGGAACGGGTGAGAAAGTGGACCGTTGAGCGATGTCTGTCGTGGCCGGTCGGCCGGGGACGATGAGGTAGGGGTTTCCATGAACGCGCCGTACGACGGTGACCGCGGCCAGGGCGCGGGCGGAGCAGCGTCTCCGGGCGGGCCTCCGGTTCCTCCGGGCGCGGGCCAGGACGGCTCCGTGCCGCCGGACCCGTACCTCCAGCACGCCTACGAGGACGACCCCTACCGGGCGCAGGGCCTGGCCGCCCAGGACCCGGTGGGCGAGGCGCTCTACGACCGCGCCGCGCACC
The DNA here is from genome assembly GCF_002551245.1 of Streptomyces sp. rh34. Classification (GTDB taxonomy): domain Bacteria; phylum Actinomycetota; class Actinomycetes; order Streptomycetales; family Streptomycetaceae; genus Streptomyces. The sequence goes on from NZ_NTGZ01000001.1 coordinate 123,171, forward strand.
CACCGCCGCCTCCCGGCACGTACCAGGAGCCGGGGCCGCTCTACCAGCAGCCGCCCACCACTCCGTACGCCCCCGACCCGCGCATCTGGGCCCAGACGCCGCCCCCCGAGCCGGCGGGGCCCTCACGGCACCTGCCGTACGGGGACCGCCCGGCGACCACGCAGTTCGTCGGAGTCGACGCCCTCGTCACTCAGGCGTCGGACGACCGGCAGGAGCCGGACGCCTTCGCCCATCTCTTCCGGGACCAGGAGGGGTCGGGGAAGCCCCCCGTACCGCCCCAGCCCGAACCGGCTCCCGCACCCGCGCCCGCCCAGGGCGGCGGCGGCAAGGTCTCCGGAATCCTCAAGTCCAGCGCGGTCATGGCCGCCGGCACCCTCGTCTCCCGGCTCACCGGGTTCGTGCGGTCCCTGGTGATCACCGCCGCACTCGGCGCCGTACTGCTCGGCGACAGCTTCACCATCGCGTACACCCTGCCGACGATGATCTACATCCTCACCGTCGGCGGCGGTCTGAACTCGGTCTTCGTCCCGCAGCTCGTCCGTGCCATGAAGAACGACGAGGACGGCGGCGAGGCCTTCGCGAACCGGCTGCTGACGCTGGTGATGGTCGCGCTCGGTGCGATCGTCGCCGTCGCGGTGTTCGCCGCGCCGACGCTGATCCACATGCTGTCACCCACGATCGCGAACGACGTCGCCGCCAACAGCGTCGCCGTCACCTTCGCCCGCTACTGCCTGCCGACCATCTTCTTCATGGGCGTGCACGTGGTGATGGGTCAGATCCTCAACGCCCGCGGCAGGTTCGGCGCGATGATGTGGACCCCGGTCCTCAACAACATCGTCATGATCATCACGTTCGGGCTGTTCATCTGGGTCTACGGCACATCCGGTGAGTCACAGATGGGCGTGGACACCATCCCGCCGGAGGGCGTCCGGCTGCTGGGAATCGGCACCCTGCTCGGCCTCGTCGTCCAGTCCCTGGCGATGATCCCCTACCTGCGCGAGACGGGCTTCCGCTTCCGCCCCCGGTTCGACTGGAAGGGCCACGGGCTGGGCAGGACCATCAAGCTGGCCAAGTGGACCGTGCTCTTCGTCCTCGCCAACCAGGCCGGTGTGCTGGTCGTCACCCAGCTGTCCACGGCGGCCGGCGCGGCCTCGGGCCACGACGGCACCGGGTTCCTGGCCTACTCCAACGCCCAGCTGATCTGGGGCATGCCGCAGGCCATCATCACCGTCTCGGTCATGGCTGCTCTGCTGCCCCGCATCTCCCGCGCCGCCCACGACAACGACCCGGGTGCGGTCCGCGACGACATCTCGCAGGGACTGCGCAACTCGGCCGTCGCCATCGTCCCGGTGGCCTTCGCCTTCCTGGCGCTCGGCCTGCCGATGGCCACCCTGCTGTACGCGTCCAGCGGCATCGAGGCCGCCCGCTCCATGGGCTTCATCCTCATGGCCTTCGCGCTCGGCCTGATCCCGTACTCCGTGCAGTACGTCGTCCTCCGCGGGTTCTACGCCTACGAGGACACCCGCACCCCCTTCTACAACACGGTCATCGTGGCCGCCGCCAACGCCGCCGCCTCCGCACTCTGTTACGTCGTCCTGCCCGCCCGCTGGGCGGTCGTCGGCATGGCCTTCTCCTACGGTCTGGCCTACGCGGTCGGCGTCGGCGTCGCCTGGCGCCGGCTGCGCGACCGGCTGGGCGGCGACCTGGACGGCGCGCACATCGTGCGCACCTACGCCCGCCTCTGCATGGCCGCGGTGCCCGCCGCACTGGTCGGCGGCGCCGCCGGATTCGGCATCCTGGAACTGGTCGGCACCGGCGCTCTCGGCTCGCTGGCCGCGCTGATCTGCGGCGGCGTCCTCCTCCTCGGCATCTTTTTCGTCGCGGCGAAGAAGATGCGCATCGAAGAGGTCAACGGCCTGGTGGGCATGGTCCGTGGACGGCTCGGACGCTGAATGAGCACGCGCCCGCACAACCATCGCCGCACTCCGCGTGTCGTGCATAGCGCCGGAGTGTGGGCACAATTGGCGTGACTGTGCAGAGCTGGCTGGCATCGCGCAACGGATGGGGAGGCAGGAACGACGGTGGCGGAACGTAGCACGGCTGCCGTCGACGTGACCGACAACAGCGGCGACGAGCCGCTGGCCGCCAAGGCGGACGAGGCCACGACCGACGGGACGGCGCAAGCCAAGGACACCAAGGGCGCGAGCCCCAAGGACACCGAGAACACGGACGGTGGGCGGGAGCGTTCCGAGGCCGTTCCGGCGTCACCCGATCTGCACAGCGGTCACAAACTCGCCGGGCGCTACCGCCTGGAGGAGTGCGTCACCCGCCTGGACGGCTTCAGCAGCTGGCGTGCTGTCGACGAGAAGCTCCGCCGGGCGGTGGGCGTGCACCTGCTGCCCGCGGACCACCCGCGGGCCCGCTCGGTGCTGGCCGCCGCCCGCTCCTCGGCCCTGCTCGGCGACCCCCGCTTCGTCCAGGTCCTGGACGCCGTCGAGGAGAACGACCTCGTCTACGTGGTCCACGAATGGCTGCCGGACGCCACCGAGCTCACCGCTCTGCTGGCCACCGGGCCGATGGAGGCCCACGACGCCTACCAGCTCGTCAGCCAGCTCTCCCAGGCGATGGCCGCCGCCCACCGCGAGGGCCTGTCCCATCTGCGCCTCACCCCCGGCGCGGTCCTGCGCAGCTCCACCGGGCAGTACCGCATCCGCGGCCTCGCCGTGAACGCCGCCCTGCGCGGCATCACCGCGGAACACCCCCTCCGGACGGACACCGAGGCCATCGGCGCCCTCCTGTACGCCGCGCTGACCCACCGCTGGCCGTACGGAAGCGACGCACACGGGCTCGCCGGGCTCCCCAAGAACATGGGGCTCATCGCCCCGGACCAGGTCCGGGCCGGCATCCACCGCGGTCTCTCCGAGCTCGCCATGCGGGCGCTCGCCAACGACGGCGCCACCGCCTCCCGGCAGGAACCGCCCTGCACCACCCCCGACGAGCTGGCCAAGGCCGTCGCGGCCATGCCGCGCATCCTTCCTCCGGAACCCACGTTCACCGCGCCGCCGGCGTACCAGCGCACGACCTATCAGCAGGGCACGTACGGGCGCCCGTCCTCCCATCCGTCCGCCGTCGCCCAGCCCGTGATGGCGGCCCCTCCGGCCCCGCTCCAGAGCCGTGCCGGCCGCGCGCTCAAGTGGACCGTCTCGGCGCTCCTCATCGCCGCGCTGGGCCTCGGAAGCTGGCAGCTCGCGGAGGCACTGCTCGACCGCACCAAGGGCTCCAACGACACCGGCGTCACCGAACCGAACGAAGACGACAAGAACAAGGACGAGAAGCCCGCTCCGTCCGCCGAACCCCTGGACATCGCGGGGGCCACGGAGTTCATGCCCGACGGCTCCGGCATCAAGGAGCGGGAGGTGCCGAACACCATCGACGGCAACTCCGGAACGCACTGGGTCACCCCGCGGTACGAGGGCTTCGCCAACTTCGGCAACCTCCCCCAACGCAAGCAGGGCAGCGGGATCATCGTCGACCTCGGCAAGGTGCGGGACGTCTCCGGCATCGACGTTGCCCTGTACCGCAAGGGGCAGACGACGACCGTGCTCGCCGCCTCCCCGGGCGCCTCGTCCCCGTCCACCACGGCCGACTTCGACCAGCCGATCGCCAAGCGGACCGTCGCGGGATCGAAGCTGCAGGAGAAGCTCGATGAGCCCGTCCGCACGCGCTACGTCCTGATCCACATCACGGAGCTCCCCTCGGACGGCACGGGCGGTTACCGGGGCGGCATCACCGACATCTCCGTCCTCGGCTGATCCACCGCCCCGTTACTGTGGGGCGGACCACGCGCCCACCGAGCACGCGCGGCGACAAGGGTTGCGCCCGTCACACCCGTGACGGCAGGCTTCTCCCCGCCGCACCGCTTCGCCGGGCGCGGCCCACATATGACATCGGATGCGGTTCGGAGGGGGAGCACGGTGGATTCCGTTCCACCAGAGGCACCGAGCGACTCGGATCTGCTCGCCCAGCATGTGGCGGGCGACCCCGACGCCTTCGGTGAACTCGTACGCCGCCACCGCGACCGGCTCTGGGCCGTGGCGCTGCGCACTCTGGGGGACAGGGAAGAAGCGGCCGACGCCGTCCAGGACGCCCTCGTCAACGCCTTCCGCGCCGCCCACACCTTCCGCGGCCAGTCCGCGGTGACCACCTGGCTGCACCGGATCACCGTCAACGCCTGCCTCGACCGGGTCCGCAAGGCCGCCTCCCGCAAGACGTCCCCCGTGGACGACGCCGAACGGCTCGATCAGCTCCTGGAACCCCACGAGTCGGCCGAGGCCCCCGCCGTGCGGCAGGACCTCCACCGCCAGCTCCAGGAAGCCCTGGCCACGCTGCCCGCCGAGCAGCGGGCGGCCCTCGTCCTCGTCGACATGCAGGGCTACTCCGTCGCGGAGGCAGCCGGCGTCCTCGAGGTGCCGACCGGCACGGTGAAAAGCCGATGCGCCCGGGGCCGGGCGAGACTGGCCCCCCTGGTCCGCCATCTGCGCGCGGGAGCCGGGGGGCAGACCCCTGACGGGGAGAACGGCGTGGCCGGAAGGAACCGGACGCCCGGAGCATCCGTCCCACCTGCGTCAGGACCCAGAGACGCAGGAGCAAGCGATCCTGCCGCTACGAAGGGAGGAGGTGGGCGCCCGTGACCTCCACGGCCGACACGGCTCAGCACCCGGAGATCTCCGAGATCTCCGATCTCACCGAGGGGCTGCTCTCCCCTTCCCGTACTGCGGAAGTCCGGCAGCATGTAGCGGGGTGCGACCTCTGCTCAGAGGTCCGGGACTCCCTGGAAGAGATCCGCGAGCTGCTCGGAACGATGCCCGCCCCCGAGCCGATGCCCGAGGACGTCTCCGCCCGCATCGACGCGGCCCTCGCGGCGGAGGTCCGCCCCACCGCTCCCGCCGTGGACGAACCAGTCGTTGTTTCACGTGAAACAACGACCGCCGAAGACACGACGACCGCCCGTGCGACAAGCAAGCCCGCTTCCGGGAGCGGAGGCGCCTCCGTCCCGGACCGTCCTGCGGGCCGGTCCTCCGCCGCTACCGGGCCGGGCCGCCGTCCCAGCCGTCGACGGCGGCGCGCTGTGGTCCTCGGCACCGCGTTCGGCACGGCGGTCATCGGCATGAGCGTCTTCTTCCTCCAGTCCATCGCCCCGTCCGGCGACTCCTCCAAGACCGCGGCCGACAGCGGAGTCAGCACCGCGGAGAGCGGCGCGCACGCCTATACCGACGGCACGCTGGAATCCCAGGTACAGGGCCTCCTCGGTGGCGGGGGCGGCCAGGAGAGCCCCGGCGCCCGAAAGGTGCCGCCGGGCGCGGACACCAAGTCGACGAGCGAGGCCCTCACCCCCGACGCCGAGGCGTCCAGGAGCCCCTTGCAGGCCCCTGCCGTCGTCGTCCCTCCCTGTGTCCAGCAGGCCACCGGCCGCACCACGCCGGCCCTCGCCCTCGACAAGGGGACGTACCAGGGAACGGACACCTATCTCGTCGTCCTTCCGCATCCGAGCGACCCCTCACACGTCCAGGCCTATCTCGTGGCCTCCTCCTGTGTGGACACCGCCCCGGAGAGCACCGGACAGCTGCTGCTCACCCGCACCTACGACCGCCCCTGAAAACCGTCCGCGACCGCCGCGGCACGTTCGGGAATGCATCAGCCGTAGGATCCGTTGGGTGGGGTGAGAGTCGTTGAACCGACCCCGTAGGCAGTTAGGCAGTCTGCAGAAACGAGGAAGAAACCCGTGAGCGACGTCCGTAATGTGATCATCATCGGCTCCGGACCGGCCGGGTACACCGCCGCGCTGTACACCGCCCGCGCCTCGCTGAACCCGTTGGTCTTCGAGGGCGCCGTCACGGCCGGGGGCGCGCTGATGAACACCACCGACGTGGAGAACTTCCCCGGCTTCCAGGACGGCATCATGGGCCCCGAGCTCATGGACAACATGCGGGCCCAGGCCGAGCGCTTCGGCGCCGAGCTGATCCCCGACGACGTGGTCGCGGTCGACCTCACCGGTGAGGTCAAGACCGTCACGGACACCGCGGGCACCGTCCACCGCGCCAAGGCCGTCATCGTCACGACCGGTTCCCAGCACCGCAAGCTCGGACTGCCCAACGAGGACGCCCTTTCCGGACGCGGCGTCTCCTGGTGCGCCACCTGCGACGGCTTCTTCTTCAAGGACCACGACATCGCCGTGATCGGCGGCGGCGACACCGCGATGGAGGAGGCGACCTTCCTCTCCCGCTTCGCCAAGTCCGTCACGATCGTCCACCGCCGTGACACCCTGCGTGCCTCCAAGGCCATGCAGGACCGGGCCTTCGCCGACCCGAAGATCAAGTTCGCCTGGGACAGCGAGGTCGCCGAGGTCAAGGGGGACCAGAAGCTCTCCGGTCTGACCCTGCGCAACACCAAGACCGGCGAGACCTCCGAGCTCCCCGTGACCGGCCTCTTCATCGCCGTCGGCCACGACCCGCGCACCGAGCTCTTCAAGGGCCAGCTGGAGCTCGACGACGAGGGTTACCTGAAGGTCGAGGCACCCTCCACCCGCACCAACCTCACCGGCGTCTTCGGCGCCGGAGACGTGGTCGACCACACCTACCGGCAGGCCATCACGGCAGCGGGCACCGGCTGCTCCGCCGCCCTGGACGCCGAGCGCTTCCTCGCGGCCCTGGCCGACGCTGAGCCCGCCGAGCCGGAGAAGACCCCCGCCGTCTGACCGTCCGCACCGCACCCCCACCCCCCAAAGACTAAGGAGGCCGCCGTGGCCGGCGACCTGAAGCACGTTACGGATGACACCTTCGATGAGGTCGTCCTCAAGAGCGACAAGCCCGTTCTGGTGGACTTCTGGGCCGCCTGGTGCGGCCCGTGCCGCCAGATCGCCCCGTCGCTGGAGGCGATCGCAGCAGAGCACGGCGACCAGATCCAGATCGTCAAGCTCAACATCGACGAGAACCCGGCCACCGCCGCCAAGTACGGCGTGATGTCCATCCCCACCCTGAACGTGTACCAGGGCGGCGAGGTCGCCAAGACCATCGTCGGCGCCAAGCCGAAGGCCGCGATCCTCCGCGACCTCGACGGCTTCATCAGCGCGTAACCGCGCGCCGGCGCCCGGCGCAATGTTTCACGTGAAACGGGCCCATCCCTTGTAGGGGTGGGCCCGTTTCACGTGCGGCCGGCAGGGGCCCGTCCTCACAGCGGCCGCAACACCGGTTCCTTCTGAACCGCCCCCAGAAGCCGGTCGAGCGCCATCTCCACGTCTTCCTTCCAGGAAAGCGTCGTCCGCAGATCCAGCCTCAGCCGTGGGTACACGGGATGCGGCCGCACCGTCTTGAAGCCGACGGCCAGCAGATGGTCCGCTGGGAGTACGCAGGTGGTCTGCCCGGACCGCGCGTCTCCGATCGCCTCGATCGCCTTGAATCCCCGGCGCAGAACGTCCTTGGCCACCGTCTGCACCATGACCCGGCCCAGCCCCTGACCCTGGTACGCGGGAATGATCCGCCCGGTGATGAGTTGGACGGCGTCGGGGGAGACCGGGCTGGTCGGGAAAGCGGTCGAGCGGGGGACGTACGCGGGCGGGGCGTAGAGCACGAAGCCCGCCGGCACGTCGTCCACATAGACCACCCGGCCGCAGGACCCCCACTCCAGGAGGACCGCGGACACCCAGGCTTCCTTCTCCAACTCCGGCTTGCCCGCCTTTACCGCGGCTTCCCCGCTGACCGGGTCAAGCTCCCAGAAGACGCACGAACGGCAACGCTCGGGGAGATCCGGAAGGTTGTCCAGGGTGAGTGGTGCGAGCCGACGACCCATGACGGCGATCCCTCACTTCCTTCGCCCGCCGCACCACGTGCGGCTGCCAGTGCGCTCCGTTCATGGAACAGACTGCCGACGAATCCCCCGACGGCGCCCAGGCCCAGCCCGACCGTGACGAGCCGACCGCGGCTCACTCTCCGCAAGGCCTCCGCCCTCCTCTGAGGTCGATCACCGTGGATACGCCGTCCCAGAACGCATCGTATCCACCCAGAGGTGATGCGGATACCGAGAGAGAGCAAAGGGCGGGCCGTGTTCCGGTATGCACCGGCGCACAGCCCGCCCTCCTCGGGTCCCGCTGCTCAGCCCTTGTCGTCCTCCTCGGACGTCTCCGCGAGCCCGCGCTCCAGCACACGGCCTTCGCCCGGGGCGAGACTGCCGAGAATCCGGTCCAAGTCCTCCATCGAGGCGAACTCGACGACGATCTTGCCCTTCTTCTGCCCCAGGTCGACCTTCACCCGGGTCTCGAAACGGTCGGACAGACGGGTCGCCAGGTCGGTCAGAGCGGGGGACAGACGGCCACCGGCCCTCGGGCCCTTGGGCTTCACAGAGCTCGTGGGGTGCGAGCCCATGAGCGTCACGATCTCCTCGACCGCACGCACCGAAAGGCCCTCGGCCACGATGCGGTGGGCCAGCCGGTCCTGCTCCTCGGAGTCGTCCACGGACAACAGCGCACGGGCATGGCCCGCCGATAGAACACCTGCGGCGACCCGGCGCTGCACCGGCGGCGAAAGCCGCAGGAGCCTCAGTGTGTTCGTCACCTGCGGACGCGAGCGACCGATCCGGTCCGCCAGCTGATCATGGGTGCACTTGAAGTCCTTGAGCAGCTGGTCGTACGCAGCGGCCTCTTCCAGCGGATTCAGCTGAGCCCGGTGGAGGTTCTCCAGCAGCGCGTCCAGCAGCAGCTTCTCGTCGTCCGTGGCGCGGACGATGGTGGGAATCCGCTCCAGGCCCGCTTCACGGCAGGCCCTCCACCGACGCTCACCCATGATCAGCTCGTAGCTGCCCGAGCCCACCTGCCGGACGACGACCGGCTGGAGAAGGCCGACTTCCTTGATGGAGACGACCAGCTCGGCCAGGGCGTCCTCGTCGAAGACCTCACGAGGCTGGCGGGGGTTCGGGGTGATCGTCCCGATCGGCAGCTCGGCGAAGTACGCGCCGGACGTCCCGGCATCCTGATCGGACCGGCCCTCCGGGGTGGATGCCGGCTCCGGCACCACCGGGACGGACGGCAGCGCGGTCACCTTCGCAGCGGCCACCCCGCGCTCCGCCGTCAGAACCGGGCCCGCGCCGGACGACGCAGCACCGCCTCCGGGCGCCGACACCTGCTTCTCCTGGGGAGCGGCGGGGATCAGCGCACCGAGCCCACGCCCCAGTCCTCTACGACGCTCACTCACTGAATGCCCTCCGAGACGTTCTGCTGGCTGTTCTGACTGCTCGTGTGGGCGTGCTGAGCCTCGTAGTGCATCCCGACACCCCGCAGGGCGATCTCCCGGGCGGCCTCAAGATACGAGAGCGAACCGCTGGACCCCGGGTCGTAGGTCAGCACGGTCTGCCCGTAGCTCGGCGCCTCCGAGATGCGCACCGACCGCGGAATGCTCGTCCGCAGCACTTCCTTGCCGAAGTGGGTGCGGACCTCCTCGGCGACCTGCGAGGCGAGCCTCGTCCGGCCGTCGTACATCGTCAACAGGATCGTCGAGACGTGCAGATCCGGATTCAGGTGGCCCCGCACCAGGTCGACGTTCCGCAGGAGCTGCCCCAGGCCTTCCAGTGCGTAGTACTCGCACTGGATGGGGATCAGCACCTCGGCCCCGGCCACCAGCGCGTTCACCGTCAGCAGACCCAGCGAGGGCGGGCAGTCGATGAGGATGTAGTCCAGCGGCTGCTCGTACGCCTGGATGGCCCGCTGGAGCCGGCTCTCCCGTGCCACCAGCGAGACCAGCTCGATCTCCGCACCGGCGAGGTCGATGGTGGCGGGGGCGCAGAAGAGACCTTCCACGTCCGGTACGGGCTGGACCACCTCGGAGAGCGGGCGGCTCTCCACCAGGACGTCGTAGATCGAGGGAACATCGGCGTGGTGATCGATGCCCAGAGCCGTGGAGGCGTTCCCCTGCGGGTCGAGGTCGACCACCAGAACGCGTGCACCGTGCAGGGCCAGGGAAGCGGCAAGGTTGACCGTCGTGGTCGTCTTCCCGACGCCGCCCTTCTGGTTGGCCACCACCATGACGCGGGTGCGGTCAGGGCGGGGCAGCCCTTCGCCGGCGCGGCCGAGGGCCTCGACCGCCAGCTGAGCGGCTCGGCCGATGGGTGTGTCGTCCATCGGCGGCGGTGTTTCACGTGAAACACCCTCACCCACGGACTCGGTTCGGGGACCGGGGACCGGGTCGGTCATCGGTCCCGCGATGTTGGCGTCGGACCGCAAGGATTCACTCTCCTCGACTTCAGGCTCGCAATGAACAGAGCCTGCCATGCTTTCGGGGTCGTGAACCAGCGAGGCCCGCTGTTCTGTGGATGAATCCGTGCGTGTGGACAACTCGGCAACCCGTCCGGGCTTGCGGTCGCGCGGCGTGGCAGCCGCACGACCGCGGCCGATGATTCCCTGCAGCAGAGAGCGACGTTTCACGTGAAACACGATGCCCCCGCGAAGCAACTACCAGGCCACGACACTCCGCACGAGGTACGTATCGCTACTTTCCGGTAGAACAACTGCTAAGCGGCTCAAGACCCGACAGAATCCGCATATCGGCCGGCCGGACAGACCTCCCGCCCGGACGGCGCCGCCGTCCCGCAGTGCCCCTCATCGACGCCTGCGCGTCCGCTCCGTCCGCGCGGCCTTGGCCTTCTTTGCGGCGAACCTCACACCACCCGGGCTCTCTCCCACCACCACACGGACCACGGTAGAGAGCGGATCGACCAAACCCTCACCGACGTGGAGCACCTCGGTCTCCAGGACACCGAGCTTGCTGAGAGCGGCCCTGGCGCCCTTGAGCTCCTCCTCGGCGGTGTCGCCCTTGAGCGCGAGCATCTCCCCGTACGGCTTCAGCAGGGGCACGCCCCAGCCCGCCAGCCGGTCCAGAGGCGCCACCGCACGGGCGGTCACCACGTGCACGGGCTGAAGCGTCCCGAGGACCTCCTCAGCACGGCCGCGCACGACCGTCACGTGGTCCAGGCCGAGCAGTTCGACGACTTCCTGGAGGAAGTTCGTCCGCCGCAGCAGCGGCTCCAGCAGGGTGATCTTGAGATCGGGGCGCACCAGAGCCAGCGGGATGCCGGGCAGACCCGCGCCGGAGCCCACATCGCAGACGGTGACGCCTTCGGGCACGACCTCGGAGAGCACCGCGCAGTTCAGCAGGTGCCGCTCCCACAGCCGGGGGACCTCACGCGGCCCGATCAGGCCTCGCTTGACCCCGGCATCCGCGAGAAGCTCCGCGTACCGGACAGCCTCCGGGAAGAGCTCTCCGAACACCGCCTGCGCCTCCGCAGGTGCCTGGGGGAGCTCTGCTGCCTCCGTCACGGGAACCGTCCTTCCATACCGCACTAGCGCACTGTGGGTGGCTGACTATCGGGCTGACAAAGATCGGCCCCGCCTGCGAACAGACGGGGCCGACAGTACAAGGATCCGGTCAGGCCGGGAGAACGACGACGAAGCGCTGCGGCTCCTCGCCCTCCGACTCGCTCCGGAGACCGGCCGCGGCGATCGCGTCGTGCACGACCTTGCGCTCGAACGGCGTCATCGGGTCCAGCTTCACCGGCTCGCCCGAGCTCTTGACCTCGTCCGCGGCCTTGGCACCCAGCGCCGCGAGGATCTCGCGCTTCTTGGCCCGGAAGCCACCGATGTCCAGCATCAGACGGCTGCGGTCGCCCGTCTCCCGGTGGACGGCCAGCCGCGTCAGCTCCTGGAGCGCCTCCAGGACCTCACCGTCGCGGCCCACGAGCTTCTGGAGGTCACGCGCCGATTCACTGATGATCGACACCGCGGCCCGGTCCGCCTCGACGTCCATGTCGATGTCGCCGTCGAGGTCGGCGATGTCGAGCAGTCCCTCAAGGTAGTCGGCCGCGATCTCGCCCTCCTGCTCCAGGCGGGTCAGGGTGTCGCTGCCGGCCTCAGCGGCGGCCGTGGAGGTGGTGCCTTCCGTCACGGATGGACTCCTTCTTACTTCTTGGACGGGTGCTTGGGCCGCTGCGGGCCCTTGCGCTGTCCGGACTTGGCTTGGCGTGAGGAGCCGGAGGCGGGCTTGCCCGCCGACTTCGGCTTGTCGTCCTGCGGTGCGTCCTGCTTCTCGAGGGAGGTCTTGGAGCCGGCGTCCGCGGGCTCCGTGTCCTTGGCTCCACCGGCCGTGGCACCGGCCGTCTGGCGCTTCGCCTTGGTCTGGCGCTTGGGCTGCTGGCGCTTGGGCGCCTGGCTGCCCTCGGCGTCGACGGCCGCGGTCTCACTCTTCTGCACCGTGCCGTCCTCCTGGGCCGCGAAACCCAGCTTGCCGAGGCCGGTGATGAACTTGCGCTCGATGTCGTTGCGGTCGGGACCCTTGGCGACGATCGCCTTGACCATCTTGCGCCGGGTGCGGCCGCGCACCTCGCCATGGGAGGTCACGCTCTTGAGGAGTCGCTGGAGGTAGGCGTCCTGCGCCTTGCTGCCCGGCGTCGGGTTCTGGTTGATCACGTACATCTGCTGACCCATGGTCCAGACGTTGGTGGTCAGCCAGTAGACGAGGACACCGACGGGGAAGTTGATGCCCATCACGGCGAAGATGACCGGGAAGATGTACATCAGCATCTTCTGCTGCTGCATGTACGGGGTCTTCACCGTCAGGTCGACGTTCTTCGTCATCAGCTGGCGCTGGGTGAAGAACTGCGAGGCAGACATCAGCACGATCATGATCGCGGTGACGATCCGGACGTCCGTCAGAGATGCGTCGAGCGAGGTGACCTTCTCGACGCTGTCCGTGAACTTCGCGGCGAGCGGGGCACCGAAGATGTGCGCCTGACGTGCGCTGTCCAGCAGGTCCTGGTTGATCGCGCCGATCTTCTTGCCCGAGGCGATGGACGACAGCACGTGATACAGGGCGAAGAAGAACGGGGACTGCGCCAGGATGGGAAGGCACGAGGAGAGCGGGTTGGTACCCGTCTCCTTGTACAGCTTCATCATCTCTTCGGACTGACGCTGCTTGTCGTTCTTGTAGCGCTCCTGGATCGCCTTCATCTTCGGCTGGAGCACCTGCATATTGCGGGTCGACTTGATCTGCTTCACGAAGAGCGGGATCAGGCAGATCCGGATCAGCACCACCAGGGACACGATCGACAGGCCCCAGGCCCAGCCGGAGTCGTCGCCGAACAGCGCCCCGTAGACCTTGTGGAACTGAACGATGACCCATGAGACGGGTGTGGTGATAAAGCTGAACAGACTGGCAATCGTGTCCACTAATCAGGCTCCTTGAGCATTGGGCGAGGTCTCTGCGGCCGGGCTCGGAGGTTCGGAGACCGACCCCCCGGACGGCACATCAGCGGCGGACTCCCCGCCCTTTTCGCCGCGCAGGGCATTGCGCAGCAGCTCGTGCCACCGCGGACGCTTGCGTGGCGGGACATGATCCACACCGCCGGGTGACCACGGATTGCACCGCAGGATGCGCCAGGCGGTCAGCGCTGTTCCCTTGATGGCACCGTGCCTGTCGATCGACGTATATCCATAGTGGGAACACGACGGGTAGTACCGGCAGACAGGCCCGAGGAGTGGACTGATCGTCCACTGGTACAGCTTGATGAGAGCCAGCAGCGGGTACTTCATCGCGCGCCCCCTCCCAGCAGCCGCAGAAGAGCGGCGTCCAGGTCTCGGGCCAGCTGTGCATGATCGGCGTCGCCCGCACCGGGCAGCGCCCGTACGACAACAAGGCTACCGGGGGGCAGCTGAGCCAGCCGGTCGCGGACCAGGTGGCGAAGCTTCCGCTTCACCGCGGTACGGACGACTGCGCCCCCCACGGCCTTGCTGACAACGAAACCCGCACGCGGTGGGGGAACAGTCTCCCCCGTCACGTGCGGGTCCGTATCACCGCTGCGTAGATGGACGACGAGCAGTGGACGTCCGGCTCGACGTCCTCGTCGTACCGCGGTCGCGAAGTCCTCGCGCCGCCTCAGCCGATTCTCGGTAGGCAGCACGTCATGGACCTGTAAGCGGTATCAGGCGGACAGGCTGCTGCGGCCCTTGCCACGGCGGTTCGCGAGAATCGCACGGCCGGCACGGGTACGCATGCGCAGCCGGAAGCCATGGGTCTTGGCGCGACGACGGTTGTTCGGCTGGAAGGTGCGCTTGCTCACTCGGGGGCTCCAGAAATGATTCGTGTGTTGGCGGGACATCGCCTGGCTGTCACCGTGCGCCCACGAGGAACTCGCGTAAACGCCTTAGTGCACCGCTTCACAATCACAGATCGTGATCTTTGCCCATCGGAGGCAGGCGGCAGCAGCCATCGACAACTCGACCTGGTCACGGTACGCGCGGCTACGCCATCCGGTCAAACCGGCTTCGCGTGACCCCTCATTGTGCACAGCCTGTGGACAACAACTTGAACCGCGCGGGTCGGCCTGACTACCGTGGCTGAACTCCGGTTCTTTTCCTTCCCGACTGCCGGGCCTCACCCGACCCGACCCATCCCGTCCCGAGAACCACACATTCGTGGGACATGCGAGAGAGCGTGCCTTGTGGCTGACGTACCTGCCGATCTTGCCGCAGTGTGGCCGCGAGTGCTGGAACAACTCCTCGGGGAGGGTCAGCAGGGCATCGCACCGAAGGACAAGCAGTGGATCGAGCGCTGCCAGCCCCTGGCACTCGTCGCCGACACCGCGCTGCTGGCCGTTCCCAACGAATGGGGCAAGCAGGTCCTGGAGGGCCGGCTCGCTCCGCTCCTCAGCGAGACGCTGACCCGCGAGTGCGGCCGCCCCATCCGGATCGCGATCACCGTCGACGACTCGGCGGGCGAGCCGCCCTCCCCGCCGGCGCCCCCGATGCACCAGTCGCACCAGAGCCAGCAGGGCCACCGCTACCCGGCGCAGCCGCGTGAGGACGCTCCGCGTGGCGACGCGTACGACGGATACGGCCACCGGCCCTCCGACGACGGCATGCCGACGGCCCGGCCCGCCTACCCCGACTACCAGCAGCAGCGCCCGGAGCCCGGCGCCTGGCCGCGTACCCAGGAGGACCTCTCCTGGCAGCAGCCGCGGCACGGCGGGTACCAGGACCGCGAGCAGCCCTCCGGCGAGCCGTACCGCGAGAGCGAGTCGTACCGGGAGCGCGAGAACGAGCAGTACCAGCCCCCGGAGCAGTGGCGCGAGCCGTACGGCACCGGGCGCCCCCAGCAGCCGCAGCACGACTACCGGTCGCAGCCTCCCGAGCGCCAGGGGTACGAACAGCAGCGCCCCGACCGCCAGGACCAGCAGCCGGGCCCCCGCCAGGGCGGTCACGGCCCCGGGCGGACCGGCGGCTCGGTCCCCGGCCCGATGGGCGCCCAGCCGGCCCCCGCGCCGGGCCCCGGCGAACCGCACGCCCGGCTGAACCCGAAGTACCTCTTCGACACCTTCGTCATCGGGGCGTCCAACCGGTTCGCGCACGCCGCGGCCGTCGCCGTCGCCGAGGCGCCCGCGAAGGCGTACAACCCCCTCTTCATCTACGGGGAGTCGGGGCTCGGCAAGACCCACCTGCTGCACGCCATCGGGCACTACGCGCGGAGCCTCTATCCGGGGACCCGGGTGCGGTACGTGAGCTCGGAGGAGTTCACCAACGAGTTCATCAACTCGATCCGCGACGGCAAGGGCGACACCTTCCGCAAGCGCTACCGCGACGTGGACATCCTGCTGGTCGACGACATCCAGTTCCTGGCGAGCAAGGAGTCGACGCAGGAGGAGTTCTTCCACACCTTCAATACGCTGCACAACGCGAACAAGCAGATCGTGCTCTCCTCGGACCGGCCGCCCAAGCAGCTGGTGACACTGGAGGACCGGCTGCGCAACCGCTTCGAGTGGGGTCTGACGACCGACGTCCAGCCGCCCGAGCTGGAGACCCGGATCGCGATCCTCAGGAAGAAGGCGGTGCAGGAGCAGCTCAACGCCCCGCCGGAGGTCCTGGAGTTCATCGCGTCGCGGATCTCGCGCAACATCCGTGAGCTGGAGGGCGCGCTGATCCGGGTGACCGCCTTCGCCTCACTGAACCGGCAGCCGGTGGACCTGGGGCTGACCGAGATCGTCCTCAAGGACCTGATCCCGGGCGGCGAGGAATCGGCGCCGGAGATCACCGCGCCCGCCATCATGGCGGCGACCGCCGACTACTTCGGCCTCACCGTTGACGACCTCTGCGGATCCTCGCGCAGCCGGGTCCTGGTGACGGCGCGCCAGATCGCCATGTATCTGTGCCGCGAGCTGACCGACCTCTCGCTGCCGAAGATCGGTGCGCAGTTCGGCGGCCGCGACCATACGACGGTGATGCACGCGGACCGGAAGATCCGCGCGCTGATGGCGGAGCGCCGCTCCATCTACAACCAGGTCACCGAGCTGACCAACCGCATCAAGAACGGCTGACGCCGGCTTCTCCGGGCGCGTTCCCAGGGTGCTTGTCACGGACCACCACGGTCCGCGGCAAGCACCTTTTTTTTTCGCGTTCTCCGGAGCCGGCCGAGAGCCCTCCAGGGCCCACCGAGCGCTCTTCGGAGCCCTCCGAGGGGCCCCGACGGCCCTCCAAGGGCGCTCCGCGTGCTCTCCGAGGACCAGTGGAAGGCCTTCCGAAGCCTTCGGAGAGCACTCCTGGGCGTCACCGGGCCCCGCGTCGAGCACCCCGTCGCACCCGCGCTGTTCGAATACGGGCTGCTCAGAGGGCCTTCTCCACAGATGAGGGAGAAATCTTCCGTCCACAGCCTGGGGACTGGGAAGTTGTCCATATTGCGTCCACAGGGCGCGCTGCCGATACTCCATCAGGCCAGGTCACGTGGCTGGGGATTTGTGGTCAACCTTCATCCACAGCCTGTGGACAGAATTTCCGTCCACAGGGGACCGGCGACGTTGTCCACCGGCAGCCCACAGGCTGAGGCCTCTTGTCCCCAGCTTCCCCCTGCTTCTCCACACCCCTGTCCACTGTTCGGCAACACAACACACGCTCTCACCGCCCGGAGTGAAAGGCGTCACACCAAGGTGGTCGGTTGGGCTGTGGGGAACGTGGGTAAAGCTGGGGACAGGCCTGGGGAGAAGTGGCCCCCTCCTGTGCATCGGGTGTGCAGAACTTTCGCCCGTCCACAGAAAGCCCCGGTTGTCCACGGGCGCCACCCACAGGACCGGTGGACAAAAAACAGTCGCTGACCTGCGCAAACGACGTTATCCACGGTATCCACAAGGCCTACTACTACTACCACCCAGAGTTAGCCAGGAATCAGCTTCGAAGTGGGGCCTGTGTACAACTCGACCGTCGACCGCCGCGAAGCTCTCGGCCCGACTTGACCCCGAGCAGCAACGACTGTCGGTGCCGTACGTCAGACTGGACCCCGGAGCCTCCCCAGCCCTCGGCAGGGAGCTCCGGTCCAGACGACGAAGGCCAGCAGGGCGAGCGAGCAACAGCAGGAGGCGGTTCCGGTGAAGATCCGGGTGGAGCGCGATGTACTCGCGGAGGCGGTGGCCTGGGTGGCCCGCAGCCTCCCGGCCCGTCCGCCGGCGCCCGTTCTCGCGGGCCTTCTGCTGAAGGCCGAGGACGGGGCTCTCAGCTTCTCCAGCTTCGACTACGAGGTCTCCGCCAGGGTCTCGGTCGACGCGGAGATCGACGAGGACGGCACGGTGCTCGTCTCCGGCCGGCTGCTCGCCGACATCTGCCGCGCCCTGCCCAACCGCCCGGTGGAGATCTCCACCGACGGTGTGCGGGCCACGGTCGTCTGCGGCTCCTCCCGCTTCACCCTCCACACCCTGCCGGTGGAGGAGTACCCCGCGCTGCCGCAGATGCCGACCGCCACGGGCACCGTTCCCGGTGAGGTCTTCGCCTCGGCCGCCGCCCAGGTCGCCATCGCCGCCGGCCGCGACGACACCCTGCCGGTGCTCACCGGTGTGCGGATCGAGATCGAGGGCGACACGGTTACCCTCGCCTCCACCGACCGCTACCGCTTCGCGGTCCGCGAGTTCCTGTGGAAGCCGGAGAACGCCGACGCGTCGGCGGTCGCCCTGGTGCCCGCCAAGACCCTCCTGGACACCGCCAAGGCACTCACCAGCGGCGACACGGTCACCCTGGCGCTCTCCGGCTCCGGCGCGGGCGAGGGCCTGATCGGCTTCGAGGGCGCCGGACGGCGTACGACCACCCGGCTGCTCGAAGGCGACCTGCCGAAGTACCGCACGCTCTTCCCGACCGAGTTCAACTCCGTCGCGGTGATCGAGACGGCCCCCTTCGTCGAGGCCGTCAAGCGTGTGGCCCTGGTCGCCGAGCGCAACACCCCCGTACGGCTCAGCTTCGAGCAGGGCGTCCTCATCCTCGAAGCAGGCTCCAGCGACGACGCACAGGCTGTGGAGCGCGTGGACGCGGTGCTGGAGGGCGACGACATCTCGATCGCCTTCAACCCGACGTTCCTGCTGGACGGTCTGAGCGCGATCGACTCGCCGGTCGCCCAGCTCTCGTTCACCACGTCCACCAAGCCCGCCCTGCTCAGCGGCCGCCCGGCCGTCGACGCCGAGGCGGACGACGCGTACAAGTACCTGATCATGCCGGTGCGCCTCTCCGGCTGATCCCGGCATCCCCCGGCTGATCGGGGGACGTATCCGCGGCAGTTTCCGGCGGGCCCGCTCGGCGCGGAGCGGGCCCGCCGCGCTGTCCCCGGCCGGGCGTAGGCTCGGTCCTGGGCGCAAACGCCCCGACGCTTATCGCCACGACGCTTAAGGAATCTCTGATGGAGCTCGGTCTCGTCGGCCTCGGCAAGATGGGCGGCAACATGCGCGAGCGCATCCGCCGCGCAGGCCACACCGTCATCGGTTACGACCGCAACCCGGATGTCGCCGATGTCCACAGTCTCGAAGAGCTTGTGGGCAAGCTGAAGGGCCCGCGGGTCGTCTGGGTCATGGTCCCGGCCGGTGCCGCGACCCAGTCCACGATCGACGAGCTCGCCGAGCTGCTCTCGCCCGGCGACGTCGTCGTCGACGGCGGGAACTCACGGTGGACCGACGACGAGAAGCACGCCGCCGAGCTGGGCCTCAAGGACATCGGCTTCGTCGACTGCGGCGTCTCCGGCGGGGTCTGGGGCCTGAAGAACGGCTACGCCCTGATGTACGGCGGCGCCGAGGAGAACGTGGCGAAGGTCCAGCCGATCTTCGACGCGCTGAAGCCCGAGGGCGACTTCGGCTCCGTCCACGCGGGCAAGGTCGGCGCCGGCCACTTCGCGAAGATGGTCCACAACGGCATCGAGTACGCCATGATGCAGGCCTACGCCGAGGGCTGGGAGCTGCTGGAGAAGGTCGACTCCGTCACCGACGTGCGTGAGGTCTTCCGCTCCTGGCAGGAGGGCACGGTCATCCGTTCCTGGCTGCTCGACCTCGCGGTCAACGCGCTCGACGACGACGAGCACCTGGAGAAGCTCCGGGGCTTCGCCGCCGACTCGGGCGAGGGCCGCTGGACGGTGGAGGCCGCGATCGACAACGCGGTGCCGCTGCCCGCGATCACGGCGTCGCTGTTCGCGCGGTTCGCCTCGCGCCAGGACGACTCGCCGCAGATGAAGATGATCGCCGCGCTGCGCAACCAGTTCGGCGGGCACGCGGTGGAGTCCAAGTCCGAGAACTGATCGGACCGCCGGCGACGTGTCGGCGGCGCAACAACCTGCGAAGCACCAACGGGAGAGGTCGGCCACCATGCACGTCACCCATCTCTCGTTGGCCGACTTCCGCTCGTACGCCCGGGTCGAGGTCCCTCTCGACCCGGGCGTCACCGCGTTCGTGGGCCCCAACGGGCAGGGCAAGACCAACCTCGTCGAGGCCGTCGGCTATCTCGCCACCCTCGGCAGCCACCGGGTCTCCTCGGACGCCCCGCTGGTGCGGATGGGAGCGGAGCGGGCGGTGATCCGCGCGGCGGTCACCCAGGGCGAGCGTTCGCAGCTGATCGAGCTGGAGCTGAATCCGGGCCGCGCCAACAGGGCCCGTGTCAACCGGTCCTCGCAGGTCAGACCACGTGACGTGCTCGGGATCGTACGGACCGTGCTGTTCGCGCCGGAGGACCTGGCCCTGGTCAAGGGCGACCCCGGTGAGCGGCGGCGGTTCCTGGACGAGCTGATCACGGCGCGTTCGCCCCGGATGGCCGGGGTCCGCTCCGACTACGAGCGGGTGCTGAAGCAGCGCAACACGCTCCTCAAGTCCGCGGCGATGGCGCGCCGGCACGGTGGCCGCTCGATGGACATGTCCACGCTCGACGTCTGGGACCAGCACCTGGGCCGGGTGGGCGCCGAGCTGCTCGCGCAGCGCCTCGATCTGATCGCCACGCTCCAGCCGCTGGCCGACAAGGCGTACGGGGACGTCGCGCCGGGTGGCGGTCCGGTGGCGCTGGAGTACCGCAGCTCGGTCGGTGAGGACGTGGGTCCCGAGCGCACCCGCGACGAGCTGTACGAGCAGCTGATCGCGGCGCTCGTGGGGGTCCGCAAGCAGGAGATCGAGCGGGGTGTGACCCTCGTCGGCCCGCACCGCGACGATCTGGTGCTCGGTCTGCGGGGGATGCCGGCGAAGGGGTACGCGAGTCACGGTGAGTCCTGGAGCTACGCGCTGGCGCTGCGGCTGGCCTCGTACGAGCTGCTGCGCTCCGAGGGCAACGAGCCGGTGCTGGTGCTCGACGACGTCTTCGCCGAGCTGGACGCCCGCCGCCGTGAGCGGCTGGCGGAGCTGGTGGCTCCGGGCGAGCAGGTGCTCGTGACGGCCGCGGTGGCCCAGGACGTTCCGGGCGTGCTGGCGGGGGCACGGTACGCGGTGACCGCGGGCGAGGTGGAGCGCGTATGACCGGCCGGGGCGAGCGCGGGGCGGGCCGACGGGGCTCGGCCTCCCGCGCGGGCGGTACGGGAGCGGCTCGCGCGAAAGGCGCGGGCCGGGCCGGTGGACCGGGTGGGGCGGGAGAGGCATTGCCGGATCCTGCCGCTTCCGGGGCTTCCTCAGGGCCCTCCTCCTCCGGGACCTCGTCAGGGGCGTCTCCAGGGGTGTCGAAGCCGCCCGAGGTGACCGGCGTGGATCTCGCCCGGGTCGCGTTGCGGGCGGCGAAGGAGCAGGCCAGGGCACGGGGTGCGGCGGCGCAGCAGAAGAAGCAGGCCCGGCGCGGCGGCGGGCTGCGCTCGGGCGCCCGGTCGGACGGCCGGGACCCGCAGCCGCTGGGCTCCGCGATCAACCGGCTGATCACCGAGCGGGGCTGGGAGACGCCCGCGGCGGTCGGCGGGGTGATGGGGCGGTGGCCGCAGATCGTCGGCGACGATCTGGCGAATCACTGCGTACCTCTGCGGTACGACGACGATCCGGACGCCCGGGTGCTGACCGTGAGCTGCGACTCGACGGCGTGGGCGACGCAGCTGCGGCTGCTGGCTCCGCAGCTGGTGGCCCGGCTGAACGCGGATCTGGGGCAGGGCACCGTACGGATGATCAAGGTGGTCGGGCCGGGGGGCCCGGAGCGCCGGTTCGGGCCGTTGCGGGCACCCGGCAGCAAGGGGTCGGGCGACACCTACGGGTGAGGGTCCGGGCCGCCGGTCGGGGGCGGCGGGCCGCCGTGCGCCCGCGGTCGGGTTCCTGCCCCCTCCCCTACTTCTGTACGGACCTTCGCTCACCGCGCTGAGCTGCACTTTCGGCGTAATATTGTCGTGTACTGGACGGGCGTGTGGGTGGGTTCGTCAGGGTTCGTACGAGAGGAAACCGGGCGGTACGGCCGGAGCGTCCCTCACCGTAGCGAGAGGTTGACAGGCCGAAGCGCTCAAAGCCCGTCAGGGCCTCTTGGGGCCCCTTCCTGAATATGGGGAGTCGTCAGTCGCTCATTCAGGGCGGCACATGCGTACTCAGGTACCGGCAAACCACCATTCGTGTCAGTGCTACCGGTAGACTGGTGAGTAATCCCGCCGCTGAGGCGGGAGTCGTCGATACAAGCCGAACGACGCAGCCGCTCCCGCCTGTCCGGAGAACGGCCTGTGCTGTGCCAGAAAGGGCGCTTCGTGGCCGATTCCGGCAACCCCAACGAGAACATTCCGTCCACAGTCGGTGAGCACGGCGAGGTCGCCGCCTCGTACGACGCCAGCGCGATCACCGTGCTGGAAGGGCTGGACGCGGTCCGCAAGCGGCCTGGCATGTACATCGGCTCGACCGGTGAGCGCGGCCTGCACCACCTCGTGCAGGAAGTCGTCGACAACTCGGTCGACGAGGCGATGGCGGGCCACGCGGACACCATCGACGTCACGATCCTCGCCGACGGCGGGGTGCGTGTGATCGACAACGGCCGGGGCATCCCGGTCGGCATCGTGCCGTCCGAAGGAAAGCCGGCCGTGGAGGTCGTGCTGACGGTCCTGCACGCGGGCGGCAAGTTCGGCGGCGGCGGCTACGCCGTCTCCGGCGGTCTGCACGGCGTCGGCGTCTCCGTCGTCAACGCCCTGTCCACCCGGGTCGCCGTCGAGGTCAAGACCGACGGCCACCGCTGGACCCAGGACTACAAGCTCGGCGTCCCGACCGCCCCGCTGGCCAAGCACGAGGCCACCGAGGAGACCGGCACGACGGTCACCTTCTGGGCCGACGGGGACATCTTCGAGACCACCGAGTACAGCTTCGAGACCCTCTCGCGCCGCTTCCAGGAGATGGCGTTCCTCAACAAGGGCCTCACCCTCAAGCTCACCGACGAGCGGGAGTCGGCGAAGGCGACGGCGGGCGCGGACAGCGCGGACGCGGTCGAGCCCGCCGAGGAGGAGGCCGCCCGCACGGTCACGTACCACTACGAAAACGGCATCGTCGATTTCGTGAAGTACCTCAACTCCCGCAAGGGCGACGTCATTCACCAGTCGGTGATCGACATCGAGGCCGAGGACAAGGACCGTCTCCTCTCGGCCGAGATCGCCATGCAGTGGAACACGCAGTACACCGAAGGCGTCTACTCCTTCGCCAACGCGATCCACACGCACGAGGGCGGTACGCACGAGGAGGGCTTCCGTGCGGCGCTGACCTCGCTGGTCAACCGGTACGCGCGCGACAAGAAGCTGCTGCGCGAGAAGGACGACAACCTCACCGGCGAGGACGTCCGCGAGGGCCTCACCGCGATCATCTCGGTGAAGCTGGGCGAGCCGCAGTTCGAGGGCCAGACGAAGACCAAGCTGGGCAACACGGAGGCCAAGACCTTCGTGCAGAAGGTCGTCCACGAGCAGCTGACGGACTGGTTCGACCGGAACCCCAACGAGGCCGCCGACATCATCCGCAAGGGCATCGCCGCCTCGACCGCCCGGGTGGCGGCCCGCAAGGCTCGCGACCTGACCCGCCGCAAGGGGCTGCTGGAGAGCGCCTCGCTGCCGGGCAAGCTCAGCGACTGCCAGTCGAACGACCCCACCAAGTGCGAGATCTTCATCGTCGAGGGTGACTCCGCCGGCGGTTCGGCGAAATCCGGCCGTAACCCGATGTACCAGGCGATCCTGCCCATCCGAGGCAAGATCCTGAACGTCGAGAAGGCCCGGATCGACAAGATCCTCCAGAACACCGAGGTCCAGGCGCTGATCTCGGCGTTCGGCACCGGGGTCCACGAGGACTTCGACATCGAGAAGCTCCGCTATCACAAGATCATCCTGATGGCGGACGCCGACGTCGACGGTCAGCACATCAACACCCTGCTGCTGACGTTCCTCTTCCGCTTCATGCGGCCCCTGGTGGAGCAGGGCAACGTCTACCTCTCGCGCCCGCCGCTCTACAAGATCAAGTGGGGCCGGGACGACTTCGAGTACGCCTACTCGGACCGTGAGCGCGACGCCCTGGTGGCGCTCGGCAAGCAGAACGGCAAGCGGATCAAGGAAGACTCGATCCAGCGCTTCAAGGGCCTCGGCGAGATGAACGCCGAAGAGCTGCGCATCACGACCATGGACGTCGACCACCGGGTCCTCGGCCAGGTGACGCTGGACGACGCCGCGCAGGCCGACGACCTGTTCTCGGTGCTCATGGGCGAGGACGTCGAGGCGCGACGCTCGTTCATCCAGCGCAACGCCAAGGACGTCCGCTTCCTCGACATCTGAGTCGGCCGTACCAGCGACGCCGCAGCTCGAAAGGACTTTGACCAGCAATGGCCGACGAGAACACCCCTGTGACACCTGAACCCGTGATGCCCGAGGAAGCGATCGTCCCCGGAGTGGGCATGCGCGTCGAGCCCGTGGGGCTCGAGACGGAGATGCAGCGCTCCTATCTCGACTACGCGATGTCCGTCATCGTCTCGCGTGCGCTGCCCGACGTACGGGACGGACTCAAGCCCGTCCACCGCCGGGTGCTGTACGCGATGTACGACGGCGGATACCGCCCCGAGAAGGGGTTCTACAAGTGCGCCCGCGTCGTCGGCGACGTCATGGGTACGTACCACCCGCACGGCGACTCCTCCATCTACGACGCCCTGGTGCGCCTCGCGCAGCACTGGTCGATGCGCATGCCGTTGGTGGACTCCAACGGCAACTTCGGTTCCCCGGGCAACGACCCGGCCGCCGCCATGCGGTACACCGAGTGCAAGATGATGCCGCTGTCCATGGAGATGGTCCGGGACATCGACGAGGAGACCGTCGACTTCCAGGACAACTACGACGGCCGCAACCAGGAGCCGACGGTCCTGCCGGCGCGCTTCCCGAACCTGCTGGTCAACGGCTCCGCGGGCATCGCGGTCGGCATGGCGACCAACATCCCGCCGCACAACCTCCGTGAGGTCGCCTCCGGTGCCCAGTGGTACCTGGAGCACCCCGAGGCCTCGCACGAGGAGCTGCTGGACGCGCTGATCGAGCGCATCAAGGGCCCCGACTTCCCCACCGGCGCGCTGGTCGTGGGCCGCAAGGGCATCGAGGAGGCGTACCGCACCGGGCGCGGCTCCATCACGATGCGCGCGGTCGTCGCGGTCGAGGAGATCCAGGGCCGTCAGTGCCTGGTCGTCACGGAGCTTCCGTACCAGACCAACCCCGACAACCTCGCGCAGAAGATCGCCGACCTGGTCAAGGACGGCAAGGTCGGCGGGATCGCGGACGTCCGCGACGAGACCTCCTCGCGTACGGGTCAGCGCCTGGTCGTCGTCCTCAAGCGGGACGCGGTCGCCAAGGTCGTCCTGAACAACCTGTACAAGCACACCGACCTCCAGACGAACTTCGGCGCGAACATGCTGGCGCTCGTCGACGGGGTGCCGCGCACGCTGTCGATCGACGCGTTCATCCGCCACTGGGTGACGCACCAGATCGAGGTCATCGTCCGGCGGACGAAGTTCCGGCTGCGCAAGGCGGAGGAGCGGGCGCACATCCTGCGCGGCCTCCTCAAGGCCCTGAACGCCATCGACGAGGTCATCGCCCTCATCCGGCGTTCCAACACGGTGGAGATCGCGCGCGAGGGCCTGATGGGCCTGCTGGAGATCGACGAGCTCCAGGCGAACGCGATCCTGGAGATGCAGCTGCGCCGGCTGGCCGCGCTGGAGCACCAGAAGATCACCGCCGAGCACGACGAGCTCCAGGCGAAGATCAACGAGTACAACGAGATCCTGGCGTCGCCCGCCAAGCAGCGCACCATCGTCAGCGAGGAGCTGGCGGCGATCGTCGACAAGTTCGGCGACGACCGGCGCTCCCAGCTGGTGCCCTTCGACGGTGACATGTCCATCGAGGACCTGATCGCCGAGGAGGACATCGTCGTCACGATCTCCCGCAGCGGTTATGTGAAGCGCACGAAGACGGACGACTACCGCTCGCAGAAGCGCGGCGGCAAGGGCGTGCGTGGGACGAAGCTGCGGGAAGACGACATCGTCGACCACTTCTTCGTCTCGACGACCCACCACTGGCTGCTGTTCTTCACGAACAAGGGCCGGGTCTACCGGGCCAAGGCCTACGAGCTCCCGGACGCCGGCCGGGACGCGCGCGGCCAGCACGTCGCCAACCTGCTGGCCTTCCAGCCGGACGAGAAGATCGCCCAGATCCTCGCGATCCGCGACTACGAGGCCGTGCCGTACCTGATCCTGGCGACGAAGGGCGGTCTCGTGAAGAAGACCGCGCTCAAGGACTACGACTCGCCGCGCTCGGGCGGTGTCATCGCGATCAACCTGCGCGAGATGCCGGACGGCGGCGACGACGAGCTGATCGGCGCCGAGCTGGTGTCGGCCGAGGACGATCTGCTGCTCATCAGCAGGAAGGCCCAGTCGATCAGGTTCACCGCGACGGACGACGCGCTGCGCCCGATGGGCCGTGCCACCTCGGGCGTCAAGGGGATGAGTTTCCGCGAGGGCGACGAACTGCTCTCGATGAATGTCGTCCGGCCCGGTACGTTCGTGTTCACCGCTACCGACGGCGGGTACGCGAAGCGGACTCCCGTCGACGAGTACCGCGTCCAGGGCCGCGGCGGCCTCGGCATCAAGGCAGCCAAGATCGTGGAGGACCGCGGATCGCTCGTCGGTGCGCTGGTGGTCGAGGAGACCGACGAGATTCTCGCCATCACGCTCGGCGGTGGTGTGATTCGTACGCGAGTCAATGAAGTCAGGGAGACGGGCCGTGACACCATGGGCGTCCAACTGATCAATCTGGGCAAGCGCGACGCCGTCGTCGGCATCGCGCGCAACGCCGAGGCCGGTCGTGAGGCGGAAGAGGTCGATGGGGCCGATGACGTCGACGGCGAGATGGCCGAGGTTCACGCCGAGGGCGTGAGTGAGGGCACTGTCGAGGGCACGGAGCCTTCGACCGGGGAGCACGAGGAGTAGAGCGTGAGTGGAGCCACGGGCGCCGGTTCGGCCGCTTCCGGAGCTGGAGCGAACGGTGCCCGTGGCCCTGCCACGGACTCCCAAGGGGGCACTGTGACGGACACACGAGGGCCTCAGCCCCAGTACGAGGGTTACGCGACCGGGCCCCTGCCCGGTGAGCGTGAGCCCGCACCGGGGCCGTCGGGGCCGTACCACCCGCCCCAGGCGTACCAGGCGCCCGGTGGCGGCACCCAGGGCGGCCAGCCGCGCCCCGGACAGCCGGCCGATGGCACGTTGGGCGGTGCGCAGGGCGTGGGCGGCGTTCAGGCGGCGCGCAAGCCGCGCACGGGGGCGCGGACCACTCCGCGTACCCGCAAGGCCCGCCTGCGGGTGGCCAAGGCCGACCCGTGGTCGGTGATGAAGGTCAGCTTCCTGCTGTCGATCGCGCTGGGCATCTGCACGGTGGTGGCGTCGGCGGTGCTGTGGATGGTCATGGACGCGATGGGCGTCTTCGAGACCGTCGGCGGCACGATCAGCGAGGCCACCGGCTCGAACGAGAGCAACGGCTTCGATCTGCAGTCGTTCCTGTCGCTGCCGCGCGTGCTCATCTTCACCTCGGTCATCGCCGTGATCGACGTGGTGCTGGCCACCGCGCTGGCGACGCTGGGCGCCTTCATCTACAACCTGTCGGCGGGCTTCGTGGGAGGCGTGGAGCTCACGCTGGCCGAGGACGAGTAGCGCGCCGGGTATCGATTTTGGGACTGGCCCCGACGTGCGCTAATCTTCAGAAGTCAGCGCGACAGCGCGGCGGGGCTATAGCTCAGTTGGTTAGAGCGCATCCCTGATAAGGATGAGGCCACAGGTTCAAATCCTGTTAGCCCCACCAGCACGAAGGCCCCTCACCGGAGACGGTGGGGGGCCTTTGCCATGTGCGGCCGGTATCAGGCGTTCAGCGGATCCGGAGGTGCGGCGGAGCACGGCCTGCGAGTATGTGCGGGCTCGCCCGCCGGTGTGAACCGGACCAGGGGCCCCGGAGTGCGGTGGGCGCCGGGGAGTCGCTTCCGGGGCTGAGTGGTGGGGGCCGGCCGGGCCGGTGGTGCGGGCGGTCTCCGCGGTTCTCGCTCCAGGTGAGGACCAGACCTGCCGCGCAGAGCCTGGGTGCCCGAGCCCCGCGGCCGGAGTGCCGGCCCGACTCCTCGTCGCGCGTGAGGCGACTGCGCTCGGTGCGGGAGGTGTTGAGGGAGGGCAGCCCCGGATGGAGGGCAAGAAGTTGCCGGCCTGACCGCTCAGGGAAAGGCTGAGCCGGACGTCACTGAACGTCAGGGCGCGCGCGGACGGAAACGCGCCGGTCGCGGTGGATGGAAGGAGCGATGCCATGAGGGTCATGCTGAGAGCTCATATGGACACACAGATCGCGAATGAAGCGATCAAGAGCGGCACAATGCCGAAGCTCATGCAGGCGATGACGGAACGGCTCAAGCCAGGCGGCCTACTTCGGGCCCAGCGAGGGCGGACGGTGCTGCACCTTCGTCTTCGACATGCAGGACAGTTCGCTGCTGCCCACCATCGGGGAGCCGCTCTTCGAGGGACTCGGCGCGAAGATCGAGATCCAGCCGGTAATGAACAGCGAAGACCTGCGGAAGGGCCTTGCCGCACTGCAGCAGGGCTGAACGGTTCGGCCGCCCGCAGCGCTCGGACCGGTGACCCGGAGTCGCGACGCATCCGTGGATCGGGATCCACGTACGGCGTTCACCTCCTGCCGGCCCCCAGAACGAAGACCCCTGGTCACCCATGGCCGGGGGTCTCGCGTCGGTGGGACCGGGCGAGGCCGGCCCGTTCTCAGTCCGATGAATCGAGCTGGACCAGGTAGCCGGGCTCGACTCCGTCGATGGTCTCCAGCAAGTGGTCGGACGCGACCCAGACCGTCGTGGGCCTGTCGGCGGCCGGTATCTGGAAGACGCCGTGCATCGGGCCCTTGCTTCCAGGGTTGATACCGGCGGACGGGTCAGCCTTGCCCTGGTCGGACCAGTACTGCGCGTAGTGGCTCGCGAGTTCGTTGTCGCTCTCGGTCGGGCTGTACGCGATGTCGCCGACGTTGAGCGTGGTCGCTCCGTCCGCGCTCCAGTCGGCCTCGCTCTTTCCGACGTTCAGCACCTCCATGGTGACCACGCAGTACTGCTTGCCCTCCTCGGGCGTGGGAGCGGGCGTCGGCTCGGTCACGAAGTCGGACGCGTGCGCGAGGACCTTCGGGTCCAGGGGGTCGCCGCATCGGACCTCGTCGACGGTCACCTCGAACTCGTCCAGCTTGGGCGTGTCCGAGTACGTGATGGTCAGCTTGAACGGCTCCCCGGTCCGGGGCCTGCCCAGGATCTCCGCGCCCGGCGGTGCGCCGTCGTCCGGGCTGCTGGTCGCCGCCGCCGGTACGGCGCTGCCCGGGCTCGACGCCGTACCGGTGGAGGCCGAGGAGCAGGCCGTGAGCGTGAGGAGCGCGACGGCGGTCCCGAAGGCCGCGAAGGTGGTGCCACGAGAGCTCATCGAACGGTCCTTTCGGCGGTGCGCCGGACCCTTCCATGGTCGTCCGGCGCACCGCGGACCGCTCGCCGGCGGTTCTGACGCGTCGTTCGGGACGGCCCCGGGCACACGGAAGGGCCCCCGGCCGGTGTGAACCGGACCAGGGGCCCCGGAGTGCGGTGGGCGCCGGGATCAGGGGGGTGGCGCCGGGGAGTCGCCTTCCGGGGCTGAGTGGTGGGAGCCGGCCGGGCCGGTCGTGCGGCCGGTCTCCGCGGGGTCGAGCGACAGGTGCCGGGTGGCCGGGGAGGAGCCGTGGGCCTCGGCGCGGATGCGCTGCTTCATCGTGGGCGGAAGGGCCCGGTCACGCGGAAGGGTCCATCGGACCGAGGGGGCGATCGGAGTTGCCGCGGTGGCGGCCGTGTGCTCCTGGGTCGTGGCGCTCGGCTGCGCTGCGGCGTTCGTGGCGTTCGCGGCGTTCGCCGTGGCGGTGGCGAGGCCCAGCGACGCCAGGAGGGCGAAGAAGGCGGTGATGAAGGCGGTCCAGAGGTTCTTGGGCTGGAAGGTGCTCATGGCCCCTCGCTTTCGGACGGTCCGGTTGCTGACTTCTCCGATCATGTGGATCCGGGCCGTGATTTCGAGGAGCGACGCCCGCTCTGCGCCGATCTTCAGATGAACACCACTCGTATGGTGCAACCGGAGTGGACAGGCCCTCGTGAGCGGTCGGAAGAGCGCGCCGGGGGGTCGTTCCGGACGTCGTCGAGGGGTTGCTCCGGGGTCCCGGGCAGGTCACCGATCGGTATCGGCCGGTGTGTATAGTCGGCGGCAGAAGGCCCTTACGCCAAGGAAAGACGAGGTCGCGCGGTGAAGAAGCTTCTCCTGGTCGCACTGGCCGCCATCGGCGGGCTCCTCGTGTACCGCCAGATCCAGGCGGATCGCGCCGAGCAGGATCTGTGGACGGAGGCGACCGACTCCGTGCCCGCAGGTTCGGGTGTGTGAGACGGCACAGTCTGTTACGGGCCCCGGTCGCTGAGCGGCCGGGGCTTCGTGCTGTTCGGGGCCCGTTCGCCGGCGTGCGGGCCCTTTGTAGTGCGCGTGTGACGCCCGTACCTCTCTGCCCCTCGGCCTCTTGAGTTCGCTTGAGCACATACATAAATTGCTCTGGTGAACCCTGATGGGTGTCGGCGAGGGCGGTAACGCGGACAAGAGGGGCAATGCGGCAGGGGCCGGAGACACCGGCGGTGGGGGCGGGGCAGGATGGACCGGCATCGCGGCCGGGCGGTCGACGGCACCGGCGCGTGAGGACGACGAGGGGAAGCGCGTGAAGAGGCAGCGCAACAGGGGCCGGGTGGTGGCCGCGGTGCTCGCGGCGATGTGCGCGGTGGCGGCCCTGCCGGGGCAGGCGTACGCGGCCGGCCCCGGGGCGTACGCGTTCGACCCCGACGCGAAGAACGTGCAGGGCGCGACGGCGAACGTCGAGGCGTCCGAACTCGACGAGGGCGTCCCGTACCGCAGCACGATCAGGCCGGGCGAGAAGCTCTATTACCGGGTCACGCTGGACGATGTCTCCGCCGCCTATGTCTCGGCGGTCGCGGTGCCCGGCGACAGTGGCAAGGTCGCCTACGGCGACGGCATCAACGTCAGTCTCCGGGAGACCGACGACACCCAGTGCAGTTCGGCGCGGGCGAACTTCGGCGCGGGCGAGTACGCGCGTCCCATCGCAGCGTACGTCTCCCGGACCGTCGAAGAAGGCAGCACCATCTGCCAGGAGAGCGGCCAGTACGACGTCCTCGTCGAGCGCGAGAGCAAGGACGCCTCCAACACCGACGCCTGGGAACTGGAGTTGCGCTTCCTTCAGGAGCCGCGGTTGAAGAGCGCGGCGGCCATGCCGACCGACGGGCCCGACAGTTGGCCCTCGGCCCCGGCGAAGCCGCTGACCGGGGAGCAGCGGAAGCGGTCCGGCGGGGCCGGGTACTCCGAGGCCACCAGCCTGGAGAACGGCCGCTGGCAGGACACGGTCGCCCCGGGGCAGACCCGCTTCTACCGGGTGCCGGTGGACTGGGGACAGCAGATCCACGCCACCGCCGGGCTCTCCAACAGCACCGGCGACAACAAGGAGTTCGTGGGCAACGCGCTCACCTTGTCGCTGGGCAACCCCGCCCAGGGGCATGTCTCCGACGCCACGCTCTCGTATTCCGGAGGGCCCGCTTCCGCGTCCCTGAGGCCGCTGCCGCCGGTGGCCTACCGCAACAGGTTCGACCCCTCGCCCCAGGTCAGCAGCATGCGCTTCGCGGGCTGGTACTACCTGTCGGTGTCCCTCAGCCCGAAGCTCAAGGAGTCCTACGGCGACGAGCCGATCCCCTTCGAGCTGGCGGTCCAGGTGAAGAACGACGCCGAGACGTCTCCGTACGAGGGTGACGCCGGGGTCTTCGGCGTCACCGACCAGGACCGGGAGGTGGCCCGGAAGGGGAAGACCGCCCGGGAGGCCGCGCAGAGCGGTCCGATGACGGTGGTCGCCGCGGCCGGTATCGGTACGGGGTCCGTGCTGGTGCTCGGGCTGGGCGTCTGGACGCTGCTGGCCCGCCGTCGCGCCGCCGGGGCCCCGGCCTCCGGTTCGCCGGCCGTCGGTTCGCCGGCCGGTGGGGGCCACCAGCCGCCGCAGGGCCGGTAGTCGGCCCGGCGGCGGGAGCGTTCAGATCTGGGTCAGGGCCCAGATCCCGACCGCGAAGCAGATCAGCGCCACCACCAGCACCGGGACCGCCACCTTCGGGGGCGGTCCCGGACGCGTTCGGCGCCCGGGAACGTGCGGCGCGGCGTGCTGAACCGGCGGGGCCGGCACCGGTGGGTGCGGCTCCTGGGCGGTGTAGGCGCGGGTGGCGAGGGGTTCGTGCGGTACGCCGGAGGTCGGCGCCCGGGAGGCGTCCGGCGCGCCGACGGCGTACGGGGGCGGCGTGTCCACGGTGGACGGGACGGCCGGCTGCTGCTGGGGCCCCGGCTGCTGGAGCCCTGGCTCCTGGAAACCTGGCTCCTGGTAGGGCTGTTGCTGTGGGGGCGGGGTTCCGGGCGGGGGCGCGAGGTGGAAGCTGCCGGTCTCCGACATCGACGTGGGGGGCGGTGCGTAGGCCTGCTGACCGGGCCCCGGAACGGCCGGCCGCGGCGGCCCGGCGGCGGGGGCGGGCGCGGGCTCCTCGGGCTGCCGAGGGGCCGTTACGGGCCCGTCGGGGCCGAATCCCGCCGGCAGCGGCCCGATCTGGTCGAACACCTCCACCGGCTCGTCGTCCGGGCCGGGTTCGGGCAGCATCTCGACCGCCGCGGTGAGGGCCTTGCGCGCGCCCGTCGCGGTCCGGAACCGGGCGTGCGGGTCCGGCTGGAGCAGACCGGCGAGAACCTGCCACAACGGCTCGGGAATGCCGTTGGGGGCGCTCGGGGTGCCGTGCGCGGCGAAGTGCTCGACCAGCGCCTGGGAGTCGGGCTTCCGGCCCTGGATGAGGTAGAGCGCGACCAGGCCGACCGCGAAGAGGTCCGCGGGGAAGTCGGGCTCGGCGCCCATCATCTGCTCGGGGGCGAAGTAGCCGGGCGTGCCGACCACGTAGTTGGTCTCGGTCAGCCGGGGTTCGCCCTTGCGCATCGAGATGCCGAAGTCGGAGAGGCGCAGATGCGGGCGGCCCGTCCCGGTCGCCTCCATCAGGATGTTGGCGGGCTTGATGTCGCGGTGCACCACTCCTTCGGCGTGCACCGTGGAGAGGCCGGAGAGCAGCTGGTCCAGCAGCAGGCAGACGAAGCGCGGGGGCAACGGGCCGTAGTCGCCGATGACATGGGCGAGCGAGCCGCCGCTCACCAGGTCCATGGTGAACAGGACCTTGTCGTCGTCGGCGGCCCAGCTGGCCGGGGCGAGGACATGCGGGTGCTCGATGCGCAGCGCCTGCTCGCGGACGAAGCGCAGCAGCGTGTGCGCGTCGCTCTGCTGGAGCACCTTGGCCGCGACGTACCTGCGGCGGCGGTGGTCCCAGGCGCGCCAGACGGCGCCGACCCCGCCCCGCCCGATCGGATCGATCAGCTCGTACCGACCGGCGAAGACCTCACCCATTGCGCTGCGCCCGCTCCCCGTTCCCGTGGTGCCGCGGCGTCCGCCGCGGCCCGTGTCCGGCCCCCGTGCCCCTGCCGGCACCAGGGCGTCGCGCGGTGCGCGTGCCCTGGTCCGTCGTCCGTCGTGGCCCGGAGCCGTTAGCTCTGGTGCCCCTCGTAGTGCGCGACCGCGTCCGCGGTGCGTCCCGCTCCGTACACCTTGAGGAACTCTGCCAGCTCCGGGTGGGTCGGGGCGAGGGCGTCCGAAGCGTCGATGATGTCGCCGGCCGCCGCGACCGACCGCAACAGGGACTGGATCTCGCGCACCACACGGCGGACGGTGGGAGCGCTGCCGGTGGAGGTGGTCTGGCCGGTGGCGGTCAGGACCGACCCGCCCTGCGACTTCTTGATCTCCTCCATGCGGTCGGTGGCCTCGCCCGCGCTGACGCTGCCGTCGGCCACCTGGCTCGCCAGCTCCTGGAGGGCCTGGACGCGCTGGACCACCGCGGGATTCCCGATCTTGGCCCGCTGGCCGCTCATCAATTGGGAGAGCATCGGGGCGGAGAGCCCGAGAACAGCGGCCAGCCGGGCCTGGTTCAGGCCGAGATCATCGATCAGTCGACGGAAGAGCGCCCCCAACGGCTCCCCGTACCAACTGCGTTGAAGCTCTCTGGCTCTTGCCGTCGCCTCTTGTTGCGCTGCGTCCATGGCGTCTCCCCATCGCTGCCGCTTCGCTGCTGCGAACCTTGCGAGCATCTTACGGAGCGTGGTCGGCCACCGGGAGTCCCTATCCTTTTGCAGAATTGCGGGGGTCACCCGGTACTCTGGTCTGCGACGGTAGCCCTGGCGCGGACGTGCTGGGCGTTGCCCTCGTTCGTTGTGGCCCGGGGCCTTAGCTCAGTTGGTAGAGCGCTGCCTTTGCAAGGCAGATGTCAGGAGTTCGAATCTCCTAGGCTCCACTTGCAACACCCCTCTGACCTGCGTAAACGCAGTCAGGGGGGTGTTTTTGTCCTGGTTTTCTGTGTTGACGTGTCAGCCCGATGGTGCTGACGCGGCCCCCCTCCCCGCGGGTGCCATCTGCCGCCTGTGGGTGCAGATCGAATCCCGGCTCCCCGAGGGGCCGGCCCCGTATGGGAAGTCGTCGGTGGCGATGCCGCAGGCCCGGACGATGACGCGACTCCGGACCTGACGGTGTTGCCCGTTCAGTGGGCGGCTCGGCCGGTGCTGGCGTCGTGATACCGCACGACGAGCCCAGGAGCGGGAGGCGAGCTACGCGGTGACCTTGTCCTTGGCCTCGGTGTCGTCGTCGAAGGTCATCTCCGGTGCGGGCCGGCGGAAGCCCTTGGTCAGGACGGCCAGGTAGACGATGCCGATTGCCAGCCAGACGCCGCCGATCTGGAGTGCGACATCACCGAGCCTCGTGAGGAGGTAGACGGAAACGGCGGCGCCGATGGCTGGCATCACCAGGTGCGAGAAGAGGTTGGGGGTGCGGCCCTGTCGGCGTTCGCGGACCAGGTGGGCGATCACGCAGACGTTCACCAGGGTGAAGCCGAGGAAGGCGCCGAAGTTGATGAACGAGGTGGCTGTGGTCAGGTCGAGCTTCATGGCGATGACACCGGCGGCCGCGGTCAGCAGCAGGTTCAGGACGGGCGTGCCCGTCTTCGTCGACAGCTTGCCGAAGACGGCCTTGGGCAGTACGCCGTCGCGTCCCATCACGTACATGAGGCGGGCGGCGGAGGCTTGCAGGGCGATGCAGGAGGCGATGGATCCGGCGATGGTGACGAAGTTGATGATCTCGGCGTACGTCTCGCCGCCGACTTGGACCTTCAAGTGGTAGGCGGCCGCGTCGACGTCGGCGAACTCCGCGCCGGGGTGGACCAGTTGCATCACGAAGGACAGCACGATGAAGATCGCTCCGGCGGCGATGACGCAGCCGATGATGCCTCGGCCGATCGTCCTCGCCCCGCCCTTGGCCTCTTCACCGAGCGTGGAGACGGCGTCGAAGCCGAGGAAGGAGTACGCGGCGATGGCGGCGGCCGCGGTGACCGCGCCGATCGCCGTACCGGAGTTCCACACGGTGTCCGTGACGGGGGCGGATGAGCCGTTCTCGCCGAGGAAGACGACACACAGGGTGGCGAAGAGGACCAGCGACCCCAGTGCGACGAACATCAGGACCTTGTTGACGCGGTCCGCGAGCTTCATGCCGAAGATGTTGATGACGGTGGTGATGCCCACCGAGACGATCAGCCAGACCCACTTGGGTATGCCGGGGAACTGGGCGTTGAAGTAGATCGCCGTGATCAGCCAGCCGACCATCGGGATGAAGAAGTAGTCGAGCAGCATCGCCCAGCCGGACAGGAAACCGATGCGGCTGTCGAGCATCTTGCGGGCGTAGGTGTAGACCGACCCCGAGCCGGGCACCGCGCGCGCCATCCTCGCGTAACTCAGCCCGGTGAGCAGCATCGCGAGGGCGGCGACGGCGAACGCGGTCGGGGCCACGCCGCCGCTGGTGGCGGCGACCACGCCGAAGAGCGTGACGACGATGCCGGGGGAGATGTAGGCCAGGCCGAACAGGACGACGGAGAACAGGCTCAGGTCGCCCTTCAGTCTCGCGGTGTTCCCTGTGGTCTCGCTGCTCATCGTGGTGGCTCCTCGGTGGTGTGGGCGGGGTTCCAGGTGGTGGGGTCGATGCGGCCCCCGTACAGCGGGAGATCGAGGGCCGGGTCACCGGGGCGGAATTGGCTCCAGATCCGGTTGAGGCCGGCGGTGCCGTAGCGGCGGACGTTGCTGACCTCGTCGAGGTCGATCACGTCGGTGAGGGTGGAGTCGCCGGCATCGACGGTTTCGGCACGCACCGTGCCCTGCGGATCGACGACGAGGCTGCGGCCGATACCGGACGGGGCGGCGGAGTTGACGCTGGCGACGAAGACCTGATTGGTGATGGCATTGGCGCGGTTGAGGACGACCTCCTGCGCGCGGTCGCTCGTCGACGTACGCACCACGTTGACGATCAACTCGGCGCCCATCCACGCCAGATGGCGGGAGATCTCCGGGAACCAGCTGTCGTAGCAGATGGACAGTCCGATGCGGCCGACCCCGACCAGGTCGACGACCTCGAACCGGTTGCCCGGTGTGGTCGTCTCGTACGGGCGCCACGGGCAGATCTTGCGGTACGCGGCGAGGCGCTCGCCCCGCGGTGAATAGACCGGTGTCGTGTTGTGGACGCGGTCACCGGTGCCCCGCTCGTAGACGCTGCCGGGGACCAGCCAGATGCCCAGATCGCCCGCGAGCTCGGCGAAGGCCGCATCCCGTTTGCCGTCGAGCAGCTCGGCGGCCTTCTCCGGGGCCGCCGGCACGCCAGGGGCACTCTCGCCGAGGTGCAGCTCGGGGTAGACCACGAGGGCTCCGGGTGCGCGCAGCTTCACGCGCCGCTCCACGTCGGCGGTGAAGCCTGCGAGGTCGTCGGCCGGGCGGCCGGGTGCCTGGGCAAGGATCAGGGGCAGAGGGCGGGCCATGCGGGAACACCAGCCAATCGAAGGGAGGGTTTCTCTGGGGAGCCGACGGGAGATGCAGGGCGCCGACGGCCATGGACTCCGGATGGCGGGGCCGAGGGTGGGACAAGAATGCAGCCAGTCAGCCATAGCCTCAAATACTTGGGAGGGCTGATTACCATGCCTTTGAGGCATGAAGGTGTCCTGCCTCCTCCATCTCCCGAGGGGCCATCGCCATGGAACTCCGAGTGTTGCGCTACTTCCTGACCATCGTGGAGACCGGTTCCGTCACCAGGGCCGCCGAGGTGGTCCACGTCGCCCAGCCGTCGCTGTCGCGCCAACTGCGCGGCCTGGAAGCGGCATTGGGCATGACCCTCTTCGACCGCGGCGGCAAACAGTTGGTCCTGACGGCGGCCGGCCGACGCTTCCTGCCACTGGCCCGCGATCTGGTCGCCCGCGCGGACGCCGCCGAGGCCGCAGTCGGTGCGCTGGCTGCCGGTCGTGCCATGCGGATCACCGTGGCGGCGCCGCCCACCACCATCACCGACGTGATCGCGCCGTTCCTGGCCACCTGGGGGCCGGAGGATCCGCTCGTCACCGTGCAGGCGGAGAGCCCGGCGTATGCGTACCAGGCCCTTGCGAGGGGCGCCGATGTAGCCATCTCCTCGGCACCTCCGAGGCGCCGTTTCGCCGGGCTCCCGGTGGCCCGCCTGCCGCTGTGGGCCTACGTCCGTGCCGACCACGCCTGGGCGGACCGGGACCAGGTCACCATCAGGGAACTCGCCGCGGAGCCCCTCATCGTCCTCACCCCGGCGCACGGCACCCGCCGCATCCTGGACCATGCCGTGCAGGATGCGGACGCCTCGTACGACATCGTGCTGGAATGCGATACCCCGCACGTCGCACAGGCCATGGCGGCCTCGGGCCATGGTGTCGCGGTGGTCTCCGACGATCCCCGCTTCGACCTGCGCGCGCTGCTGATCCTCGACAGCGTGGGTGAGCCGCTGCAGATCCACCTGCACGCCGCGTGGGACGCCGGACACTATGCGCTGCGCAGCATCGAGGCATTCGCGGCCGGGTTGTCCCGCTTCTGTATCGAGCGGTACGGGCCGCAGGCCGCCACCCGCCTATGAACCGCAGCGACGACTGCGGGCCACAGCCCTCGCCGCGACGCGAGGCGTGATCGCCCGCCGGCCCGACGGCCGGCAGTCCCAGGAGAGCTGGACGTATGCCTGGCGGGCAGCCTGACCAGACCGGGCAGGCATTGGACGGCGGCCCCGGTGCGCCCCACCATGCGGCGATATCCCGCATCAGTTGCCGGCCCGAGAGGACTTCGCACCATGCCGAGACCGTTCCGATCCCGGCGGCTACGCCGTGCCGCCGCCACCGCCGCCGTGCTCGTGGGGCTGTTCGCCGCCCCGCCTCCGACGATGGCGGCGCCCGCCGGAACCGTGCCCGTACCCGGTGATCCGCTCACCGGAAGCGGTGCGGTGAACCGGACCGAACTCACCGCCGGCCAACTCACCGGGGGCACCGCCGAGGACACCGTGCCCGACAACGCCTTCGCGCTCCCCGCGCACGCGGCGCCACCCACCCACAGCTTCGAAGGCACCCTCACCCTCGAGGGACTCTCCACCACCGGCGGCTTCCGCGTACGGAAAGACCCGCACGGATACGGAGACGCAGCAGCCACCCGACACCTGCCGCCGGTCGACATGGCCCTCGTGCAGAACGGCAGCCATCTCGTCCCGGCGAAGCGGGGGCTGCAGTACACGGGGAATCAGGCGTGGAACCTTGCGGTGGGCCCCGGCCGTGCGTGGAACGAGGACGGCGACGGCCAACGCACCCGCGCCTCGCTCCCCTTCGCACTCATCGAGCGCAACGCGAACTGCGTGCACAACGGCACCCTGACGTTCCTCTTCGACGCCACATCGGTATCCGAAGTCCGCTACCAGATAACGACCGAGACCTGCGCCTACTTCCAGTTCGACATGTGGGGCCAGGTACCGGCCGACTACCGGCCCGGCCCCGTCGACGGCGCCGAGAACCTGCGCGATGCGTACGCCTCCGAAGTGGGTGACCGGCTCCCGACCAAGCCCATCTCGGCGCTGACGACCGACCACCCGGGCAGTGGGGTGGATATCTCGAAGTTCGGCTCCGGCATCACGCCGTCCGCACTGAGCACCTTCGGTTTCTACTTCGACGAAGTCCACTACGTCGGCAACTGCCGGACCCGGCAAGGGGAGTACCCGTTCTGCGGCCAGATGCTCCTGCCCTCGTACTCGACCGCGAAGTCGGCATTCGCGGGAACAGCCATGCTGCGTCTGGCGAAGCGCTACGGCCCGGCCGTGGCCCAGGAGAAGCTCTCCGACCGGATCCCCGAGACCACCAGCAACAGCGCGTGGAGTGGCGTCACCCTCGACCACACCCTCGACATGGCCACCGGCAACTACACCTGGCCCGGCTACGAGACGGACGAGGCGGGCCGCACCATGGCGGGTTTCTTCGCAGCCGAGTCCTACGCCGACAAGATGCGACTCGCCCTGTCCTTCCCCCGTAAGGCCACCCCGGGCAGCAAGTGGGTGTACCACACCTCGGACACCTTCCTCGCCACCCGCGCGATGAACAACTACCTGCAGGAGAAGACCGGTACGGGCGCCGACATCTTCGACATGCTCCGCGACGACGTGCTCGAACCCATCGGCATCGGGCCCGACTCCCTCATCTCCTCCCGCACCGACAACAGGCCCGGCGGAGCACCCTTCGGCGGCTACGGCATGTTCTGGACACAGGACTCCGTCGCCCGGTTCGCGAAATTCCTCAACAACGACCACGGCACCGTCAACGGCACGCAGATACTCGACCCGGCACTGCTCGCGGCCAGCATGCAACGCACACCGCAGGCTCGTGGCATGACCACCACCGGTACCAAGCCCATGAGATACCAGAACGGCTTCTGGGGCGTCGAGTTCACATCCGCCGACAACCCCGCCTACACCAGCCCGTTCCACGTACCGTTCATGTCCGGGTACGGCGGCATCACGGTCGCGATGATGCCCAACGGCGCCACCTACTATTACTTCAGCGACAACAACGAGTTCAGCTGGAGCGCCGCCGTCGCCGA
Organism: Streptomyces sp. rh34; assembly: GCF_002551245.1. Taxonomy (GTDB): domain Bacteria; phylum Actinomycetota; class Actinomycetes; order Streptomycetales; family Streptomycetaceae; genus Streptomyces. The sequence goes on from NZ_NTGZ01000001.1 coordinate 163,078, forward strand.
AGCCGACAAGCTGGCGCCCATGACCGGCGCGGCGACCGCTGCGAGGTAACCCCCGTCGAGCGCACACTCATCTGCCTGGGCTCACGGAGCGGACTCTCGATCCGAGAGGGTTGACGAGTGCGAGGGGGATCGAGCGGGGCTCAGGAGGATGGAACGGGATCGGACGCCCGGTTCTTCGGTAAAACCGCAGGACAAGAAGGTAACGATTTCGGGTTCGAATTTCCTGGGCTCCACCTGCAGTGGCCCCCCTGAACTGCGATAACGCGGCTCAGGGGGGTCCTTCTCGTCTTCTCTCGCATCGGAGGACCGCCGAGCGCCTGGCCGCCTGCCGGGACCCGATCTCGTACGATCCGGAACCGGCGCGCTTCCTCCGGGACCGTGTACCGGAGGCACCAGGCACACTTCATACGTAAACAGTCGAGCCACAAAAAGGACTCAGGCATGATCACGTTGACGAAGGAAGACGGCCCGGCCGACCTGGGTGGGGTGACCCACCTGTCCATCGGGGCGTCCTGGGACCCCACCGTCGGGAGCAGCGGCGGCCTGATGGGGAAGATCCGGCAGAAGGCCGGCACGGACCTCGACCTGATCGCCATCGCGCTGCAGGGCGGGGACCCGGTGCGGCTGGCAGGTCTGGACTCGCTGGACCCGCTGGGCAACGGCTCGCTGGTGCACAGCGGGGACAACCAGACCGGGCACGGTGACGGTGACGACGAGACGGTGACCGTCGAGTTCGCCAAGATTCCTTCGAACATCACGGCGATCGTCTTCATCGCCGCCGCGTACAAGAAGCGGAGCGCGTTCAGCAACGCGCGCAACATCAGCTTCAAGGTGTACGACGCGACGGGCGGCAGCACGCAGCAGGTCGCCGACATCTGGCCGAGCATGCTCACCCAGGACAACGGCGTCGCCGTGGCCAAGGCGATCCGTGAGGGCGCGGGCTGGAAGCTCCAGGTGATCAACGAGACCGGGAAGATCAAGCAGGGCGACGAGCAGGCCCTGATGCGCTTCGCCGTGAGCCGGTAGTCGCCAGGGGGCGGGGCTCCGTCGCCGTCTTACGGCGATCCGGGGCGAGAGGACGCGACAGAACGAACGCGGCTGCGGTAACCGCCCGGGCGGTTACCGCAGCCGCGTTCGTTCTGTCAGGGGGTGCGCACGGGGCGCCCCGTGCCGGCCCGGTCAGGGCCGGTCGTCGAGCCCGGGGGTGCCCCCCTCGCCCGACTCGGCCTCGGCCTGCTTGGCCTGGACCTCCGGGTCGAGGTCGGCCCGGTCGCTGCCGTCGACCGAGCTGAGCGGCGCACGCTCGTCGCCCACCTCGGTGGCGACGGGCGGCTCGACCAGCCAGTCCGGGTTGGCCTGCTTGTCCCACCAGCGCCAGGCGGCGTAGGCGCCGCCGGCCAGGACGCCCAGCACCAGGAACCCCTTCGCGGCCCGGCCCGCCTTGGCCCGCCGCTGGTGCTTCCTGGCCAGCTTCTGGATCTCCTTGGCCGTCACCTGGGTGCGCAGCGCCGCCAGGGCGGCCGCGCTGCGGGCGGAAGCCTGCTCGGCGACGGGCAGGGCCACCGACCGGGCGTGTTCGACGCGGGGGGCGGTGTAGTCGGCGGCGCTCCGTGCGGCCCTGCGGGTGGAGGCCTTGGCGCGATGCGCGGCCTCGTCGACCTTGGGTGGCACGTGCGTACGGGCCTGTTCGAGGCGCGGTGCGAGATGGGACGCGTACTGGACACGGGCCTGCTGGGCCGCCTTCGTCACCTTGGGCGCGAGCCGTACGCGCGCCTCGTGCGCGTAGTGGGCCGCCTGCTCCTTGGCCGTGTCGGCGTAGGGCGCCACCACTTCCGCGGCGTGCTGCGCGCTGTCCTTCGCCGAGTCGGTTGCGGCGCGCACGCTGTCGATGCGGGTCACGAGATCCTCCTCCTTGGTGGCGGGTAGGTACTCCGCCTGTCCGCCCAGTTCGAAATCATGCCTGTTGCGTCCAAGCCCGGCATGCGGGACGGGCATCCGGGTCATGATCGCCGTGTGCGGCCGAAACGGTTCATGTGAAGTGTGCCGACGACAATGCCACGGTTCGGTGGTGAACGCGCCGTTTCGTCCGGCATCCGGCCGCACATTTCCCGGTCCGTGGGAGGATCGGCGGACGTCAGCGAAGGATGTGACGTCAGGTGAAGGACGAAGGAAGGCAGACCGTGGCCGAGCAGCTTTACGCCACCTTGAAGACCAATCGGGGCGACATCGAGATTCGGCTTCTGCCGAACCACGCCCCCAAGACGGTCCGGAACTTCGTCGAGCTGGCCACCGGGCAGCGCGAGTGGGTCAATCCGGAGACCGGGGAGAAAACCACGGACCGGCTGTACGACGGCACCGTCTTCCACCGTGTCATCAGCGGTTTCATGATCCAGGGCGGCGATCCGCTGGGCAACGGCACCGGCGGCCCCGGCTACAAGTTCGCCGACGAGTTCCACCCGGAGCTGGGCTTCACCCAGCCCTATCTGCTGGCCATGGCGAACGCGGGTCCGGGGACGAACGGCTCGCAGTTCTTCCTGACCGTGTCCCCCACCGCCTGGCTGACCGGCAAGCACACCATCTTCGGTGAGGTGTCCGGTGAGGCGGGCCGCGCGGTCGTCGACGCCATCGCGGCCACCCCGACCAATCCGCGCACCGACCGTCCCCTGCAGGATGTGGTGATCGAGTCCGTGGTCGTCGAGACCCGCTGACGATCGCTTCCCGAGGGGCCCGGCCGGAGACCTCGCCGCAGACCTCTCGCCGGACGACCCCTCGCGGGAACCAACCGCCCTGCCCGTCCGTACTGATACAGAGCGGACCAGCGGGGCGGCCCTGTTCGCGCCGCCGAGCGACGAGGACCGAGAGGCAGGCCAGGACCGATGGACCAGCAGCCGCCGGGAGACCGTGCAGCCGCGGGAAGCGGTGTGCCGACGCCGACCTGCTACCGCCACCCCGACCGCGAGACCGGCATCAGCTGTACGCGCTGCGAGCGACCCATCTGCCCCGAGTGCATGGTCAGCGCCTCGGTCGGCTTCCAGTGCCCCGACTGCGTACGCCAGGGCTCGGGCACCGGGCACCACCCGGCCGCCGCCCGGCCGCGCACGCTGGCGGGCGGTGCGGTGGCCGCCGACCCGCGCCTGGTCACCAAGATCCTGCTCGGCGTCAATCTGGCCGTCTTCCTCCTGGTCTCCGTCCGGCCCGCGCTGGTGAACGATCTGACGCTGCTCGGGCTGGCATGGGACCCGAGCCCGCCGCCGGGATCGGTCGAAGGCGTCGCCGAGGGTCAGTGGTATCGCCTGGTGACCTCGATGTTCCTGCACCAGGAAGTGGTGCACATCGGGTTCAACATGCTCGGGCTGTGGTGGCTCGGCGGACAGCTGGAGGCCGCGCTCGGCCGCTCCCGCTATCTCGCGCTCTATCTGTTGTCCGGTCTCGCGGGCAGCGCCCTGACCTATCTGATCGCCGCGCCCAACCAGGGTTCGCTCGGGGCGTCCGGTGCGGTCTACGGCCTGTTCGGCGCCACCGCCGTTCTGATGCGCCGGATGAACTACGACATGCGGCCGGTGTTGGTGCTGCTGGCGATCAACATGGTCTTCACCTTCACCTGGGGCGGCATCGCCTGGGAGGCGCACGTCGGCGGTCTGATCGCGGGCGTCGCCATCGCCGTCGCCATGGTCCACGCCCCGCGCGAGCGGCGTACGGCCGTGCAGATCGGCACCTGTGCGCTTGTCCTGCTGGCGACGGTCGTGATGATCGTCGCCCGCACGATGTCCCTCACCTGAGCGGAATGGGGCCCTCCACCCCCAGGTGGACCAAAGTTGTCCACAGTGTGCGGAGAATCTTGTGCATGGCAAGAGGAACAGTCGTTCCCCTCGTCGCTGAGCTGGGTCTTTCCGCCCGGACAACGGGGTGCAGCCCCCCTCGACGAGGGAGGCTGCAGTCACACCGGCGTCAACACGAGTGGAGGTTATCCACAGATCGTCTGACCTTTTCCCCCGACTGTGGATAACTCTGTGGGTAACTCAGGGCAAGGCTTGTGCGGAGGTGGTCCGTCACTTCCACTGCGTCGACACGGCGAAACCGCCGGCGATGAAGCCGAAGCCGACCACGATGTTCCAGTTGCCCAGGGCATCGACCGGCAGGTCGCCTTCGGTCACGTAGAACACCACGATCCAGGCCAGCCCGATGAGGAACAGGGCCAGCATCACCGGAGCGACCCAACTGCGGTTGGTCAGCTTGATGGTCGTTGCCTGCTTCGCCGGGGGCGGCGTGAAGTCGGCCTTCTTGCGGATACGTGACTTCGGCACGAGGGACTCTCCTGTCGATGCGCTGCGTGACCGCGCAGGGATCTGTGGCGGGCGCCGGGGGCGGGGTGCCAGGGGGCATGCTGCCTCCCCCGAGCGTCCGTTAGCGTAGTGCTTCTCTGGCGCCTGATGAGATAAGGGTACGTTGAGCAATTCTGCGGACTCCCCAGAAGGCCCGGTCCGGCGCACCTCCGCGTGGGCGGTCCGGGGGCTCACCGCTGCTGTTTTCGCCCTGGCCGGACTGATCTTCGTCACCAGCGCCAACACCGCCAAGGGCACCAACCTGCGCAGCGACTCCTCCCTGCTGAAGCTCTCCGACCTGATCAGGGAGCGCAGCGAGAAGAACGGCGAGCTGAACGATTCGGTCGCCGGCGCCCGCGCGGACATCGACGCCCTCGCCCAGCGGGACGACGGCTCCACCAAGGCCGAGGACGCCCGGCTGAAGGCGCTGGAGAAGGCGGCCGGCACCACGAAGATCACCGGCGACTCCGTCAGCGTGACCCTCGACGACGCGCCCCCCGACGCCACCGCCAACCCCGGTTACCCCGAACCCCAGCCCAACGACCTGGTCATCCACCAGCAGGACCTGCAGGCGGTGGTGAACGCGCTGTGGCAGGGCGGGGCGCGCGGGATCCAGGTGATGGACCAGCGGCTGATCTCCACCAGCGCGGTCCGCTGCGTGGGCAACACGCTGATCCTCCAGGGCCGCGTCTACTCGCCGCCGTACAAGGTCACCGCGGTCGGGGACCCGGGCAAGCTCAAGCGGGCGCTCAACGACTCCACCGCGATCCAGAACTACCTGCTGTACGTGAAGGCGTACGGGCTGGGCTGGAAAGTCGACGAGAACGAGGCGGTGACTCTTCCCGGGTACTCGGGCACAGTGGATCTCCATTACGCACAGCCTGTGGAGTGAGCCCGAGCTGAGCCCCGGGGAGGCCGTCCGGTGTCGGTGCGACTCGTCGTCAGAACCTTCAGCGAACTCTGCATCACCGTGGGTGCGCTGATCATCCTTTTCGTCGTCTACTTCCTGTTCTGGACGGGTGTGAAAGCGGCCGACGCGGCCGAGGGCGAGATCGACACCCTCCAGAGCCAGTGGGCCCGGGAGCCCGTGGCGCCGGCCCCGCCGCCCGCCTCCGCGGAGGCTTCCCCCTCAAAAGACCCGGAACGGAACCCGGAACCGAACCAGAACCCGAACGCGGTCCCGTACCGGGCCGGAAAACCCTTCGCGATGATGCACATCCCCCGCTTCGGCGCCGACTGGGAGTGGCCCGTCCTGGAGAACACCGCGGTCGGAACCCTGCGGAAGGGGCTCGGGCACTACAGCGGAACGGCCCGCCCCGGTGACACGGGCAACTTCGCGGTGGCCGGGCACCGGCGGACGTACGGCGACCCCTTCAAGGACTTCCCGAAGCTGAGGCCCGGCGACGCGGTGGTCGTGAACGACGGCACGACCTGGTTCACGTACCGCATCGCGAAGAAGCCGTACCGGACCGTTCCCACCGACACCGCCGTCGTCGACCCGGTGCCCCGCGGCTCCGGATTCGAGGACGCCGGACGCTATCTGACGCTCACCACCTGCGAGCCGGAATGGGGCAGCAGCCACCGGCTGATCGCCTGGGCGCATCTGGACGCCACGCGGCCGGTGAGCGACGGAAGGCCGCCGGAGCTTTCCGGCTGACCCGGGCTTTTCCCCAGCCGACCCCCTCCCCGGCCGCGGCCCTCTAGTCTGGGGCGGGTACCGAATGGAGGGGTCAGCATGTACGGCTGGATCTGGCGGCATCTGCCGGGCAACGCATGGGTGCGGGGTGTCATCTCGCTCGTGCTGGTTCTGGCGGTCGTCTACGCGCTGTTCCAGTACGTGTTCCCCTGGGCGGAGCCGCTGCTTCCGTTCGGCGACGTGACCGTCGACGGCGAGAGCGCCGGTGGAGCAGGAGCCGACCAGTGAGCGCACGCATTCTCGTCGTGGACAACTACGACAGCTTCGTCTTCAACCTCGTCCAGTACCTCTACCAGCTCGGGGCCGAGTGCGAGGTGCTGCGCAACGACGAGGTGACCACCGCCCACGCGCAGGACGGCTTCGACGGCGTCCTGCTCTCGCCGGGTCCCGGCACGCCCGAGCAGGCCGGCGTATGCGTCGAGATGGTGCGACACTGCGCGGACACCGGCGTCCCGGTCTTCGGCGTCTGCCTGGGGATGCAGTCGATGGCCGTCGCGTACGGCGGTGTCGTCGACCGGGCCCCCGAGCTGCTGCACGGCAAGACCTCCCCCGTGGCCCACGAGGGCCAGGGGGTCTTCGCCGGACTGCCGTCCCCCTTCACCGCGACGCGCTACCACTCGCTCGCCGCCGAACCGGGCGCGCTGCCCCCGGAGCTGGAGGTCACCGCCCGCACGGCGGACGGCATCATCATGGGGCTGCGCCACCGCGACCGGGCGGTGGAGGGCGTGCAGTTCCACCCCGAGTCGGTGCTCACCGAGTACGGACACCTGATGCTCGCCAACTGGCTGGAACAGTGCGGGGACCAGGGGGCCGTCGCGCGGTCGGCGGGGCTCGCGCCGGTGGTGGGCAAGGCCGTCGCGTGACCGCAGGCCACCCCGGACACGGTGCCGGACCGGAGGGCCCTTACGCGCAAGGGGCGTACGGGGCCGACGGCGCGTTCGTGGCGGCGGTGGACGGCCTCGCGGACCCGCTCAACGATCCGCTGCCCGGCGGGCGAACCTCGCCGTGGTTCCGGGCGGGCACCATCCCGGGCGGACCGGGAGCGGACGGACCCGGGCCCGGACCCGGTACGGGCCCGGCGCCCGGACCGGGCCCCGGAGCGCCGGAGTACGGGCCTGGGCCCGTGCTCGGACACGTACCGGAGCCCGTGCTCGGACACGTACCCACGGCGGCGCCGCCGCACGAGGCCGGTTACGCGCCCCACCACGGGCCTCAGCAGCCCCAGGGAGCCCCGAACGAGTGGTACGACCCCGCCGGGTACCAACGCGACTGGTACGGGCCCCAGGAGCCGTCTGCGAGCAGAGCTCCGGCCGAGGAACGGGCCCCGGCCCCGGACCTCCCCGCCGAACCGCGCACCGAAGTCATCGCCGCCGCCGTCGGGGGGCCCGCCGAGCCCCGCACCGAAGTCATCAGCCGCATCCCGGCCGAGCCCGAGCCCGACCCTGATGCCCGCCCCGGACCCCCTCCCTCCGGCGGGCGGGCCGAGCGGCGGCGGGCGGCCAAGGGGCGCGGCCGGCGGCGCCCGGAACCGGTCGCGGAGCAGGCCGCCCCGGCCGCCCCGGCCGCTCCGATGTCCCGGGTGGAGGCCCGGCGCGCGGCGAAGGCGGCGAAGGACAGTCCGGCGGTCGTCGCCAGCCGGGTGGTCGGCGAGGTGTTCATCTCGCTGGGCGTCCTGATGCTGCTGTTCGTCACCTACCAGCTCTGGTGGACCAACATCCGGGCCGAGCAGATCGCCGGCAAGGAGACCAACCGGATCCAGGACGAGTGGGCCAACGGCGACCGGAAACCCGGGGAGTTCGAGCCCGGTCAGGGCTTCGCCATCATGCACATCCCCAAGCTGGACGTGGTCGCCCCGATCGCCGAGGGCATCGACAAGGAGAAGGTGCTCGACCGGGGGATGATCGGCCATTACGGGGAGGGCAGGCTCAAGACGGCGATGCCCTCCGACAAGCAGGGCAACTTCTCCGTGGCCGGTCACCGCAACACCCACGGCGAACCGTTCCGCTACATCAACAAGCTCAACCCCGGCGACCCGATCGTGGTCGAGACGCAGGACGCGTACTACACGTACGAGATGGCCGGCATCCTTCCGCAGACCTCGCCGTCCAACATCTCGGTGATCGCGCCGGTACCGGCGGGCTCCGGGTTCAAGGGGCCGGGCCGGTACCTCACGCTGACGACCTGCACCCCGGAATTCACGAGTACCTACCGGATGATCGTCTGGGGCAAGATGGTCGACGAACGGCCGCGCAGCCAGGGAAAGCCCGACGCGCTCGTCGGCTGAACATCCTCACGACAGGGACGGTGCGGTGGCAGCGAGGACCGAGCACGACGAGCGGGCCGACACGTCCACCTCCCCGCCCCCGGCCCGCCGGCGAGGCCGCCACCCCGTCGCGACGGCCATCAGCCTCTTCGGCGAACTGCTGATCACCGCGGGCCTGGTGCTCGCGCTGTTCGTCGCGTACTCCCTGTGGTGGACCAACGTGCTCGCCGACCGCGAGGCCGACAAGCAGGGCGACACGGTCCGCAGCAGGTGGGCGGGCGGACCGGGCGCCCTGGACACCAAGGACGGCATCGGCTTCCTGCACGTGCCCGCCATGAAGAACGGCGAGGTGCTGGTCAAGAAGGGCACCGACCCCGAGACCCTCAACAACGGCATCGCGGGCTACTACACGGACCCGGTCGAGTCGGGCCTCCCCTGGGACGACGAGGGCAACTTCACGCTGGCCGCGCACCGCGACGGGCACGGCGCGAAGTTCCACAACATCCACAAGCTGAAGAACGGTGATCCGGTCGTCTTCGAGACCAAGGACACCTGGTACGTCTACAAGGTCTACAAGACGCTCCCCGAGACGTCGAAGTTCAACGTCGACGTGATCCAGCCGGTCCCGGAGGAGTCGGGCGTCGAGGAGCCGGGCCGCTACATCACGTTGACGACCTGCACCCCGGTCTACACCTCGAAGTACCGGTACATCGTGTGGGGCGAGCTGGAGCGTACGGAGAAGGTCGACAAGGACCGCACGAAGCCGGTCGAACTGCGCTGAGCCGCCGCGGGACAGCCGCTCGCGCTCGGCCGCACACGGGAAGGGCCCCGGTCACCATCATGGTGACCGGGGCCCTTCCCGTGCCGGGCGGGGTGCGGTGGCTCAGTCGTCGCCCATGCCTCCGAAGAGGCCGCCTCCGCCGTTCCCGTTTCCGCCGTTCCCGCCGCCCTCGATGGTCACGAGGGTGACGGTGCTGCCCTTGTCCGCCTGGGTGGTCGGCGCCGGGCTGCTGGTGATCACCTTGGCGTTCGGCTTGTCGACCGAACCCTGGGAGAGCGCGACCACGAAGCCGAGCCCTTCGAGCTGGGCCTTCACGTCCTGGTACGGCCTGTTGCCGATGTTACCGGGGATCTGGACCTGCTCCGGCTGCGCCGGCCCCTTGGAGACCTTCAGGACGATCTGCACGTCCTTGGCCTGCTTGCTCGGGCCCGCGGGGGTCTGTTCGACCACCTCTCCGGCCGGCTTCTCCGAGTCCACGTCGGCCCGTGAGACGTTGGTGAACCCGAGCTGGTTGAGCTGGGCCACGGCGGCGTCGTACTGACGGGTCCGCACGTCGGGCATCGGGTCGGTCGTCTGCATGGCCACGGTGATGGTGATCTCGGCCCCCTCCTCGGCCTTCGCGCCGCCCTTGGGGTCCTGCTCGATCACGGTGCCCTCGGTCTTCTCGGACTCCTCCGTGGTGACGTTGACCGTGAAGCCCTTCTCCTCGAGGACCTCGCGGGCGCCGTCCTCGGACTTCTCAAGGACGTTGGGAACCTCGGTCTTCGGCGCTCCGGTGGAGACGACGACCGTGACGGTGCCGTCCTTGTCCATCAGCGCGTCGACCGCCGGATCCTGCGAGCAGATCTCGCCCTTCTCCTGCTCCTCGCACGGCTCCTCGGCGCCGACCTTCACGGTGACGTCGGTTCTGGCCGCGAGTTTCTCCGCTTCCTTCACCGTGGAGCCCACCAGGTTCGGGGCCTTGATCTGGCCGTCGTCGCTGGTCGGGGTGAAGATCACCCGGCCGATCAGGATCGCGCCGATCAGCACCAGGATGCCCGCGACGACCAGCAGGATCGTCGAGGTGTTGCTCTTCTTCTGCTGGCGCCGGCGGCCCGTGCGGTCGTCGTAGCCGTAGCCGCCGTCGTCCGGGTTGACCGGGGGCAGCATCGAGGTCTGCGCGTTGTTCGGATCGGTGGGGCGCAGGGCCGCGGTGGGCTGATCGGTGTTGTAGCCGTCGTAGCCCCCGTACCCGGCGGCGCCCATCGCCGCCGTGGCCGCGACCGGCTGGCCGTCGAGACAGGCCTCGATGTCGGCGCGCATCTCGTCGGCGGACTGGTAGCGGTAGTCCGGGTCCTTGGTGAGCGCCTTCAACACGATCGCGTCCATCTCGGGCGTGATCTCGGGGTCGAAGTTGCTCGGCGGCTGCGGCTCCTCCCGGACGTGCTGGTAGGCCACCGCGACGGGGGAGTCCCCGACGAACGGAGGCCGGACCGCGAGCAGCTCGTACAGCAGGCAGCCGGTGGAGTACAGGTCGGAGCGCGCGTCGACCTGCTCGCCCTTGGCCTGCTCCGGGGAGAGGTACTGGGCGGTGCCGATGACCGCGGCGGTCTGCGTCATCGTCATCCCGGAGTCGCCCATGGCGCGGGCGATACCGAAGTCCATGACCTTGACCTGGCCGGTGCGCGTCAGCATGACGTTCGCCGGTTTGATGTCGCGGTGGACGATCTGGGCGCGGTGCGAGTACTCCAGGGCCTGGAGGATGCCGACCGTCATCTCCAGTGTGCGCTCGGGGAGCAGTCTGCGACCGGAGTGCAGCAGCTCCCTCAGCGTCGACCCGTCGACGTACTCCATCACGATGTACGGGATGGAGACCCCGTCGACGTAGTCCTCGCCGGTGTCGTAGACGGCGACGATCGCGGGGTGGTTGAGCGAGGCGGCCGACTGGGCCTCACGGCGGAACCGGGCCTGGAACGACGGGTCACGGGCCAGATCGGCCCGGAGCGTCTTCACAGCTACGGTGCGGCCGAGCCGGGTGTCGTGCGCGAGGTAGACCTCGGCCATGCCACCACGGCCGAGCACCGAGCCCAGCTCGTACCGGCCGCCGAGGCGACGCGGCTCTTCCATAACTGTTCCAGCCCTCTCCGTCAGTCCCGACCGCACCCGTGTGTGGTCCGCGGCGGTGCGCTGTTCGCGCATACGCTACCGGGCACGAGTGACGTGATCAGCCCGCACCCGGCAGCCGATATCCGACCGGTATCCGATGTCCGGTATGACGGGCGGCCGCCGTGGCAGGTCTCACTTCTTGCTGTCGATGACCGCCTTCATCACGTCGCGCGCGATGGGGGCGGCCAGCCCGCCACCGGAGATGTCGTCCCGGTTGGCGTTGCCGTCCTCGACCACGACGGCGACGGCGACCGGTGAGCCGCTGTCGGTCTTCGCGTACGAGATGAACCAGGCATACGGCTTCTCGCTGTTGTTCAGACCGTGCTGTGCCGTACCGGTCTTGCCGCCCACTGTGACGCCGGGGATCCGTGCGTTGGTTCCCGTACCGTCCTTGACGACGGTCTCCATCATCTGCTGGACCTTCTGGGCGTTCTCACCGGAGAGCGCGCGGCTGAGCTCTTCGGGCTCGTGCGTGTAGACCGGGTCCAGGTTGGGCGCCTGCCGCTCGGCGACCATGTACGGCTGCATCAGCTTGCCGTCGTTGGCGATCGCGGAGGCCACCATGGCCATCTGGAGAGGGGTGGTCCGGTTGGACGCCTGGCCGATGCCGGCCATCGCGTTCTGCGGCCTGTTGTCCTCGGGGTAGATGCTCGCGTCGGCGCGGACGGGCGTGAAGACTTCCTTGTTGAAGCCGAACTTGTCCGTCTGCTCGATCATCTTCTTGTTGCCGAGGTCGTCGCTCATCTTCCCGAAGACGGTGTTGCACGACACCCGCAGGGCCTCGCGCAGCGTGGCGTTCTCGCAGGGGATGTTGCCCTCGTTCTTGAGCGGCGTGGTGGACTGCGGCAGCGTCCAGGGCAGCGGCGAGTCCGTCTTGGCGTCGATGTCGTCGTAGAGCCCGTTCTCCAGGGCCGCGGCGGCGGTGACGACCTTGAACGTGGAGCCCGGGGGGTAGGTCTCGCGCAAGGCCCGGTTGAGCATCGGCTTGTCCTCGTCCTTCAGGAGCTCCTGCCGGTTGTCCGAGTCCTTGAGCGAGTTGCCGGCGAAGACCGAGGGGTCGTACGACGGGGTGCTGGCGAGGGCGAGGATGGCGCCGCTCTTCGGGTCGAGGGCGACCACAGCGCCCTTCTTCTCGCCGAGCCCCTTGAAGGCGGCCTTCTGGGCGTCGCCGTTCAGCGTGGTGACGACGTTGCCGCCGCGCTTCTTGTCGCCGGTGAACATCGACAGCGTCCGGTCGAAGAACAGCTGGTCGTCGTTGCCGGTGAGGATGCCGTCCTCCAGGTTCTCCAGCTGCGAGGAGTCGAAGGCCTGCGAGGAGTAGCCGGTCACGGGGGCCCACAGCGGGCCGTTCTTCCAGACCCGCTTGTACCTGAAGTCGCTGTCCTCGGTCTCGGCGGAGCCGGTGATCGCCTTGCCGTCGACGATGATGTCGCCGCGCTCGTGGGCGTACCGCTCGATCTCGACGCGGCGGTTGTACTTGTGGCTGGTCAGCTCGTCGGCACGGACGTACTGGAGCCAGTTGTCCCGGATGAGCAGGGCGAGGACGAGGATGCCGCAGAAGACCGCGATCCGACGGAGGGGCTTGTTCATGGTCGGACCACCTGGGTCATCTCGGCGTCCGTCGATGGGGAGGGGGCCGGAGCCGGGCGGCGGGCGGTGTCGCTGATTCTGATCAGAATGGCGATCAGGGCCCAGTTGGCGAGCACGGAGGAACCACCTGCCGCCAGGAACGGCATCGTCATACCGGTGAGCGGGATGAGGCCCATCACGCCGCCGGCGACGACGAACACCTGGATGGCGAACGAGCCGGAGAGGCCGATCGCGAGCAGCTTGCCGAACGGGTCGCGGGCGGCCAGCGCGGTGCGTACTCCGCGCTCGACGATCAGGCCGTAGACGAGGAGCACGGCCATCATCCCGGCGAGCCCGAGCTCCTCACCGACCGTGGCGAGGATGAAGTCGGAGTTGGCGGCGAAGCCGATCAGGTCGGAGTTGCCCTGGCCGAGTCCGGTCCCGAGGGTGCCTCCGGAGCCGAAGGCCATCAGGGACTTCGCCATCTGCTCACTGGCGTTCAGCTTGCCCCAGCCCGCGAACGGGTCGAGCCAGGCGGTGATGCGCTCCTGGACATGCCGTTCGAACGAGGCGACGCCGACCGCGCCGGCCGCGGACATCAGCAGACCGAAGACGATCCAGCTGGTGCGCTCGGTGGCGACGTACAGCATCACGACGAACATGCCGAAGAAGAGCAGCGAGGAACCGAGGTCGGTCTCGAAGACCAGGATCAGGATCGAGAACGCCCAGACCATCAGGATCGGGCCCAGGTCACGGCCGCGGGGGAGGTAGAGGCCCATGAACCGGCGGCTGGCCAGGGCCAGCGCGTCCCGCTTGACCATCAGGTAGCCCGCGAAGAACACGGTGATGATGATCTTGGCGAACTCGCCGGGCTGGAGTGTTCCGACTCCCGGGATCTTGATCCAGATCTTGGCGCCGTTCACGGAGGGGAAGAACATCGGCAGGATCAGCAGGAACAGCGCCACGACCATGGAGATGTACGTGTAGCGCTGCAGGATGCGGTGATCCTTGAGAATGGCGAGGACCGCGACCAGCATTCCCACGCCGATGGCGGAGAACAGCAGCTGCTTCGAGGCGGCGGGGACGAAGGTGTCCAGGGCCTGGAAGCGTTCCGACTGGTCCAGGCGCCAGATCAGCGCCAGGCCGAGTCCGTTGAGCAGGGTGGCCAGGGGCAGCAGCAAGGGGTCCGCGTACCGCGCGAACCTCCGGACCGCGAGGTGGCCGACGCCGCCGAGCAGGGCGAGGCCCGCTCCGTAGCCGAGCATGCCCGAGGGCAGCTCACCGTTGAGGGCGAGGCCCACGTTGGCGTAGGCGAACACCGAGATGGCGACGGCGAAGACGACGAGTGCCAGCTCGGTGTTGCGGCGGCTCGGTGCGTCGATCGCGCCGATGGTGGTCGTGTTGGTGACAACGCTCATGGTGCTGAAGGCCCCCTACGGCTTACTGCTTACCGCACTGCGGGACCAGCTTCTTCTCTTCCTCCGAGAGGCTGGGGCCGGGAGTGGGAGCGGTGGTCGGCTTGGTCCCCTTGGCGGAGGACGTGGCGGAAGTCCTGGCGGCGGGGGCCCCGGCGGTGCCGCCGGCCTCGCCCTCGCCCTTACGGGCCCGGTTCTCGGCGTCGGCCGCACGGCGCTGCGCGTCCTTCTTGCAGGCGGAGGCCTGGGCGGCGAGCTCGGCGACCTTCTCGCGGGCGTCGGCGATGTTGCCCTCGGCGATCGTCGCCTCGACCTGCTTGCGCTGGTACGGCGGCAGGTACTTGAGCTCGATCTCGGGGTGGTTCTTCTCGATCTTCGAGAGCGAGACCCAGGCGAGGTCCTGGCTGATGCCCTGGAACAGCGCGACGTGTCCGTCCTGCGTGCCGACGTAGTACTGCGTCTGCGTCCAGCGGTAGCCGCCGTACAGACCGCCGCCGATCACGGCCAGCGCGAGCACGATGAAGACGGAACGCTTCAGCCACTTACGGCCGCCGCCCGGTTTGGCGAAGTCCTCGTCCGTGTAGGCGTCGTAGGAGCCGTCCGGCATGCCCCCGTAACCGGCGTCGCCACTGCCGGGCGGGCCGAAGCCACCGGCGGGCGGGGGCACGGGGCGGCCGAGGCC
>NZ_NTGZ01000010.1 GCF_002551245.1 Streptomyces sp. rh34
GCGCCCACCCCCTGAGGACCATGCCGACCACACCCCCCGCCCCCGCCCCGGCGCCGACGGTCCCGGAGACGCCTCGTCCCGTCCGCGAGCACCGCTACGACATCGACCTGATCCGGCTGCTCTGCTCGGTCGGCGTGATCGGCCTCCACACCGGCTCGGCCTTCGTGAACGCCGTGGGCCGGACGGCGTCGCAGGGGCCCGGCACCTACTGGGCCGGGCTGACCGCCGACTCCGTCGGCCGCTTCGCCGTGCCCCTCTTCTTCGCCATCGCCGGCTGGGTCGTCCTGGTCGGTGCCCCGCCGAAGGACGGCGCACGGCTGCGGCGGCGCATCGTGCGGATCGTGGTGCCCCTCGCCGTCTGGACGGCGCTCTACCTCGCCTGGGGCAGGCTGCGCGGAACCAACGACGACCCGGTGGGCGACCTGGCGCTGGACTCCGTGTTCGCCTCGGTCCGCCCCGCCTACCACCTCTGGTACCTCTACGCCTACCTCCCCGTGATCATGACCCTGGGGCTGGTGGTGCTGGTCAGGTCGGGCAAGCGGCCGTGGGGTCTCGGCGCGGTGCTGCTGGTCCTGGCGTCCGCCCCGTCGCTCTTCGGCGATCTGGCCGAGGCCACCGGCCGCGAACTTCCTCGCTTCGGCTGGGCGTTCGGGCCGTACCAGCTGATCTACGCGGTGCTCGGGGCGCTGCTGCTCGCCGCCCCGGCCGGCACGTTCGGCCGACGCCGGCTCCCCTGGCTGCTGCTCGCGGCGGCCACGCTGGCCGGGGTGATCGCGTACCAGCACGAGGTGCACTACGCGATCCCGTACGCACACGTCCTGGTGGCCCTGTTCAGCTGCGGCGTCCTGATCTCCCTGCACGGCCTGCGCGTCCCGGAGCGGATGCGCCCCACCCTGACCCGGCTGGCCGACGCGTCGTTCGGGGCCTACCTGGTGCACGTACTCGTGCTCGGCGTCCTCACCGACGCCCTCGTCCGGGCGGACCTGGGCGGCCCGGCCGCCGCCGCGCTCGTGGTCGGGATCACGGTGGCCACGACGGCCCTGTCGTTCGGCGCGGCCATGCTGTGGGGCCGCGCGGGTGCGGGCAAGGTGCTGGGCTGACCGTTCCGCGCGCCTGCCGCGCCCCGGGGGAGGGCCTGCCCCCCCCGGGGGGAGGCTCCTCAGCCTCTGCCGTTCCGCAACGCCTTGGCCCGCCGCGCCACCCGGCGCAGGGCCGGGCTGCCGCGCAGGAACGCCAGCCGGGCCGGGACCACTCCGGGAAGCGCGAGCGAGGCCAGGCGCCGGCGCTTGAAGTAGCGCCAGGTGCGGTCGTCCAGCCGCGTGGACAGATAACGCTCGGCCGCCGGGCGCAGATCGGGGCGGACCTTCGGCCGCATCGCGAAGCCGACGGCCGCGAGCAGACCGTCCAACTCCGCACCGGCGTACGGTGTCCGCGCGGCGACCGCCTCCGCGTCACCGATCCCCGGCAGCAGGGCGTCGGCGAGCGTCGCCGGTATCCGCTCCGCGTTCTCGTACGGGGTCAGCCGCTCCAGGAGCAGCCCCGTGCCGACGGCCGCCACCGGAAGGCCGTGGAACCGGGCCGCCCCGAACAGCGCGGCCGAGGTGCAGCCGACGACCAGCGCGGGCCGCATCCGGTGCAGCAGCACATCGGCCGGCACCGGCAACGGGCTCTCCAGCACGGTCAGTTCGACGCCCAGCCGGTCCGCCTCGGCGCGCAGCGCCGCCGGGTCCTCCCAGGGGGCGTACGGGTCCGGTGCGAACACCAGCCGACGGTGGCCGAGGGCCGCGGCCCCGCGCACCATCTCCAGCCGCAGCTCCGCCTCCTCGGCGGCCGGGATCAGCCCGGCCCCGGCGAGGTCCTGCCCGAGCAGCAGCGCGGGCGCCTCGACGGCAGGCAGCTCCACGCCCGCGTCCGCCAGTTCACCGAACACCTTGGTGAACGCCTCGGCGGGAACGGCCCGCGGCTCCACCCCGTACTCGCCCAGCAACAACAGACGTGCCCCCGGGACCAGATCCGCGTGGAGGAGCCGCCGCACCCGGACCCCGGTCAGCGGGGGGATCTTCTCCCCGGTCGGGCCGTAGCCGCCGGGCCCCTCCGCGTACACATCGACCGGGGCACCGGCGAAGACCTGGGTGAGCGCCCGGGCGGGACCGGCGTGCGGGGAGTCCACCACGAGCTCCAGCTCCTCGTCGCCGAGCTGCCAGGCGCGCCGGAAGTGGCGCTCCCACAACGGGGCGTCGTCGGTCCGGGGCGTCCAGCCGGCCGGGTGGAAGGGGAAGATCGCGTCGTTCCACGAGAGGACCTCGTCGAACCGGGCGCGCAGCCGCTCGAAACCGGCGGTCTCCGAGACATCGGCGACGGTCTCCGGAGCCGGCCCCGTCCGGGACAGCAGCAGGATCCGCCGGTCGGGCTCGGTGAAGCAGCCCGCGTCGATCGCCGCGGCGAGCAGCACCGTCGCGGCGGGCGAGGAGGCGTGGAAGATCCGGATGGTCATGCGGCCGAGGCCCCCTTCGCGGCGACCGGACGGCGGCGCAGCCTGCGCACCCGGGTCGCTCGTGTCACGTCCATGGCGTCGAGAGCCTCGTCCAGCAGCCGCTGCGGCAGGCGTCCCAGGGCCGCCGCACCGCGCGACTTCAGTTCGCGGGCCACGGCCGGTTCGAATTTTTCGAGGGCGCCCAGATGATGGGCGATGACCGCGCAATAGGTGCGTACGGCCTTCGGCAGCAAAGCGTCCGCGTCACGGTCGGCGGCCGTCTCGGCGATCACCTGGTCGAAAGCGCGCAGGAAATCGAGCTGACGCACATCGCCGATCTGGGTCAGCGACGTGGCCACCCCGCGCCGGTAGAAATGGCTGAGCATGCCCAGCACGGCGAACGATTCCGCCTCCCGGTGCAGCCGCCAGATCCACGGCCGGTCCTCGGCCGTGCGCAGCCCGTCGGTGAAGTGGAGCAGTCCCCGGTCCAGCAGCCGCCGGTGATAGAGGCCCGCCCAGGCGAACGCGTAGTCCACGGAGGTGGTGCGGTGGGCGGGCAGGATCGCGGCCCGGGGGTCGCTCACCACCCCGTGCGGCCCGTGCGGAGCCCGGCGTACGGTCCGCGACGTGCCGTTCGCCTGGACGTGGTCGGTGCGCACGAAGTCGCATCCCAGCGCCTCGGTCCGGGCCACCAGCCGTTCGTAGTGCCCTGGGGCCAGCCAGTCGTCGCCGTCCAGGAAGGCGATGTACTCGCCGCGGGCGGCCTCCAGACCGGTGTTGCGCGCGGTCGCCAGACCGCCGTTCACCTCGTGCCGCAGCAGCACGGCCCCCGGGATCTCGTCCGCGGCCCGGCGCAGCAGCCGGGGGGTCTCATCGGTCGAACAGTCGTCGACGAGAAGGAACTCGAAGTCCTCGCGGGCGTTGGCCCGCAGACTTCTGAGGGTGTCGGGCGCGTAGGCCTGCACGTTGAAGAACGGCACGATGACGGAGAGCTTAACCACGCGCATCACGTTAGGTGCGGCTCCGGCTCTTTCCTTTTCCGCAATGCGCCCAGCAGGTGAACAACGCCCGTCACTCAGGTGAATCGCGTTCCCCGGGGCCGGAATTGAGGGTGCATTCGGGCCCGGCCCCCAATCGTCGGCTCGCTGTTAACCATCTGTTGCCATCACGTTGGGCCGCGCATCGGAATGCCTTCCTAACTTCTAGGACGTGCCCCCACGTACCAGCAATGAGGCCGAACCGGCCGAAACCCCCGCCGCGCTCCGACCGGCGCTGCGGGTCGCCGTCCTCGCCGACTCCGACACCCGGTGGAAATGGGGCGCGCTCACCGCGCGCCGCCTGACCGCCGGAGCGGCGGACGGCCCGGACGCGCGGCCCGTCGAGGTCAGCGGGCTGCTGCTGCGCGGCCGGGCCACCCCGACGCCCCGCCAGCTCGCGGAGGTCGGCGAGGTCGGGATCGACCCCGAGCGGGTCCGCGAGGTCACCGCCGTCGAGTTCCTGCACACCGTGCGCGACGAGGGGTACGACCTCGTCGTCCTCGCCCTCGTCGGCGGCGGCGTCCAGGCCATGCTGCACGGCCTCGCCGCCCTCGGCCTGCCGCGCCGGCCCGTCATCGTCACCGGATACGTGGGCGTCGTCTACGAGAAGCTCGCCGACGGGCTCCTCCTCCGCCACGGCGCGGACGTCGTCCTCGCCAACTCGGCCCACGACGCGGAGCGTTTCCGCGCGGTGTACGAGGGAGTGGGCGCCGACGCCTCCGCCGTCACGGAAGCCGCCCTCCCCTTCCTCGGCGGAGCCCCCTACCGTCCCGAAGAGGGCCGCGACACGGTGGTGTTCGCCGCCCAGCCCTCCGTGCCGGCCTCCCGCGCCGACCGTACGTACCTGCTGCGCAGGCTCGTCGAGCACGCCCGGCTGCACCCGCGCCGCGAGGTGCTGCTCAAGCTGCGCTCCAAGCCCGGTGAGCACACCACGCACATCGAGGAGCTGCCCTACCAGAAGCTCGCGCAGCGGCTGCCCGGCGGTCTGCCGCCCAACTTCCGCCTGGTGTACGGGCACATGGGCGAAGTCCTGGACCGCACCGACCTCCTGGTCACGGTCTCCTCGACGGCCGCGCTGGAGTCCCTGCACCGCCGCATCCCGACCGCGATCCTCACCGACCTCGGCGTCCGCGAGACGCTCGGCAACCACCACTTCGTCGGCTCCGGGCTCCTCACCTCCTGGGACCGGCTCGACGGCGGGATCCGGCCCCGGCCCGACGGCCAGTGGCTCGCCGGCCAGGGCGTCGCCGCCGACGGCTCGTACGGCACCGCCTACGACACGGCCCGCGCCAAGGTCACCGCCCTCCTCGCCACCGGCCAACTCCCGCCGCCGGCCCCCTACTACACACCGGCCACCGCCCCCGGCTACCTCCCCGGCATCCTCGCCCGCCACCACCTGGCCCCCGACGGCACGCCCCTGCCCGGCGCCGCCGCACCGCAGGAACCCGGCCGGGTCCGGGGCGCGGTGCGCGAAACCGTCCGCAACGCGGCCCGGGGCGCCTACCGCCAGGGCGTCCAGCGCGTCGCCCCCGTGATCCGCCGGATGGGCGAGCTGTGACCACCACTCCAGGAGCAGCCACCATGACCCCAGGGACAACGATGCAACCGCCCCCGACCCCGACCGTCCTCGCCGTGATCCCCGCCCGCGGCGGATCCAAGGGCGTCCCCGCCAAGAACCTCGCCGAGGTCGGCGGCATCCCCCTGGTCGCCCGCGCCGTCCGCGCCGCGCTCGGCGCCCCCGAGGTCACCGACGTCGTCGTCACCACCGACGACGGGGCGATCGCCGAGGCCGCCCGGAGCGCCGCCGTCGACCTCCGGGCCGCCCACCGGCTGCACGTCGTCGAGCGCCCCGCCGCCATCGCGGGCGACACCGCGACCAGCGAAGCGGCCGTGCTGCACGCGATGGACGTCTACGAGGCCGAACGCGCCCGGAGCGTCGACGTGGTCCTCCTCGTCCAGTGCACCAGCCCGTTCGTCTCCCGCGAGGACATCGGCGGCGTCGCCCGGGCGGTGGCCCACGAGGGCGCGGACACGGCCGTCACGGTCGCCCCGTTCCACGGCTTCGTCTGGCGCGACGGGCACGCGGTCGAGGAGGGAACGTACGGCGTCAACCACGACAAGTCCGTACGCCCCCGCCGCCAGGACCGCCCCCAGGACCACCTGGAGACCGGCGCCGCCTACGCGATGGACGCGGCGGGCTTCCGCACCCACCGCCACCGCTTCTTCGGCCACACCGCCCTCGTGCCCACCGACCCGGCGCGGGTACTGGAGATCGACGACCCGCACGACCTGGCCCGCGCCCGCGCGCTCGCCCCGCTCCTGGACCCCTCCCCGCTGCCCTCCCTCGCGGACGTGGACGCGGTCGTCCTGGACTTCGACGGCACCCAGACCGACGACCGGGTCATGATCGACTCCGAGGGCCGCGAGACGGTCGCCGTGCACCGGGGCGACGGACTCGGCATCGCCGCGCTGCGCAAGGCCGGGGTGCCCCTGCTGATCCTCTCCACCGAGCAGAACCCGGTCGTGGCGGCCAGGGCCCGCAAGCTCCAGATCCCCGTGCTGCACGGCATCGACCGCAAGGACGAGGCGCTGAAGCGGTGGTGCGACGAGCAGTCCATCGCCCCCGACCGGGTCCTCTACGTCGGCAACGACGTCAACGACCTGCCCTGCTTTTCGCTCGCCGGCTGGCCCGTCGCCGTCGCGAGCGCCCACGACTCGGTACGCGCCGCGGCGCGCGCCGTCACGACCACCCCCGGGGGCTACGGCGCCATCCGCGAGATCGCGGCCTGGCTGCTGGGCCCCACCCTCACCACCACTCCCTCTGTCCCCACAGTCCCCACCAAGTAAGGAAGCACCACCATGAGCACCTCCCGCCTGCGCACCTTCGGCACCCGCACCGCCGGCCCCGGCAACCCCGTCTACATCACGGGCGAGATCGGCATCAACCACAACGGCGACCTCGACAACGCCATCGCGCTGATCGACGCGGCGGCCGAAGCCGGCTGCGACGCCGTCAAGTTCCAGAAGCGCACCCCGGAGATCTGCACCCCGCGCGACCAGTGGGACATCGAGCGCGACACCCCCTGGGGCCGGATGACGTACATCGACTACCGCCACCGCGTCGAGTTCGGCGAGGCCGAGTACACCGCCATCGCCGAGCACTGCGCCAAGCGCGGCATCGACTGGTTCGCCTCCCCGTGGGACACCGAGGCCGTCGCCTTCCTGGAGAAGTTCGACGTCCCCGCCCACAAGGTGGCCTCCGCCTCCCTCACCGACGACGAGCTGCTGCGCGCCCTGCGCGCCACCGGCCGCACGGTGATCCTCTCCACCGGCATGTCGACCCCGAAGCAGATCCGCCACGCGGTCGAGGTCCTCGGATCGGACAACATCCTGCTCTGCCACGCCACTTCCACGTACCCGGCGAAGGCCGAGGAGCTGAACCTGCGGGTCATCAACACCCTCCAGCAGGAGTACCCGAACGTCCCGATCGGCTACTCCGGCCACGAGACCGGCCTGCAGACCACCCTCGCGGCCGTCGCGCTCGGCGCCACGTTCGTCGAGCGCCACATCACCCTGGACCGCGCGATGTGGGGCTCCGACCAGGCCGCCTCCGTCGAGCCGCAGGGCCTGACCCGCCTGGTCCGCGACATCCGCACCATCGAGCAGTCGCTCGGTGACGGCGTCAAGAAGGTGTACGAGTCCGAGCTCGGCCCGATGAAGAAGCTCCGCCGGGTCGCGGGCGTCGTCGCCGAGACCGAGAACGCGCCGGCCCCCGAGCCGGTCGCGGTCTGAGCGCCGACCGGTGAACCTCGCCTTCGTCGAGAGCCCGGTCCAGCTCCTGAACGTCCTGGAGTGGGTTCACACCCAGGGGGGAGACGATCCGGCCGCCACCACGGTCGTCGTCCTCCCCCCGGTCGACCCGATGTCGCGCGGTCAGCTGCGCCGGATGGCGGAGCTGGCCCGCGACGAGGGCATCGCCGTCCGCTGGCAGGAGGCGCGCGGCGAGTCCGGCGCGCCCCTGAAGGCCCTGCGCGCCCTGGCCGGCCTGGTCCGGCGCGCGGACCACATAGTGATCGGCGACCCGTTCTCCCGCTATGTGCAGCTCCTGCTGACCCTGGTCCGCGCCGACCGCCTCACGGTGGTCGACGACGGCACGGCCACCATGGAGTTCGTCGCCCAGCTGGCCCGGGGCGAACGCCTCACCCGCTGGCACCGCCGGGGCCGCACAGGACCGCGCGAACTGGTCCTCGCCCCGGTCACGGCGACGGCCCGCCGCCGCTTCACCCCGACGGCGGACCACACGGTCGAGGTGTTCACCGCGATGCCGGTCGAGGCTCCGCCCGGCATCGTGGTCACCCCGAACACCTTCGCCTGGACCCGCGCCCGCTTCGGCCCGCCCAGCATCGGCAAGGGCGCGGACCTGGTCGGCACCTCCCTGGTCGAGACGGGCGTCGTCGACCCCGCCCCGTACCAGGAGGCGGTCACGGCCCTGGCCCGCACCCACGGAGCCACCCGCTACTTCGCCCACCGCCGCGAGTCCGCCGAGAAGCTCCGCGCCCTGGAAGCCGCCACCGGCCTGGAGATCGTCCGCCCGGACCTTCCGCTCGAACTCATCGCCCGCCGCGGCCCCATCGGCCGCACGATCGTCAGCTTCCCCTCCACGGTCGTCCACACCCTCCCGCTGGCCCTGGCCGGCACGGGCGTGAACGTCGCGGTCTGCGACATCTCCCCGGAATGGCTCCGCGCCACGGCATCGCCCCGCGCCCAGGGCTTCCTGAGCGGGGTCACGGAGACGGCGCGGGGGGTGCAGCGACTGTCGTCGGTGGCCCACGCGTAGGGGCTCCCGGGGCGGCGGGAGCCCCTACGCGCCGCGTACCTGGCGGCGTGGCTCCAGCATCCTCTCCACCAGGTTCCGGGTGGCCCTCTGTACCAGGGGGTTGAGGTGGTCGGGCTCGTTCAGCGCGAGCGGCCAGTGGAACGTCCCGGCGACGAAGACGAGCGTTCCCTCGGTGTTCTCGCACAGGCTGGTGTTCTGCTCGCGGCGGCCGCGGCCCCAGCTGTCCTTGTACGGGGAAGCAGCCAGGAGCGTCTGCTCGCTGTCCGCCGGTCGAGGCATCGAGGGATCGAATCCGTCGGCCTCCACCCCCACCAGACCCGGGATGCCGTCGCCGTCACGCAGCCCGGTCCCCTTCCAGAACCAGTGGCCGCTCTCCCTGACCACGAGCGGTGCGGGTTCCGCGAGGATGCCGTTGTACTGCACGCCCAGCAGGCCCTGTTCGGCCTTCCGCCGCTTCTTGGCCAGCTTGCGCCAGCGCACGGTGGGGCCCGCCGCACCCGGTTCGGGGTCCGGAGCCTCCTTGTAGCACGTCACCACCCGGCCCTCGCGGCCGTCGGCGGAGGGCTCGACGCGGATGTGGAAGTAGATGTTGTTCGAGGCGAGGAAGGCGAGATGGGTCCCGGCCGCCACCGCGTCCTCGGCGCAGTCGCGCATCTCCTTGGACCAGTACTCGTCGTGCCCGGAGAAGACGACCGCCGTGTAGGCGCCCGGGTCGATCCGCCCCTCGTGCAGGTCCACGCTGCTCGCGTAGGTGATGTCGTATCCGGCCTCCTCGGCCCACCGGGCCGCGGCGGTGTCCATCTCGAACCACCGTGGTGCTCCGGTGTCCACGTACGGCCGGTCGAAGGAGACCCGGAAGGCCCGCTCCTCGTTGCCGCCGATCTCGCCCGCCGGGGTGTAGCCCTTGTACAGGTTCTTGCCGGTGCGTCCGTCGAAGGGCCAGAGGTTGTACGCCTGGTAGGTGGTGAAGGGCAGCACCATCAGCAGGTCGGACCGGCGCTCGGTGTCGCGTACGACGAACGGTGTGGAACTGCGGTAGCCGTCGTCCGAGGTGAAGACGGCCAGGTAGATTCCCGACACCCACGCGTCCGGGACGTCCAGGGTCCAGGCGATCGGCCAGTCGCAGGCTATGAGCCCGGTGTCCGGATCGGGATCCGGCCGCTCATGGGGCTCCACCCGGACCGGGGCGCCGGTCAGCAGGTGCCGGGCGCCGTCACCGCCGTAGTACCCCACCCGGTAGATCGCCACGGTGCATTCCTGGGCGCGGTGGGCCGACAGGTGAAAGCCGATCGACTCGCCGCGGCTCACCGATGTGGCAGAGGCGTACCCCTGTATCTGTATGTCCTTGTCGTCGGCGGCCCGCGTGCCACCCTGCCCGACGCGCCACTCCTGGGATCCGGCGGAGCGGTTCTCGCGCGAGACGGGGTTCTTCCCCGTACTCGCGGCAGGGCGTCTCGGCAAGGACTCCGCCTCGCCCCGCAGTTGGTAGCCGGCCACCGCTATGGCTCCGACCCCGATGGTCCCCAGGGCGACACGGCGGGACACTTTCGACACAGCACACACTCCGGGGCCCGGACGCCGGGCCTCACGCCGCACGCGTCGATACGTATGCGACGGGTGGAGTGCACAGGGGTGTGCGCACCTGTCGACCGAGTGAGAAAGGAACGAGATACAGGTGTGGCGGTTGTGTGACCGAACACACCACGAAGGTCAGGTCCGGGGCGCGCCGCCTTCGCCTCAGGCCCGACCGCACCCTTCGCCAGGCAGGTGAGCAGCTGGGGGTGATGACCGGCTTCAGCTTCGCCCGCGCGCACGTGGTGGAGCGCTACGGCAGCTGAGTAGCCGCGCGGGGTCCGCACCGTCGGTGGTGCGGGCCACGCCGGCGGCTGGCCGTTCCTGTTCGGCCGGGGTGTCCTCTGGATGGTGCCGAAGCGCACTTCGCCCCGCTGACCGCGTCCTCAAGCGCGCGGACCGGAGTACGGAAGGCGA
The DNA here is from genome assembly GCF_002551245.1 of Streptomyces sp. rh34. Lineage (GTDB taxonomy): Bacteria > Actinomycetota > Actinomycetes > Streptomycetales > Streptomycetaceae > Streptomyces. The sequence goes on from NZ_NTGZ01000010.1 coordinate 10,337, forward strand.
ACCGGTATACCCGCAACCACCCTGCGTCACACATGCTCACAGGGAAATTGTTCGCCTGAGCGGCTGAAGTTTTGTTGATCTGTGGCCAGTTGAGGGGGCAAGGGGCCTACGCTTCATAAGGTGAACCAGTTGAAGTCCCGCGCCTCCCGCCCCCACGACCCGGTCGGCCAGCCCCGGGGAGGTGAGCTGCCCGGCAGGCTCTCCGACGAACTCCGTGCCGAGCTGATCGCCTTCCGCCGGGATCTGCACATGCATCCCGAGCTGGGCAACCAGGAGTTCCGCACCACCGCGGCCATCAAGGACCGGCTGGAGAAGGCCGGGCTGGAGCCGAAGGTCCTCGCCGTCGGGACCGGGCTCATGTGCGACGTGGGGGAGTGGGACGGGGTGACGCCCATGCTGGCGTTGCGGGCGGACATCGACGCGCTGCCGATCCCGGACACCAAGGCGGGCGTGCCCTACCGGTCCACCGTGCCCGACCGGGCGCACGCCTGCGGGCACGACGTGCACACCACCACCGTGCTCGGGGCCGGGCTCGTGCTCGCCGGGCTCGACCGGGAGGGGCTGCTGCCCCACGCCGTGCGGCTGATCTTCCAGCCCGCCGAGGAGGTCCTGCCCGGGGGCGCGGTCGACGCCATCGAGTCCGGGGTGCTGGAGGGCGTCGGGCGGATCATCGGCGTGCACTGCGACCCGAAGGTGGACGTCGGGCGGATCGGGCTGCGGATCGGGGCCATCACCTCGGCCTGCGACCGGCTGGAGGTCACGCTCGACGGGCCCGGCGGGCACACCGCCCGGCCGCACCTGACCACCGACCTGGTCACCGCCGCCGCCCGGATCGCCGTCGACGTGCCCGCGCTGCTCGCCCGCCGGGTCGACGCCCGCTCCGGGCTCGCGCTGACCTGGGGGCGGCTGGAGACCGGGCACGCCCCCAACGTCATCCCGCAACACGCCGAGCTCTCCGGCACCGTCCGCTGCCTGGACCTGGACGCCTGGCGCGCGGCACCCGACCTGGTGCACGCCGCCATCGACGAGGTGGCCGGAATGCACCGGGCCAAGACCGTGGTCAACTACGTGCGCGGGGTGCCGCCCGTGGTGAACGACGCCGAGTCCATCGGCCTGCTGGACGCCGCGATGACCGAGCGCCGCGGATCGTACGCGATCGAGGACACCGAGCAGAGCCTGGGCGGCGAGGACTTCTCCTGGTACCTGGAGCGGGTCCCCGGCGCGATGGCCCGCCTCGGCGTCCGGACCCCGGGCGACACGCGCGGGCTCGACCTGCACCGCGGCAACTTCGACGTGGACGAGGAAGCCATCACCGTGGGGGTCGAGCTGTTCACCGCCGCGGCACTGTTCGACGGGAACCGTTAGCGGAGCGTTGACACAGTCTTCGTGGGCCGTTCGTGGACCCGCGGGAGGCCTTCTGTTCACGACGATCCGGTAACGGCTTCCGTACGTGCTCTTATCTGACATCTACGCGCGTTACGATCGCCGCGAAACCAGCGCCGGAAGAGGCGCTTCGGTCAGGTTTGAAGGAGCCTTCCCTTGCGCCGGATCACCAGGATCACCACCGTGGGCATTGCGTCCGCGGCGCTTGCTCTCAGTGTCACCGCCTGTGGCGGAAAAACGTCGTCGGACGCAGGTTCCGACTCGGGCGGCGAGAAGGCCGCCATCGCGTACGACATCGGCGGCCGCGGCGACCAGTCGTTCAACGACGCCGCCTACGCCGGACTCGCCAGGGCGGAGAAGGAACTCGACGTCAAGGGCAGCGAGGCCGAGCCCTCCGACGGTGAGGGCGACGCGGACAAGGTCCAGCGCCTCACGGAGCTGGCCCGCTCCGGCAACAACCCGGTGATCGGCGTCGGCTTCGCCTACGCCCCCGCCATCAAGAAGGTCGCGCCGAAGTTCCCGAAGACCACCTTCGGCATCATCGACGACGCCTCGGTGACCGGTGACAACATCGCCAACATCGTCTTCAACGAGGAGCAGGGCTCCTACCTCGCCGGCGTCGCCGCCGCCAAGGTCACCAAGACGAAGACGATCGGCTTCATCGGCGGTGTCGAGACCCCGCTGATCAAGAAGTTCGAGGCGGGCTTCATCCAGGGCGCCAAGGACACCGACCCCGCGGTCAAGGTCCTCCCGCAGTACCTGACGCAGCCGCCGAACTTCGACGGTTTCTCCAAGCCAGACCTCGGCAAGGCCGCCGCCCAGGGCCAGCTCGACAAGAAGGCCGACGTGATCTACTCGGCCGCCGGTCTGGCCGGTTCCGGTGCCATCGAGGCCGCCTCCAAGGCCGGCAAGTGGAACATCGGCGTCGACTCCGACCAGTACAAGCAGAAGGGCCTCGCGGCCTACAAGGAGTCCATCCTGACCTCGGTCACCAAGGACGTCGAGGACTCGGTGTTCAACCTGATCAAGTCGGTCCAGGACGGCAAGCCGACCACCGGTGAGATCCGCTACGGCCTGGACAAGGACGGCGTCGGCCTGTCGATGTCCAACCCGGCGTTCGTCAAGATGACCGACGTCATCGCGGCCGTCGACAAGGCCAAGCAGGAGATCATCGACGGCAAGATCACCGTCAAGACCGCTCCGTAACCACCCGGAGCCTCCTGCCGTACAGCTGGTTTCCCGAAGGCCCTGTCCGTCCCCGTGCCGCACGCCGGCCGGTGGACGGACAGGGCCGCGGGCCCATCCCCGCCGGACGGACAGGCTCCCCGCCACGGAACGCGAACGTCGAACTTCCGCGGCACCACCCGAGCTTCCCCGCCTCACCCGAAGAAGATCCGCCTCTCGCAGTGCTCTCCCACCCGGGCCGGACCGTGCGTCCGGACCGTGACGTGCACCTGTGTTTCACGATTCGGCAGCGCTACGCGTGTAGACAGCCCTCCGGCGCGATAACTTCACCCCGCCCCTCAGGGGGTGCCCGACCCCCTCAGCCCCTCCGCCCCCGCTCCTGTCCGGCCAAGGAGAGTGCGTCATCAACGCGTCCAGCAGCCCCCCTGCCGTAGAACTGCACGGCATCACCAAGCGCTTCCCCGGCGTCGTCGCCAACCACGACATCGACATCACGATCGGCAAGGGCACGGTCCATGCCCTCGTCGGTGAGAACGGTGCCGGCAAGTCCACCCTGATGAAGATCCTCTACGGCATGCAGAAGCCGGACGAGGGCACCATCGCGATCAACGGCGAGCAGGTCTCGTTCTCCAACCCGGGCGACGCCATCGAGCGGGGCATCGGCATGGTGCACCAGCACTTCATGCTCGCCGACAACCTCACCGTCCTGGAGAACGTCGTCCTGGGCGGCGAGAAGCTGTACGGCATCGGCTCCGGCGCCCGGAAGAAGATCAAGGAGATCTCCGACGCGTACGGCCTGGGCATCCGGCCCGACGCGCTCGTGGAGGACCTCGGGGTCGCCGACCGGCAGCGCGTGGAGATCCTCAAGGTCCTCTACCGGGGCGCCCGCATCCTGATCCTGGACGAGCCGACCGCGGTCCTCGTACCGCAGGAGGTCGACGCGCTCTTCGCCAACCTGCGCGAGCTCAAGTCCGAGGGCCTGACCGTCATCTTCATCTCGCACAAGCTGGGCGAGGTGCTCTCCGTCGCCGACGAGATCACCGTCATCCGCCGCGGTACGACCGTGGGCACCGCCGACCCGGCGTCCACCACGACCAAGCAGCTCGCCGAGCTGATGGTCGGCAGCGAGCTGCCCTCGCCGGAGACCCGCGAGTCCACCGTCACCGACGTGCCGATGCTGCGCGTGCAGGACCTGGCGCTCACGGTCACCGACCCCGACGGCACCGTCCGCGACGTGCTCGCCGGCATCGACTTCACCATTCACCAGGGCGAGGTCCTCGGCATCGCCGGGGTCGAGGGCAACGGGCAGACCGAGCTGATCGAGGCCCTGATCGGCATGCGCGACCCGGACGGCGGGGTGATCACCCTCGACCAGGACGACATCTCGCACGTCCCCACCCGCAAGCGGCGCGAGGCAGGCATCGGCTACATCCCCGAGGACCGCCACCGCCACGGCGTCCTGCTGGAGGCCCCGCTCTGGGAGAACCGCATCCTCGGCCACGTCACCGAGAAGCCCAACAGCCGCGGCTGGCTGCTGGACAACAAGGCGGCCCGCACCGACACCGAGCGCATCGTGCGCGAGTACGACGTGCGCACCCCCGGCATCGAGGTCACCGCGGCCTCCCTCTCCGGCGGCAACCAGCAGAAGCTGATCGTCGGCCGCGAGATGAGCCACGCGCCCAAGCTCCTGATCGCCGCCCACCCCACCCGTGGCGTGGACGTCGGCGCGCAGGCGCAGATCTGGGACCAGATCCGCGAGGCACGCCGGGAAGGGCTGGCCGTCCTGCTGATCTCGGCCGACCTGGACGAGCTGATCGGGCTCTCCGACACCCTGCGCGTCATGTACCGCGGCCGACTGGTCGCCGATGCCGACCCGGCCACCATCACCCCGGAGGAACTGGGCTCGGCCATGACCGGCGCCGCCACCGGTCACCTCGAAAGCCCGGAGGACGAGGCCCGATGAAGAAATTCGACAAGGACCGGCTGATCCTGGGCTTCGCCGGCCCGGTGCTCGCCCTGGTCGTCGCCCTCGCGCTGACGACCGTGGTGCTGCTCGCCTCCGGCCGCGACCCCTTCGAGCCGTACCGGATCATGTTCGAGTCGGCCGGCTACGTTGACGTTCAGGTCCTGATCGTCAACCAGGCCGGTACGTACTACCTCGCCGCACTCGCCGTGGCCGTCGGCTTCCGGATGAACCTCTTCAACATCGGCGTCGACGGGCAGTACCGCCTCGCCGCCATGATGGCCGCGCTGGTCGGCGCGAGCGTCAGCCTGCCGGGGCCGCTGCACATCGCGTTGATCGTGATCGTCGCGATGCTGGTCGGCGCGTTCTGGTCGGGCATCGCGGGCTTCCTCAAGACCACCCGCGGGGTGAGCGAGGTCGTCTCGACGATCATGCTCAACTCGATCGCCACCGCCCTGGTCGCCTGGATGATCCTGCCGAAGAACTTCGGCGAGCAGCCCGCCGGATCCAACAACCTGACCACCGGTGAGATCCCGGAGTCCGGCTGGTTCCCGGGGCTGCCGATGGGCGACCAGGCCGGGGAGATCTACGGCTTCACGTTCGTCGCCGCGGGCTGCGGCCTCCTGTACTGGTTCGTGCTGAACCGCACCCGGTTCGGCTTCGACCTGCGCGCCACCGGCGCCAGCGCGAGCGCCGCCCAGGCCTCCGGCGTGGACGCCAAGAAGATGATCCTCACCTCGATGCTGATCTCCGGTGCGGTCGCGGGCCTGGCCGGAATGCCGACGCTGCTCGGCGACACCCACACCTACAGCCTCGACTTCCCCACCGGTATCGGCTTCACCGGCATCACCATCGCGCTGCTGGGCCGCAACAACCCGCTCGGCATCGCCTTCAGCGCCCTGTTGATCGCCTTCCTGGACAAGTCGTCGGCCTCGCTCGACCAGTACGGGTACGAGAAGGAGATCGCCACGATCATGCAGGGCCTGATCGTGATCTCGGTCGTCGTCTCCTACGAGCTGGTCCGCCGGTACGGCATCCGCCGCCAGCAGCAGAAGGTCGGCGAGGAGCTCGCCGCCGGCCATGCCCTCAAGACCGAGAAGGAGGCGGCCCTGTGAGCACGAGCAAAGCCACCGCCGCACGCGTCGCCCCCACCAAGGGCGGGCGCCGCAAGCTCTCCCTGCCCGTCGTCCTCCTGATCATCGCGGGCGCCCTCGCCCTGATCTCCCTGGTGCGCCTCATCAGCGGCGCGAACGACATCACCTCGGTCGGCCAGGTCCGCGGCGCCCTGTCACTCGCCGTCCCGATCGGCCTCGCCGGCCTCGGCGGACTGTGGGCCGAGCGCGCGGGCGTCGTCAACATCGGCCTCGAAGGCATGATGGTCCTGGGCACCTGGTTCGGCGCCTGGGCCGGGTTCCAGTGGGGCCCGTGGGTGGGCGTCCTCTTCGGCATCCTCGGCGGTTGCCTCGGCGGCCTGCTGCACGCGGTCATCACCGTCACCTTCGGTGTGAACCACATCGTCTCCGGCGTGGCCATCAACATCCTCGCCGTCGGCGTCACCCGCTACCTCTCCAACTTCGCCTTCGACGGCATCGAGGGCGGCTCCTCCAAGCAGTCCCCGCGCATCGATCCGATCGACAGGATCACCGTTCCAGGGCTTTCGGACTGGATGCAGGACCTGCAACAACAACACTGGTTCCTGATCTCCGACATCGCCGGCATCATCGGCGGGCTCGTCACCGGGCTCTCCCTGCTCACCGTCGTCGCCCTGCTGCTGATCCCCGCCACCTGGTGGATCCTGTGGCGCACGCCGTTCGGGCTGCGGCTGCGCTCCTGCGGCGAGAGCCCCGTGGCCGCCGAGACCCTCGGCGTCAACGTCTACAAGTACAAGTACATCGCCGTCACGGTCTCCGGCGGCCTGGCGGGTCTGGGCGGCGCGTTCCTCGCGATCGTCGCCACCGGCATCTACCAGGAGGGCCAGACCGGCGGCCGCGGCTACATCGGTCTCGCCGCGATGATCTTCGGTAACTGGATGCCGGGCGGCATGGCGCTGGGCGCCGGGCTCTTCGGCTTCACCGACAGCCTCAAGCTGCGCGGCGGTGCGGAGAACGTCCACGCGATGCTGCTCCTGCTGGCGATCCTGCTGGTCGTCGCGGTGTTCTGGCAGCTGTACCGGAAGAAGTACGTCGCCGCGGTGATCTCGGCGGCCGTCTCGGCGCTGCTGTTCACCTGGTACTTCCTGACCGACCAGGTGCCGAGCCAGTTCGTCGACGCCGCCCCGTACGTCACGACGCTGCTGGTCCTCTCGCTCTCCGCGCAACGGCTGCGGATGCCCAAGGCCAACGGCTTGCCGTACCGCAAGGGCGAGGGCAAGTGACGCGGCCCGCCGCCGGAGGCCCGCCCGCCACGGCTTTCGGCGAGGCCGACTGGGACGCCCTGCGGGAGGCCGCCCGGGACGCCATGTCCCGCGCGTACGTCCCCTACTCGCGCTACCCGGTCGGTGTCGCCGCCCGGGTGGACGACGGTCGAACGATCACCGGCTGCAACGTGGAGAACGCCAGCTACGGCCTCTCGCTCTGCGCGGAGTGCGGTCTGGTCTCCGCGCTCCACGCCACCGGCGGCGGTCGGCTGACCCACTTCACCTGCGTGGACGGCACCGGGGCGATTCTGGTGCCGTGCGGCAGGTGCCGGCAGCTGCTGTACGAGTTCGGCGGCCCGGAACTCCTCCTGGAGACGCCCGACGGGCGGCGCACGCTGGACGAGATGCTGCCCCAGGCGTTCGGCCCCCAGCACCTCGGCTGAACCCCGTATCTCCTCGGCGGTGGCCCTTCCCTCTTCTTGGAAGGGCCACCGCTCTTCCCTCCCTCTATCCACGCAAAAGTCAGTCCGGACTCTTGCGTACGCACCCGGCCGGAAGGATTCCCATGGACGCCATCTCCGTCATCCGCACCAAGCGGGACCGAGGCGAGCTGACCCCCGAGCAGATCGACTGGGTCATCGACGCCTACACCCGCGGCGAGGTCGCCGACGAGCAGATGTCCGCCCTCGCCATGGCGATCCTGCTCAACGGGATGAACCGCACCGAGATCGCCCGCTGGACCGCCGCGATGATCGCCTCCGGCGAGCGGATGAGCTTCGACGGACTGTCCCGCCCCACCACCGACAAGCACTCCACCGGCGGCGTCGGCGACAAGATCACCCTGCCGCTCGCCCCGCTGGTCGCCGCCTGCGGCGCGGCCGTGCCGCAGCTCAGCGGCCGGGGCCTCGGCCACACCGGCGGCACCCTGGACAAGCTGGAGTCCATCCCCGGCTGGCGGGCCCACCTCTCCAACGCGGAGCTGCGACACGTCCTCGACACCACCGGCGCGGTCATCTGCGCCGCCGGTGACGGGCTCGCCCCCGCCGACAAGAAGCTGTACGCGCTGCGCGACGTCACCGGCACCGTCGAGGCGATCCCGCTCATCGCCAGCTCCATCATGTCCAAGAAGATCGCCGAGGGCACCGGGGCACTCGTCCTGGACGTCAAGGTCGGCTCCGGCGCCTTCATGAAGACCACCGAGGACGCCCGCGAACTGGCCTCCACCATGGTCGCGCTCGGCACCGACAGCGGGGTCCGCACGGTCGCGCTGCTCACCGACATGTCGACCCCGCTCGGCCTCACCGCGGGCAACGCGCTGGAGGTCCGCGAGTCCGTCGAGGTGCTGGCCGGCGGCGGCCCGCGGGACGTCGTCGACCTGACCCTCGCCCTCGCCCGCGAGATGCTGGACGCGGCCGGGCTCAAGGACGCCGACCCGGAGAAGGCACTCGCCGACGGCTCCGCGATGGACGTCTGGCGGCGGATGATCTCCGCCCAGGGCGGCGACCCGGACGCCACGCTCCCGGCCGCCCGCGAGCAGCACGTGGTGACCGCGCGCTCCTCCGGCGTGCTGACCCGCCTGGACGCCTACGACGTCGGCGTCGCCGCCTGGCGCCTCGGCGCGGGCCGCGCCCGCAAGGAGGACCCGGTGCAGGCGGGCGCGGGCGTCGAGCTGCACGCCAAGCCCGGCGACACCGTCACCGAGGGCCAGCCCCTGATGACGCTGCACACGGACACCCCCGAGAAGTTCGACTACGCGCTGAAGGCACTGCCCGAGGCGTACGACATCGCCCCGGCCGGCACGTCGTTCGCACCGCTGCCGGTGGTGCGGGAACGTATCGCGTAACGGCACCAGGACACGCGGGCGGCCCGCCGCACGGAGAGGATCCGTGCGGGGTGTTGCCCTTCTTGTCGGTGACCTTGGCGGAGAAGGAGATCGCCTTGCCCTTGGCCGGGTTCTTGACGGTGATCTTGCCCTTCTTGACGGTGACCTTCTTCCAGGTCTTGCCGCCGTTGTAACTGACGTACGTCTTCAGCGACTTCAGGTTCTTGCCCGCGGCAGCGCCGTGCACCTTCACCGGCACCGATACGGTCTTGCCCGCCTTGACCCGGCCGTCGGCGCCCACGGCCGGGGTGAACCGGACGGTGGAGACGGGCAGCATCGTGAACGCGGTCTTCTTCGAGCGGAACGTCCAGGCCGCGTCCACCCGGGTGGAGAGCGGGTTGACCTTCGCGCTGTGCCTGACCGTGGTCGTCAGCCGGTAGTCGGCCGCGCCCGCCGGGACCCGGAAGGACTCGCCGCCGCCCACCGGGTCGCCGTTCTGGCCGAGCTTCTTGCCGTTGCGGTACAGGACGGTCTTGGCCGACGTGAACAGCATCCCGCCCGCGTTGCCCCGGCCGTCGGCCAGCAGCGGGAGAGCGCCGGTGATCTCGTTGCCCTCACGGACGATGCCGTAGTCCTTGTCCACCAGGGGGCCGAACACCGCGGTGTTCACGGACTTCGTGTACGTCCTGCCCGCCTTGTACGTCGCCTCCTTGCCGACCCGGTAGTTGGCCTCGTACGTCGGCCACCCGTCCGCGTCGACCGGGCCCTGCTGGTCGAAGTCGAAGCTCCAGGTCACCTTGTCCGCGGTGGAGACGTACAGCGTGCGGGTGCCGGGCAGCTTCTGATCGATCGAGGTCGCCCAGTTGCCGCCCTGCGTGGGCAGGAAGGGGAAGGCGGTGATCGAACCCTTCTTCTTCGGCGCGGCCGAGCCCATGGCGATCTTCACCTTGGCCAGCTGCGCCGTGGTGAACTTCCGGTCGAAGCCGGTGGCGAGCTGCTTGACCGTGCCGCCGACCGCGATGTCGTACTCGGTCGACGCGCCCTTGCTCCAGGTGCCCGACCAGTGCTGGGCGAGTGAGCCGTCGGTGATCTTCGGGCCGGCGTGGAGCGTGCGGATGCCTGCGGCCGACTCCAGCAGCCAGCCGAAGGAGACCGCGTCGTCCGCCGCTTCCACCACGTAGTCCGGAGAGAACAGCTGAGCCTTCGCCTTCGCGTCCGGCACCGTGACGTTCACCGGCCTCGCCTTGCGGGCGTCGAAGGTCAGTGAGGTGTTCTTGGTGACCGCGATCTTGGGCTGGGCGATCCAGTCGGCGCCCTTGGTGACGTCGTCCGGGTCGTTGTAGACCGTGGAGTTGACCACGTACGTGCCCTTGGGCACCCGGATCTTCGCGGTGCCGTCGACGACCCGCGGGCTCAGGAACGGGTTGCCGGACTCAGCGCCGAAGCGGAAGAGCGTGGTGTCCGCGTAGACCGCCGGACGGCCGTCCCGCCCGAGGTGCTTGACCGTGACGTCGTAGCTCTCCACCTCACGCTCGACCGCGGCGGCCGTGCGCACGGTCTGCCCGCCGCCGGTGGCCACCAGGTACGCGGAGTACGTGCCGTCGGCGGTGCCGCCGAGCCGGGTGTCGGCGGTCAGCGTCGCCTCCGCCGTGCCGCCCGCCGGGACGGTGACCCTGTCCGTGCCGAGCGTGAAGAAGCCGGCCGGAGCGGGCTTCCCCGCCGGGCCGGTGCCCGTCACCTTCAGATCGAGGGTGACGTCGCTCGTGCCGAGGTTGCGGTAGGTGACCTTCTCGGTGACCGGCTCGTCGTCGGCGTGCGGCCACTGCTGCACCCCGAAGCTCACCGAGACCGGGTCGGCGACGACGGTCTGGGCGATCGCACGGTCCACCGCGATCCGGCCGGAGCCCTGCTGGAACGGGTTGTACGCGCCGGGCTTCGTGGACGCGGTCAGCGCGCCCTTCAGCTCGGCGTACGCCCAGTCGGGGTGCTGCTGCTTGAGCAGGGCGGCCGCGCCCGCCACGTGCGGGGTGGCCATCGACGTACCCGAGATCGTCGCGTAGCCGGCGGGGTTCTCCCCCACCTCCTTCGCGATCTGCGAGCCGGACGGGATGGCCGCCGTGGTGTCCACGCCGGGAGCCGTCACGTCGGGCTTGACCGCCCCGTCCCCGACCCGCGGGCCCCGGCTGGAGAAGTCCGCCAGCTTGTCCTGGTCGTCGACCGCGCCCACGGTCAGCGCCGCGCTCGCGCTGCCCGGCGAGCCCACCGTGCCCGCGCCGTCGCCCTCGTTGCCCGCGGCGATGGCGAACAGGACGCCCTTCTCGGCCGACAGCTTGTCGACCGCGGCCTCCAGCGGGTCCACCTCCGGGGTGTCGGTCCCGCCGAGGCTCAGGTTGACGATGTCGGCGCCCTGGGCGACCGCCCACTCCATACCGGCCAGGATGCCGGAGTCCTCGCCGTACCCGTCGTCGTCGAGCACCTTGCCCGCGAGCAGCTTGGCGTCCGGGGCCACGCCCTTGAACTTCCCGCCCGACCTGGCGCCGGTGCCCGCCGCGATCGAGGCGACGTGCGTGCCGTGGCCGACCCGGTCCTTGGTGTCCTGGGCGGCGCTGAAGTTCTTCTCCGCGAGGATCTGGCCCTGGAGATCGGGGTGGGTGGCGTCCGTCCCGGTGTCCAGGACCGCGATCTTGACGCCCTTGCCGGTGAACCCGGCCTTCCACGCCGCCGGGGCGCCGATCTGCGGGACGCTCTTGTCGAGGCTCGCCCGGCGTACCCCGTCCAGCCAGACCCGGTCGATGCCGGGCGCGGTGGTGACCCGCTCACCGCCCGCGCGCCGGTCGGTGAGCGCCTTCCAGATGGCCGGCGCGTCGGCGGTCGGCGTGGTCACCGACTCGGCGTTCAGCGACGTCAGGCTCCGGCCGACCTCGGTGGAGCCCGCGTCGCGGACCTGCGCCTTCGCGGTGGCGGCCTGCTTGCCCCGGTAGCCGACGATCAGCTTCAGACCGTCCCGCTGGGCCCGGAGGTTCTCCGGGCGGCTCAGCTCGGTGACGTCGAACAGCCGCCGGTCGAGCTTGCCGGAGACGATCAGCCGGTGGGCGTCGGCCGGGACGACGAGCGTGTGCCCCTGGTTGCTCATCCGCTGCACCGGGATGTTCTCCCGGCCCTTCGCGGGCCGGAAGGCGACCGGCTTGCCCTGGGCGTCGACGGTGACCCGGTCGCCGGTGACGAGGGTCAGCTGACGCAGCTCCCTGTCCTGGGAACGGTCCTGGGCCCGGGCGCCGGACGCCCCCCTCGGATCCGGCTGGGCGACGGCGGACGAGGTCATGCCCGCCGCCAGTGCCACGGCCACGGCAGTGGCGACCGCCGGTATGCACGCGTTTCTCACGTGTCTGCGCAACTCTCCCCCTGGAGAACTCGGTGGTTTCTCGGTCCCGCCGGTCCGCAGGGACGCAGGAACGACGGCTGCGGCCCGTCGGTTCACCGAACTAGAGGGGATGCCGGGGGAGTTGGTTCACGGGAAGGGCGCCCGAGGGTCACAGTTGTCGCAAAATGGCCCCTCCGCGACGGGGGTCGAGCGGAGGGGGCCGATGAATTTCGCCCGCCGGTCCGGTCTGCCTGGTGTGGATGCCGAGAATCCGATCGCCCTGACTGTGACCGGCCGGGTCAGCCGTGCCGTCGTACCCGACCTCTGCGCCGAGCTGGAGCGTGCTCTCGCCGGCCCTCGCGGAGCCGCCCTCGCCCCGGGCGCGGCGGTGGACTGCGATGTGGGCGGGGTGATCCGGCCGGATCTGACCGTGGTCGAGGCGGTGGCCCGGCTGGGGCTCGTCGCCCGCCGGTCCGGACGCACGCTGCGGCTGCGCCGCGTACCCCCCGAACTCCGGTCACTGCTGGACCTGGTGGGGCTGGCCGACGTGGTGACCCTGGAGGAGGTCCCGGAGGAACGGGTGCCGGGCCCGTACTGACGCCGGGCGGGCGGATGCCGGGTCCGTACCCGCGCCGCGCGCAAACGGGCGCCGGGCCCGCACCGGCGTGCGTACGGCCGGGCCCGGCGCCCCGTTGGTGTGCCGCGGGGTGCCGGGCCCGGCCGTGACTGCTACGCGTCGGCCGGGAGCCGGTCCGGCAGACCGAACAGCGGGAACCAGCGCGGGACGTCCAGGAAGCAGTGCATCCCGGTGATCGCCCCGTCCTGGATGTCGATGACCTGGACCGCCCACGGCACGAACCCGTCCCCGTCCTCGGCGGGCTTGTAGTGCGCGAAGCCGGGGGACCCGTTGGCCGAGACGGGCACCAGCTTGGAGCCCGCGCACGCCGCGCCGATGGAGGTCATGAAGCCCGTGATGTCCCCGGTGCCCCGCAGCCACAGGTCGAACGGCGGCATCGTCATCACCGCGTCCTCGTGGAGCAGCGCGGTCAGGGCGGCCATGTCATATCCCTCGAACGCCTTCACATAGCGCTCCAGGAGCTTCTGCTGCTCCTCGTCGAGGGGGTCCGCCGGATCGCCCGCCCGGCCCTCCGTCTCGGTCAGCGTGGCGCGGGCCCGCTGCAGGGCGCTGTTGACCGAGGCGACGGAGGTCTCCAGCAGCTCGGCCACCTCCGCGGCCTTCCAGGCGAGGACCTCGCGCAGGATCAGCACGGCGCGCTGCTTGGGCGGCAGGTGCTGGAGGGCGGCGACGAACGCCAGACGCACCGACTCGCGCGCCACGGCCGCCTCCGCCGGATCCTGGACCGAGGGCAGGATCCGGCCGTCGGGCATCGGCTCCAGCCAGACGTTCTCCGGGCGGGGGCTCAGAGCGGCCTGGGCGAGCGGCGTCGGGCCCGTCAGGTCGACCGGGCGGGCCCGCTTGTTGCCCGCGTTCAGCATGTCCAGGCAGACGTTGGTGGCGATCCGGTAGAGCCAGGAGCGCAGCGAGGAACGACCCGCGAACTTGTCGAAGTTGCGCCAGGCCCGGACCAGGGTGTCCTGCACCGCGTCCTCGGCCTCGAAGGCGGATCCGAGCATCCGGTAGCAGTACCCCGTCAGCTCGACCCGGTGCCCTTCCAGGCGGCTGTCGATCCCGGCGGTATCAGCGCCTTCGGCGCCCGCCGCCCCGCCCGTGGCCGTCGTCGTGGTCAGATCGCTCATCGCTCCACCCCTGTCGCGCGCGCAGCCGCGCTGTGGCATCCGTCACCCGGTACGTCGGAAGCTACCGCAGGCCACTGACAGTCGGGGCGGAAAGAGGACAAGGGGCGCCCGGCGGCCGCGGCCACGATCCGCCAGGCACCCCTCAGGCGTCCCGCCTGCAGCGAGCGCGTCGGTCAGGTCCCGGGCTTGCGCCCGTACACGTACACGTCGTCGCCGTTCTTCAGCAGTTTCCAGTATGCCTTCGCGTCGGCGGGACGCATGTTGACGCAGCCGCCGGAGCCCGGCGGGTTGTACATGGACTTGGTGACCGAGTGGAACGCCTGGCCGCCGTCGAAGAACTGGGAGTGCGGCATCCAGACCTTGTAGATGGTCGACCAGTGCTTGATGTTGCGCCAGTAGATCTTCTTGGACCCGGTCCGGGTCTCGACGCCGTTCCGGCCGGTACGGACCGGCACCGGTCCGTACTTCAGCTTCTTGCCGTCCTGGATCCAGCTCAGCTGCCGCGTCAGGTCGACGCAGGCGATGCGCCCCTTGTTGGTGGGGCACTTCTTCGCCTTGTTGGGGTTCTTCCCGGCCGCCTTCTGGGCAAGCATCGTGTTCATCGTGCGCCAGGTCAGCGGACCGGCGTAGCCGATGGTGGGGGTGATCCCGTGCTTCTTCTGGAACTTCTGGGTCGCCTTGCAGTCGGCCGTCGACTGCTTGCCGTCCACGGGCCGCTTCAGGAACTTCTCGACCTGCTTCTGGTGCGGTCCCACCGACTTGGTGCAGGACGCCGCGTGGGCGGCGGTGCCGGTGCCCAGGACCAGGGCCGGAGCGGCCACCAGTCCGGCGACGGACAGTGCCACCCCTCGCCGCAGCGGTCTTCCGGATATCTTCGCCGTGACTCCCATGCGCGCCAACTCCCCTTCGCCCACAGTGCGTTGTTGGTTACGCATGGTAGACGCCCGAAGGCGGGCGGTGGTTGCGCGCGACGAGCCGGGAAAACCGGTGGAGCCGCCGCCGGGATGGCCTTATGGTCGCCGGGTTCCCGATCCCGCGCTGACGACGAGGTGTTCTCGATGACGGTCCGAGCAACGGCGGCCGACTCCGGCCGGCTGCCCTCCGTAGCTGCCATGACCTCATCGAACGTAAGGAACACCTCTCGTGGATCTTCCCCGCATCTTCACCCTCCGCGAAAGTAGCCACCGCATCCACAACCCGTTCACCCCGGGCAAGCTCGCCGGCCTCGGCCGGGCGCTGCGCCTGGCGCCCGGTACGCGGGTGCTCGACCTCGCCAGCGGATCGGGCGAGATGCTGTGCACCTGGGCCCGGGACCACGGGGTCACCGGGACCGGCGTGGACATCAGCACGGTGTTCACCGAGAAGGCCCGCTCCCGGGCCGCCGAACTCGGCGTCGCCGACCGGGTCGCCTTCGTGCACGGCGACGCCTCCGGCTTCGTCGCGGACGAGCGGGTCGATCTCGCCGCGTGCGTCGGCGCCACCTGGATCGGCGGCGGCGTGGCCGGCACGGTCGAGCTGCTGGGCCGGAGTCTCCGGCCCGGTGGCCTGATGCTGATCGGCGAGCCGTACTGGCGCAGGGAGGTGCCGGACCGGGAGACCGCTCGGGCCGCTCACGCCGGCGGCGAGGACGACTTCCTCGTACTGCCGGAGCTGATCGAGCGGTTCGGCGACCTCGGGTACGACGTCGTGGAGATGGTGCTGGCCGACCAGGACAGCTGGGACCGGTACCGGGCCGCGCAGTGGCTCAACCTCCGCCGCTGGCTCGACGCGCACCCCGACGACGAGCTCGCCGCCGAGGTGCGGGCCGAACTCACCACCGAACCCGCCCGCTACACGCGGTACGAGCGGGAGTACCTCGGCTGGGGGGTCTTCGCCCTCATGGCCCGCTGACGGTCTGATGGCCTGCTGCCGGTCGGCCGACCGGCCGACCGGCCGACCGGCCGGTCAGCGGGTCAGCAGGTCGGCAGGTCGGTGGTACGGCCTGAGGGCCCGCCGACGGGCCCATCGGCGCGGGTCCGGGCGGCACACGCCGCCCGGACCCGCGCCCGTTCGCCCGGGCGGTTCAGCGCGTGGCGGGGACGAGCGCCCGCCGCTCCGCACGCGCCACCCGGGTCCCGTACAGGGTGATCGAGACGACCCCGAGCACCGCGAGCAGGCCGAGTGCCACCGTCGCCGTCCAGCCCCCGGCGTGGAAGGCGACCGCACCCAGCGTGCCGCCCACGCTGGAGCCCAGGTAGTACGCCGACTGGTAGAGCGCCGACGCCTGTGCCCGTCCCGTCGTCGCGGTGCGGCTCACCGAGGACGAGGCGACCGCGTGCCCGGCGAAGAAGCCGGCCGTGATCAGCACCAGGCCCAGCAGCACCAGCCCCAGCCGGTCGGCCAGCGAGAGCAGCAGCCCGGCCGCCGTGGTGGAGACCGCCAGATAGAGCGCGCCCCGGCGGCCGAGACGGGCCACCAGACGTCCGGCGGCGGCGGAGGAGACCGTACCGACCAGGTAGACCAGGAAGATCGAGCCGATGACGCCCTGCGGCAGGCTGAACGGTTCCTCGACCAGCCGGTAGCCGATCACCGTGTAGACCGCGCCGAACACCGTCATGAACAGCGCGCCGATCGCGTACAGCCGGACCAGCAGCGGGTCGGCCAGATGCGTGGCGACGGTCTTCGCCAGGGCCTTCGGGTTCAGCGAACCGGGACGGAAGTTGCGGGCCTTCGGGATGAGGAAGTGGAAGGCGACGGCGCACGCCAGCGCGAGCAGCCCGACCGCCGCGAGCGCGGCGCGCCAGCCCCAGGCCTGGGCGACCCACCCGGTGAGGATGCGACCGCTCATACCGCCGATGCTGTTGCCCGCGACGAACAGCCCGATCGCGGCGATCAGCGCCTTGGGCCGTACCTCCTCCGCGAGGTACGCCATCGCGGAGGCCGGAAGTCCGGCGAGCGCCGCACCCTGGACGGCGCGCAGGGCGATCAGCGCGCCCATCGACGGGGCGAAGGGCACCAGCAGCCCGACGAGCACCGCGATCGCCAGCGACGCCGTCATCAGCTGCCGCCGCCCGAACCGCTCCGAGAGCGCGCTCAGCGGCAGCACGAACAGGGCCAGCGCCCCGGTCGCCGCCGAGACCGTCCAGCTCGCCTGCCCGGCACTCGCATCGAACGACGCGGAGAGCGCGGGCAACAGCGCCTGGGTCGAGTAGAGGAGGGCGAAGGCCGCGACACCGGCGGCGAAGAGGGCGAAGCTCATCCGGCGGTAGCCGGGGCGGCCGGGCTCCAGGCGCTCATGGGTGGCGGCGGCGGGCGCGGCGGTGGTGGTGACGGGGGACTGCGGGGCAGAGGCATCCACGGCGATGGTGGATGCCCCGGTACTGGCGGGAGGCATACGTCGAACGTAGAGGGAGACGTTTCATGCGTCCAATGCACAAAACTGAGATAATCAATCCCATGGCGCATGAACGCAGCTCAGGGCCTCGGCTGTCACCCAGTAGTTACGAAGAAGACATCCGGGCCGTACTCGCGCCCCGCCTCGCGTACTTCGAGGCGGTCGCCAGGCACGAGCATGTGACCCGTGCCGCGCACGAGCTGGGCGTCCCGCAGTCAACGCTCTCGCGGGCCATGGTCCGGCTCGAAGCGGACCTGGGCGTCGCCCTGTTCGCCCGCAAGGGCCGCACCGTCTCGCTCACCCCGGCGGGCCGCACCTTCCTCGGCTCGGCGGAACGGGCCCTGGCCGAGGTGGAGAAGGCCGCCGACTCGGTCCGGGCGGACGCCGACCCGACGACGGGCCGGGTCTCCTTCGGCTTCCTGCACACCATGGGCTCGGAGACCGTGCCCGCCCTGATCCGCGCCTTCCGGGTCGACCACCCCAAGGTCCGCTTCCAACTCGTGCAGAACTACGGCGAGGCGATGATCGAACGGCTGCGCGCGGGCGGCCTCGACCTCTGCCTCACCTCTCCCGTGCCCGACGCCCCCGACCTGGTCGCCCGCCGCCTCGACGAACAGCGGCTGCGCCTCGTGGTCCCCGACGACCACCGCCTCGCCTCCCGCCGCCGCATCCGCCTCGCCGAGGCCGCCGACGAAACGTTCGTCACCCTGGAGCCCGGATACGGGCTGCGCCGGATCACCGACGACCTCTGCGCGGAGGCGGGCTTCACGCCCCGGGTCGCCTTCGAGGGCGAGGAGGCGGAGACCCTGCGCGGACTGGTCGCCGCCGGGCTCGGGGTGGCCCTGCTGCCGCCGCCCGCGGTCGCCCGCCCCGGCGTCGTCGAGCTGACGGTCACCGCACCGCGCGCGGCCCGTGAGATCGGGGTCGCCTGGCTGGACGGCCACCCCGACACCCCGCCGGTCGCCGCCTTCAAGCGCTTCCTGCTCTCGCGCCGGGGCCACCTGCTGCCGGACTGAGCGGACACGCGGCGGGCGGCGCACGCACGCGGCCCGGTGCGCGGTCGGTGCGCGGCCGGTGCCCCCGGGGGCCCGCTCGTCCTTCCGTCCGGGGCAGCGAGAATGTCCCGGTGACCCGTGACCGTGCGTCCTCCGCCGGGCCCCCCTGGCCCGCCCCGTCCGCCCTGCCCCCGCACCCGTCCGCGTCCGCCGGCCTGAAGGGCGTCGTGCTCGCAGCCGTGGTCGGCTCGGTGATGCTGCTGGCCTCGGCGGTGCTCCTCGCGCTGCTGCCCGGACAGCTCTCCGAGGCCCGCGACTTCCGGGCCGCGCGGCCGTGCGCGGAGCTCGGGGGCTCCGCGGCGGAGAACGGCGACTGTCTCGCCGAGTGGCCCGCCACGGTGCTCGGCACGGAGGCCCGCCGCCAGGGCAAGGGCCACGCCCGCTGGGTCACCCTCGACCCGGGCCGGGACAGCGAGCCGTTCCGCGTCCGGCTGCGGGGCGAGCGGCCGGTGTGGGAGAAGCTCGCGCCGGGCGACCGGGTCGCCGTCTCCTCCTGGCGCGGTCGGACGGTCCAGGTGGTGGCGGGGGAGGCGCGCCAGGACGCGATCGACCGGCCGGGGCCCGGCGCGATCGTCCGGCTGGCCGTGGCGCTGGCCCTGCTGATCGTCGGAGGCGTCTTCGTGCGGTCGGCGTTCTGGTGGAACGGCCGCCGTGCGCCCGGCGCCCCGGCCGTCCGCGCCGCGCAGATCACCGTGCCGATGGTGGCGACGGCGTCGGCGGTGGGCGTCGCGGTCACGGCCGCGGTCACCGTCGAGAGCCTGCCGGTCGCCCTCCTCGCCACCGCCGCCGCCTGCGCGGTCCTGTGGGCGGTCTCGGCGTGGCTGCTCCGCCGGCCGGCACGCGGAAGCACCGTCTGAGGCACGGGTTCCGCCCCCGTATGGCGTTCAGTGCCGCAGTGACCGGCCGAACCCGGCGGCCAGCGGCATCCGCAGCCCCAGCGGCGGCGGTGCGGCGACCGCGTCCGCGACCGGGCGGGCGTAGGACCGGGCGAAGAGCGAGCCGCGTACGAAGTCGGCGGCCAGCGCCACCACTTCGGAGCGGTGCTGGCGCAACGCGTGGCCGTCGGAGTGGACTTCGAAGCGACAGGTGTCCCGGTTGGACTTCTTCGCACGCTCGGCCAGCCGGTAGGACAGCTCCGGATCGGTGCGCTCGTCGTTGGTGCCGTGCACGATGAGCACCCGCCGCCCCGCCAGTTGCTTCACCGGCTCCGGTTCGGCCGCCGCCCGCTCGGGCAGCCACGGGGCCATCGCCAGGACGGAGGTGACCGCGCCGTGCCCGGCGGCCCGCAGCGCGGCCCGCCCGCCCATCCCGTGGCCGGCCAGGCAGACCGGCACGTCGCCGTACCGGCGCTGGACCTCGTCGGCCGCCCACGCGGCGTCCTCGGCGGGATGCGCGTCGTCCGCGTTCCAGCCCCGGCAGCGGTAGCGCAGCACATGCACCGCGAGCCCGTCGCCCACCCCGGCACGCGCCAGGGAACGGGCGAACGGCAGCTGTGCCGCGTACGAAAGGGTGGAGGGGCGACGGTGCGAGTCGGCCCGGCCGTCCGGAAGCAGCAGAACCACGCCGCTGACCTCGTCCATTGCTCCGGCCGTCTGAACGGCCCGTCCCAGCCTCGGGGGTGCCGGGGGGAGTGCGCGCTGTCCCATGACAGAACAGTGTCAGAAGGAGAGGTGTACTCCACCCGACTTCGCGGTCACTGTTACGCATCGACACCAGGCGCTCTACGCGCGTAGGCGCTAGAGTGCCAAGATGACGAGCCAGACCCCGAATGTCCCTGATTCCGACCAGATCCGGCGCGCCCCCAAGGTGCTGCTCCACGACCACCTCGACGGCGGCCTGCGGCCGGGCACCATCGTCGAGCTGGCCCGCGCGCAGGGTTACGACTCCCTCCCCGAGACCGAGGCCGACAAGCTCGGCATCTGGTTCCGCGAGGCCGCCGACTCCGGTTCGCTGGAGCGCTACCTGGAGACGTTCGCCCACACCTGCGCCGTCATGCAGACCCGTGACGCGCTGTTCCGGGTGGCCGCCGAGTGCGCCGAGGACCTCGCCCAGGACGGCGTCGTCTACGCCGAGATCCGCTACGCCCCCGAGCAGCACCTGGAGGGCGGCCTGACCCTCGAAGAGGTCGTCGAGGCCGTCAACGAGGGCTTCCGCGAGGGCGAGCGCATCGCCCGCGCGGGCGGCCACCGCATCCGCGTCGGCGCCCTCCTCACCGCGATGCGGCACGCGGCCCGCGCGCTGGAGATCGCCGAACTCGCCAACAGCTACCGCGACCAGGGCGTCGTCGGCTTCGACATCGCGGGCGCCGAGGCCGGGTTCCCGCCCACCCGCCACCTCGACGCGTTCGAGTACCTCAAGCGCGAGAACAACCACTTCACGATCCACGCGGGCGAGGCCTTCGGTCTGCCGTCGATCTGGCAGGCCCTCCAGTGGTGCGGCGCCGACCGCCTCGGCCACGGAGTGCGGATCATCGACGACATCGAGGTCGCCGAGGACGGCTCGGTCTCCCTCGGCCGCCTCGCCTCCTACGTACGGGACAAGCGCATCCCGCTGGAGATGTGCCCGACCTCCAACCTCCAGACCGGCGCGGCCACCTCGTACGCCGAGCACCCGATCGGACTGCTGCGCAAGCTGCACTTCCGGATCACCGTGAACACGGACAACCGGCTGATGAGCGGCACGAGCATGAGCGGGGAATTCGAGCGGCTGACCGAGGCTTTCGGATACACGCTCGACGACATGCAGTGGTTCACCGTCAATGCGATGAAATCAGCTTTCATTCCTTTCGACGAACGTCTCGCCATGATCAACGACGTCGTCAAGCCCGGGTACGCGGAGCTGAAGTCCGAGTGGCTCTTCCGCCAGACCGCTGTGACCAGCGGTTCCGCGGTGTCCGCAGGCTGAGGTATCCGACAGGTGAAAGGGCCGGGAAGGGAAATCCCGGCCCTTTTCCGCGTGTCGGGATGTTTGCGATAAGGGCAGCGGGATGGCTAGCTTGCAGAGCCGCTCACATCCCCTTCCCCAAGGATGAACTCTCCATGAAGAATTCTGCTGCCAAGACTCTCGGTGTCGCCGCTCTCGGTGCTGCTTTCGCCGCTGCCGCCGCCGGCAGCGCCTCCGCCGCCCCCTCGCTGCCGCTGGACGCCGCGGCCGGGGCGCTCCCCGTCTCGACGATGGCGCTCGACACCGTCGCGAAGTCGGCCCAGAACGCGCCGGTCCAGGAGACCGTCGGCAAGGTCCTCGGCGGCGACGCCACCGACGCGGCCGCCCCGGTCACCGGCCTGCTCGGCGGACTGCCCACCCAGGGCCTCACCGCCAACGGGATCCCGCTCGGCGGCTGAGAGGCTGCCGGGCCACCGGCGCCACCCGCACCTGCCGGTGGGGCGCACACCCTGGTCCAGGGTGTGCGCCCCACCGCGCGTTCTCGCTCCCCGTGACGCGGCGCGTCACCAGGCCGTCGCGGAGGAAGCGGACTTCTCCGAGGGCAGCAGCGCCCACAGCGCCAGGTAGAGCAGGAACTGCGGGCCGGGCAGCAGACACGAGACGACGAAGATGACGCGCATCGTGCTTGCGGAGATACCGAAGCGCCGGGCGAGGCCCGCGCACACTCCGCCGATCATGCGGCCTTCGCGGGGGCGGACAAGTGCGGCCATGGTGGGCTCCTTCGCGAACCGTTGCGTGAGGAGCGGCCTTGTGCGCTCCCCGATGTATCCATGGTGCCGCCGCGAAGGGGGACAAAGCATCGCTCTACGGTGCGAGGCCGACCCCGGTAATCGTCGGGGTCGGCCCCCCAGGGGCCTCCCCCCTGAGGCGGGTCTCCTGCCGGTAGTAAGGCAGGTCCCGTACCCCCGGCAGCCCCCGGCGGCGCAGCCGCGTCCGGCAGACCGGGACGACCAGCAGATGGGCCAGCACCACCCCGGTGGTGTTCAGCAGCAGCGAGTCGATGTCGACGATCTGACCGGGCACCCCGGTCTGGCCCAGCTCGATGGCCAGGGAGATGAGCGCCCCGGCGGCGACCGTACGCAGCAGGGAGACCCAGGGGGAGACGAAGATCCGGCCCCCGGCCATCGGCAGCAGCACCCCGAGCGGGGCCAGCAGCAACAACGCCCCGCCGATCCGGCGGGCCGCCTCGGCCGGTCCCAGCGCGAGGTCCGCCCTGATCCCGGCGAGCGGTTCGAAATTCGCCGCCGTGATCCAGGGAACGTCCAGCGGGCGCAGCGTCAGCCACCCGACGAACAGCAGATGCGCGACAAGGAGAGTGACCCCCGCCGCGCGGAAGTGGATGACGGTCTGGCCGTCCGAACTGTGACGCACGTCCACCAAGACGCCGCGACCGGCAGGATCGGTTCCGCGCTGTCGTGGACCGGCGCCCGGATGGCTCTCCAGGCCGCCGCGCGGCTGGACCGCACGGGACCCGTGTCGGCCGAGGCGGGCCGCGCCGGTCCGAGCCGGGCGGTGTCGGTCCAGCCGGGCCGCGCAGGTCGAGGCGGGCCGTGTCAGTGCAGCCGGGCCGCGTCCGGCGTGGCCAGGTCACCCGGCCGGGACTTCGTCTGCGAGGTGCAGAGATAGCCGCGCGGCGGGTAGTCCCCGGGCCCGCCCAGCACCACCGCCCCGTCCCTGACGAGCGTCTCGCTCTCCGCGTACGTGCACACCAGCTGGGCCAGCGCCTCCGCCGACAGGTCCTCCGGCTGGCTGCTGAGGCGCACGGTGCCCGCCGGGTCGCCGTCCCGGGCCGGAGTCACCCGCAGCCCGGCCGGAACCGCGGTGGTGAACCCCGCCCGCCGCTCGTTCGGGGGCGGCGCCTGCTGGACCTCCTTCAACAGCGCCCGGGCGACCACCACCGGATCGGCGCCCGCCGCGTCCGCCGCCACCGGACGGTCCGCGGTGACCAGCTGCGAGGTGCACACCAGATACACCGTGGCGCTCACGCCGTCCGGCGACCGGGTGGCGACGTCCGACGAGGACAGCCGGCACGGCACCCGGGAGGGCGCGGCCCCCGCGTCCACCGGCACCGAGGTCGTACGGATCCCGCACCCGGAGGCCAGCGCCGCGGCCGCCAGTACGGCCGCCACCGAGGCCGCCGTACGCCGCCGGAGCGGGCCTCGCCGGTACGTGACATCGCCGTGCTTCACGTCGCCCCGTTCTCGTCCGGGGCGTCCGCCCCCGGTTCGTCGTGGTGCGCGAGCTTCTCGGCGTCGCGCGGCAGCCGCAGTTCGAAGACGGCACCGCCGTCCGGGGAGTTCGCCGCCGTGATGTCACCGCCGTGGATGTGCGCGTTCTCCATGGCGATGGAGAGGCCGAGCCCGCTGCCCTCCGACCGCGGCCGGGAGGCGCTGGCCTTGTAGAAGCGGTCGAAGACGTGCGGCAGCACGTCCTCGGGGATGCCCGGACCGTGGTCCCGTACCTCGATGACCAGCTCCTCGCCCTCGGTCCGCACCCGTACGCCCACCGGCGAGCCCCCGTGCTTGAGGGCGTTGCCGATCAGATTGGCCAGGATCACATCCAGCCGGCGCGGATCGAGCCGGACCATCATGCCGCGTTCCGCGTCCAGGTCCACCGCGTCCAGCCAGGCCCGCGCGTCGATGCACGCGGTCACCTGGTCGGCGACGTCGACCGTGTCCAGCACCAGACGGGCCGTGCCCGCGTCGAAGCGGGTCACCTCCATCAGGTTCTCCACCAGGTCGTTCAGCCGCCGGGTCTCGCTGACCACCAGATGCACGGCGGGCGCGATCATCGGGTCGAGGGTGTCCGCCTCGTCCTCCAGCACCTCGGCCACCGCGGTGATCGCGGTCAGCGGGGTGCGCAGCTCGTGCGACATGTCGGCGACGAACCGCCGGCTCGCCTCCTCCCGCGCGCTCATGTCCGCGACCTTCTTCTCCAGCGAGCCGGCCGTTCTGTTGAACGTACGGGAGAGGTCGGCGAGTTCGTCCGTGCCGGAGACCACGAGCCGGGTGTCGAGCTTGCCCTCGCCGAGCTTGCGGGCCGCGTCGCCGAGCCGCTGCACCGGGCGCAGCACCGTCGTCGCGGCGGCCTGCGCGAGCAGCGCCGAGCCGACCAGCGCGAGGGCCGTGGCGATCCCCAGCGACCAGGCCAGCGAGTTGAGGTCCTGCCGCTCCTGGTCGAGGGACTTGAGCATGTAGCCGGTCGGGCCGCCGCCGATGATCCGCGTACCGGCGACCAGATACGGCGTGCCCGCTATGCTCGTCCGCTGCCAGAACAGGTGGTACTCGTGCTCGTTGCTCGACGTCAGCGGCTGCTTGCGGGACACCTGCTTCTGCAGCGAGCCCGGCACATCGGCCCGGGTGAAGGTGTCCAGGTCGGAGTAGCCCACGATCGGCTTGCCGCGCTCGCGTTCGGCCTCCAGCAGCACGCTGTAGCCCGGGCTGCTGGACGCCATCCTCCCGGCGGCCTGCTGGAGGTCGTCCTTGGTGGGACGGGTCGGCAGCTCCGCCGCGGTGTCCTGCATCTGCCGCCGGAAGTCGTCGAGCGCGGTGTCCTGGGTGCGGGTCAGCACGGCCTCGCGGTTGAGCCAGTACGCGATCCCCGAAGCGGACACCGCGGCCGTCAGCGCCACCAGCGCGAACACCACGACCAGGCGCAGCCGCAGACTGGTCCAGCGCAGACCGGCGCGCAGGGACCGCTTGGCGGTTTCGGTCACTGAGGCGAGTCCAGCCGGTAGCCCACGCCCCGCACCGTGCGGATCAGGGTGGGGGAGGACGGCACGTCCTCCACCTTCGCGCGCAGCCGCTGCACACAGGCGTCCACCAGACGGGAGTCGCCCAGGTAGTCGTGCTCCCACACCAGGCGCAGCAACTGCTGCCGCGACAGGGCCTGGCCGGGCCGGCGGCTCAGCTCCAGCAGGAGCCGCAGCTCGGTCGGCGTGAGCTGCAGATCCTCGCCGTCCTTGGTGACGGTCATGGCGGAGCGGTCGATCACCACGTTGCCGAAGGTCGCCGAGTCGGTCGACTCGCGCTCCCCCCGGCGGAGCACCGCCCGGATCCGGGCGTCCAGCACCCGGCCCTGGACAGGTTTCACCACATAGTCGTCCGCGCCGGACTCCAGTCCCACCACGACGTCGATGTCGTCGCTGCGCGCGGTCAGCAGAATGATCGGCAGTTGGTCGGTGCGGCGGATACGCCGGCACACCTCGAAACCGTCGATCCCGGGCAGCATCACATCCAGCACGACCAGGTCGGGCCGCTGCTCGCGCAGCAGCTCCAGGCCGTCCTCTCCCGTCGCCGCGGTGGCCACACGGTGGCCCTGGCGTGACAACGAGAGTTCGAGGGCCGTGCGGATGGCGTCGTCGTCCTCGATCAGCAACAGGAAAGGCACGGACGTCATTCTGGCCCATGGTGGCGCTTCAGTTCGACCTGTGGCCCGGTCGGATCTTCCGGGCACGGCTCCGACCACCCCTGTGACAGGCCTGTGACAGTCGGGGGACAGCGTCATGAAACTGCCCCGGCAAGCTCTTCGACATCAGGGAACGAACGGACTCCACCGATAGGGGGCGCGAGATGAACGCACTGCACAGCACCAGCTCAAGCGCAGTTGTCACGCGTCTCCACGACGTCGGGCGGAGCACGGAGAAGTCCGGTGCGATGACCATGCGGGGGTGTGTCCGGAGCACCGGGCGTCAGCACCAGGCGGCCGCGGAGCAGGTGCGCATGCCGTACATGGCGGTGGTCGACGCGCCCAAGGGGGCGGCGAACGCGTACGGGGAGGCCACGGGGGATCGCACGGCCCGGACGGAGAACGCGGACGCCGAAGCGGTGTTCACGGCCTACGTCCAGGAGCGACGGGCCTCCCTGTACGCGACCGCCTACCACCTGACCGGTGACCGGTTCGAGGCCGAGGACCTGTTGCAGAGCGCGCTCTTCTCGACGTACCGGGCGTGGGACCGGATCAGCGACAAGGCGGCGGTCGGCGGCTATCTGCGCCGCACCATGACCAATCTGCACATCAGCGCCTGGCGCAGGCGCAAGCTCAACGAATACCCGACCGAGGAGCTGCCGGAGACGGTGGGCGACACGGACGCGATGCGCGGCACGGAGCTGCGGGCGGTGCTCTGGCAGGCGCTCGCCCGGCTGCCCGAACTCCAGCGCACGATGCTGGTCCTGCGGTACTACGAGGGCCGCACCGACCCGGAGATCGCGTCGATCCTCGACATCAGTGTCGGCACGGTGAAGTCCAGCATCTGGCGCTCCCTGCGCCGGCTGCGCGAGGACGAGGTCCTCAGCTTCGGACGTGACGAGCAGGAGTCCTTCGGCGAGCTGGTGGCCTGAGGCTGGGCCCTTCGCTTCGGGGGAGGCGGGGGCCGCGGGGGGAGTACGGGGGAGCAGTAAAAACGGGGACCGAGGGGGTTCGGGGGAACCACGGGGGAACGGCCCGTCGCTTCGGGGGAGGCACGGGTCACGGGGGAGACACAGCGGGGTCGTACGGGCCGGGGGGTCCTGTACGGCCCCGCTCTCCGTGCCCCGACCGTTACGGTGTGAACCAGGAAGCGAGTCGGTGAGCACAGCAGAGGGCCGTACGAGGCCGGTGTGGAAGGTCTGGGCCGTCGTGGCCGTGCTGGTCGTGATGGTGGCGGGGCGCCCGTCCCTACTCCGGGACCGGCGCTCCCGCGCCCGCCCGACGGCACCGCCCGGCCGCCGCGGCGGCGAACCGCCCCAGCGCCTCCTCCTTGCCGCAGGGGTACGCCCCCAGGGCCGTCTGGCGGGCCACGATGCGGCGTTCGGCCCGCATCAGCCGCCAGCCCCGCCGCAGCAGGAACGGCACCGACTTGCGGCCCTCGCGCAGGTCCCGTACCAGCCGCCGCCGGAACGTGGTGGACGGGCGGCCGCGCAGACACAGCGCGTCCGCCAGCAGCCCCAGGTCCTGGCAGCGTTCCACGATGTCCGCCGCGAAGATCCCCTCCGCCACGAACAGCGGTGACCGCTCGATGTGGAAGGCCTCGTGGTGCGTACGGGAGCTGGTCGCGATGTCGTACACCGGCACGTCGGTGCGGCCGGCGCGGCACAGCTCGGCGATGGCGGCCACCGCCGCCTCCGCGTCCCAGGACCCGGCGGAGTCCCAGTCGATGTCCGTGGAGCCCGGCACCCGGGGCAGCGTCGGGTCGTTGTGCTCCTTGTAGAAGTCGTCCAGACGCAGCACCGGCAGGCCGGTGCGGGCGGCCAGGACGGACTTGCCGGAGCCGGAAGGGCCCGCGAGCAGCACGACGCGGGTCGGGATCGGTTGGGAACTCACAGAACAGAAGTGTGAGGCATTGACCCGCGCAGGGGATCCCTCGGGCCTCCTGTTGGTATCCAGCATCACACCTCAACTACTCTGCGCGCACAGACGATTACCCGACCAGGTCGATCAGGTGGAAAACATGGCACTTCACGCACGTAAGCCCGAACGCCGCGCCCTGCTGCGCGCAGGTCTGACCCTCACCGCGCTGGGGGCCGCCCTGGGAGCCGGCGCGGGCTCCGCGGGGGCCGTCCAGTTGCCCCCGGTCGCGGAGATCCCGGACCAGGGCACCTCGGCCCTCCGGGCGGTCGGCGAGACGGCCGGACCGGCGGTCACCAGCGCGCTCGGGACCTCGCTGGCCAGCAGCGTCGCCCCGGTGACCGACCTCCAGCTGGACCCGCTGGCCAACACCGGGGTGGACCCCCTGGACAACGCCGTGGGTACCCAGATCGCCGACTTCAAGCCGCTGACCACGGCCGTCCTCACGGACCCGATCACCAGCGGCGGCTCGCTGAGCGATCTGCCCGTGGTGGGGACGGCCACCGGGCTCATCACGGGCTGACGCCGGCCGCCGGCGAACGGCGGACGGGGCCGCCCCGGGGTGGGAGGGCGGCCCCGTCCGGGCCTCGGGTGTCCGTCAGTACGAGGAGCCGGAAGCTCCCAGAGCGCCCGTCGGGTGCCACACCGTCTTGGTCTCCAGGAACGCCGTCAGGCGGTGCGTGCCGGGGGAGGCCGTCCAGTCCGCGGAGTCCGCCGCGCCGTCCGCGTCCGCCGGCCCCGGGCGCAGGACGCGCTTCAGGTTGTCCGCGGCCGCGATCTCCAGCTCCTTCGCCAGGGCGGTGTCCGCACCGGTGAGGTCGATCGCGTTGACGTCCTGGTGGGCGGCGAGCGGGGCCGCCAGCTCCGCCGTGGCGCCCGACAGGATGTTGACCACGCCGCCGGGCACGTCCGAGGTGGCCAGCACCTCGCCCAGCGAGAGCGCGGGCAGCGGGGCGTCGGCCGAGGCGACGACGACCGCCGTGTTGCCGGTCGCGATGACCGGGGCGATCACCGAGACCAGCCCGAGGAACGACGACTTCTGCGGCGCGAGGACCGCGACGACGCCCGTCGGCTCGGGGGTGGAGAGGTTGAAGAAGGGGCCCGCGACCGGGTTCGCCCCGCCGGAGATCTGGCCGATCTTGTCGGTCCAGCCCGCGTACCAGACCCAGCGGTCGATCGCCGCGTCGACCGCGGCCGCCGCCTTGGACTTCGACAGCCCCTCGGAGGCGGCCACCTCACGGACGAACTGGTCCTTGCGGCCCTCCAGCATCTCCGCGACGCGGTAGAGGACCTGGCCCCGGTTGTACGCGGTCGCGCCCGACCAGCCGCCGAACGCCTTGCGCGCGGCCACGACCGCGTCGCGCGCGTCCTTGCGGGAGGACTGCGGCGCGTTCGCCAGCCACTGGCCCTTGGAGTCCGTCACCTCGTACACCCGGCCGCTCTCGGAGCGGGGGAACTTGCCCCCGACGTACAGCTTGTAGGTCTTGAAGACGCCAAGTCGGTTGTTATCGGACATCGAGGTACGCCTCCAGGCCGTGGCGGCCGCCCTCGCGGCCGTAGCCCGACTCCTTGTAGCCGCCGAACGGCGACGTCGGGTCGAACTTGTTGAACGTGTTGGCCCAGACGACGCCCGCGCGGAGCTTGTTCGCCACCGCGAGGATGCGGGAGCCCTTCTCCGTCCAGATGCCCGCCGAGAGGCCGTACTGACTGTTGTTGGCCTTGGCGACCGCCTCGTCCGGGGTGCGGAACGTCAGGACGGAGAGCACCGGGCCGAAGATCTCGTCGCGGGCCACCGTGTGCGCCTGGGTGACGTTCGTGAAGAGCGTCGGGGCGAACCAGTAGCCCGACGACGGCAGTTCGCAGGGGGCGCTCCAGCGCTCCGCGCCCTCCGCCTCGCCGGTCTCCACCAGGGCGGTGATCCGGGCCAGCTGCTCGGCGGAGTTGATCGCGCCGATGTCGGTGTTCTTGTCCAGCGGGTCGCCCAGGCGCAGCGTGGACAGCCGGCGCTTCAGGGCGTCCAGCACCTCGTCCTGGACCGACTCCTGGACCAGCAGCCGGGAGCCCGCGCAGCAGACCTGGCCCTGGTTGAAGAAGATCCCGGTGACGATGCCCTCGACGGCCTGGTCGATCGGCGCGTCGTCGAACACGATGTTCGCGCCCTTGCCGCCCAGCTCCAGGGTGACCTTCTTGTCCGTGCCCGCGACGGAGCGTGCGATGGCCTTGCCCACGGCGGTCGAACCGGTGAAGGCGACCTTGTTGACGTCCGGGTGCGTGACGAGCGCCTCGCCCGCGTCGCCGTAGCCGGTGAGGATGTTGACGACACCCTTGGGCAGTCCGGCCTGGCGGCAGATGTCCGCGAAGAACAGGGCGGAGAGCGGGGTCGTCTCGGCGGGCTTCAGCACCACCGTGTTGCCCGTGGCGAGCGCCGGAGCGATCTTCCACGCGAGCATCAGCAGCGGGAAGTTCCACGGGATGACCTGGCCCGCCACGCCCAGCGGACGGGGGTTCGCCCCGTACCCCGCGTGGTCCAGTTTGTCGGCCCAGCCCGCGTAGTAGAAGAAGTGCGCCGCGACCAGCGGGAGGTCCGCGTCGCGGGTCTCCTTGATCGGCTTGCCGTTGTCGAGGGTTTCGAGAACGGCGAGCTCGCGGCTGCGCTCCTGGATGATCCGGGCGATCCGGAACAGGTACTTGGCGCGCTCGGAGCCGGGCAGCGCCGACCACTTCTCGAACGCCTTGCGGGCCGCCTTCACGGCCCGGTCCACGTCCGCCGCGCCGGCCCGCGCGACCTCGGAGAGGACTTCCTCGCTGCTCGGCGAGACGGTCTTGAAGACCTTGCCGTCGGCGGCCTCGGTGAACTCGCCGTCGATGAACAGCCCGTAGGAGGGCGCGATGTCGACGACGGCGCGGGACTCCGGCGCCGGTGCGTACTCGAATGCGGATGCCATGGCTATCAGTCCACCGTCACGTAATCGGGGCCGGAGTAGCGGCCGGTGCTGAGCTTCTGGCGCTGCATCAGCAGGTCGTTGAGCAGGCTGGACGCGCCGAACCTGAACCAGTGCGGGTCCAGCCAGTCCTCGCCCGCGGTCTCGTTCACCAGCACCAGGAACTTGACCGCGTCCTTGGTGGTGCGGATGCCGCCGGCCGGCTTCACACCGATCTGTACGCCGGTCTGCGCCCGGAAGTCACGGACGGCCTCCAGCATGAGGAGCGTGTTGGCCGGGGTGGCGTTGGTGGCCACCTTGCCGGTCGAGGTCTTGATGAAGTCCGCGCCCGCCAGCATCCCGATCCAGGAGGCCCGGCGGATGTTGTCGTACGTGGACAGCTCACCGGTCTCGAAGATCACCTTGAGGCGGGCGGCCCCGCACTCCGCCTTCACGGCGAGGATCTCCTCGTACACCTTCAGGAACCGGCCGGAGAGGAACGCCCCCCGGTCGATCACCATGTCGATCTCGTCGGCCCCGGCCGCCACGGCGTCGCGGACGTCCGCGAGCTTGACGTCCAGCGCGGCGCGGCCCGCCGGGAAGGCGGTCGCCACGGACGCCACCTTCACGCCGGAGCCGGCCAGCGCGGCGGCGGCGGTGGCCGCCATGTCGGGATAGACGCAGACCGCGGCGGTGCGTGGGGTCGTGCGGTCCGTCGGGTCGGGGTTGACGGCCTTGGCGGCGAGAGCCCGGACCTTGCCCGGGGTGTCCGCGCCTTCCAGCGTCGTCAGGTCGATCATCGAGATGGCGAGATCGATGGCGTACGCCTTGGCCGTCGTCTTGATCGAACGGGTTCCGAGGGAGGCGGCGCGCGCTTCGAGGCCGACGGCGTCGACGCCGGGCAGCCCGAACAGGAAGCGGCGCAGCGCACTGTCGGACGCCGTCGCGTCGGAAAATGCGGGAGCAGTGGTGGGCATGGTCACCAGAGGAGCATATCTACGCGCGTAGCGACCTGTACAGGGGGCCGGGCCATCCGTGCGTCCCGCACCCCGTTCCTCCCGTACCGGCTCCTCCGGGCGCCACGGGCCGGACGGCCGGGCGGCCGTGCGGTGCGGCCGCTCCGCCGTCCTCCGCGCCCGTCAGGCAGAATCGGCCCCATGACGAGCCCCACACCTCCCGCGGAGCAGCCGCCCGCGACTCGGACCTACCGTTCCGTCGCCGCACTGGTCTGCGGGTCGCTGCTGCTCCTGCTGATCGCCTGGATGGCCGGGGACGCCATGATCCGGGGCGAGGGGCGCGTGCCCTGGCTGGCGGCGGCCGCGCTGCTCCTCGTGGTGCCGCTGGTCGTGGCGTTCACCCTGCGGCCCGCCGTCTTCGCGGACGACGAGCGCATCCGGATCCGCAACCCGTTCCGGACGATCCAGCTGCCCTGGACCGAGGTCGCCGACGTACGGGCCTCGTACTCCTCCGAGCTGCTCGCCCGGGACGGCGCGAAGTACCAGCTGTGGGCGGTCCCGGTCTCCCTGCGCGCCCGCAAGCGCGCGGCGCGCAGCGCGGCCCGCGCGGCGCACGACGACCCCTACGGCCGCACCTCCGTCAGCGCCGACGTCCGCGACTCCGCCGAGCGCACCGCATCCGCCGACCAGGCCGTTCGTGATCTGCGGGACATCGCCGAGCGGGCCGGCGACACGACCGCCGAGGGTGCGGACCGGGGCTCCGTGCGCTGGGCGTACGAGGTGATCGCCCCGGCCGTCGCGGGGGCCGTCCTGCTCGTGGTGGTGGGGGCGACCGGCTGAGAGGCTGTCGGACGGCCTCGGAGGCCGAGGCCGAACCATCGAACGCCGGAGGGCCGGCGCCCCTCCCGGGGCGCCGGCCCTCCGGCGTGAAAGCGGTGCGTCAGATCCCTGCCGCCGCCGCCAGGTCCCGCTTGATCCCGGTGAGCAGTTCCGCCCCCCGGGCCCGCGCGGCGGGCAGCCCGGCCGCGTCCGCCACCGGGACGACGACCTCCAGGTAGCACTTCAGCTTCGGCTCGGTGCCGCTCGGGCGGACGATCACCCGGGCCCCCTCCAGCTGGTAGCGCAGACCGTCGGTGGGCGGCAGCTTGTCCGTGCCCCGCGCCAGGTCCTCGGCCGAGGTGACGGCGAGACCCGCCAGCGCGGTCGGCGGCTGCTCCCGGAGCCGGGCCATGGCGTCCGCGATGACCGACAGGTCCTCCACCCGCACCGAGAGCTGGTCGGTGGCGTGCAGGCCGTGCGCGAGCGCCAGGTCGTCCAGCAGATCCAGCAGCGTACGGCCCTGCTCCTTGAGTACGGAGGCGAGCTCGGCGACGAGCAGGGCGGCGGTGATGCCGTCCTTGTCGCGGACGCCCTCGGGGTCGACGCAGTAGCCGAGCGCCTCCTCGTACCCGTACCGCAGGCCGTCCACCCGGGCGATCCACTTGAAACCGGTCAGCGTCTCCTCGTGACCGAGGCCCGCCTTCTCCGCGATCCGGCCGAGCAGCGACGACGACACGATCGACTCGGCGAACACGCCGCTCACGCCCCGCTCCACCAGGTGCGCGGCGAGCAGCGCGCCCACCTCGTCGCCGCGCAGCATCCGCCAGCCGCCCTCCGTGGCGGTGTCGGGCACGGCGACGGCGCAGCGGTCCGCGTCCGGGTCGTTGGCGATGACCAGGTCCGGCGCGGCCCGGCGCGCGGTGGCGAAGGCGAGATCCATCGCGCCGGGCTCCTCCGGGTTCGGGAAGGCCACGGTGGGGAACGCGGGGTCCGGCTCGGCCTGCTCCGCGACGAGCACCGGCGCGGGGAACCCGGCCCGCGCGAACGCGGCGGTCAGCACGGAGGTGCCGACGCCGTGCATCGCGGTGTGGACGATGCGTGCCGTACGGGGGCTGTCGGGGGCCAGGACCGCGTCCGTGCGGGCGAGGTAGGCGTCCAGGACCTCGTCGCCGAGGGTCTCCCAGCCGCCCTCGGGGCGCGGTACGCCCGCCAGCGGGCCGACCGCGTCGATGGCTGCGGCGATCTCGCCGTCGGCCGGGGGCACGATCTGTGAGCCGTCGCCGAGGTAGACCTTGTAGCCGTTGTCGCGCGGCGGGTTGTGGCTGGCGGTGACCTCGACCCCGGCGACGGCTCCCAGATGCCTTATGGCGTACGCCAGTACGGGGGTGGGGAGCGGGCGGGGGAGCACGGCTGCGCGCAGCCCGGCCCCGGTCATCACGGCCGCCGTGTCGCGCGCGAAGTCGGCGGACTTGTAGCGGGCGTCGTACCCGATGACGACGAGCCCGCCCTCCTTGCCCCGGGCCTTCAGATACGCGGCGAGGCCGGCCGCCGCCCGGATCACCACGGACCGGTTCATCCGCATCGGACCGGCCCCCAGCTCCCCGCGCAGCCCGGCGGTGCCGAACTGGAGCGTGCCCGCGAACCGGGCGGCCAGCTCGGCGGTGTCGCCCGCCTCGACGATCGCGCCCAGCTCCGCACGCGTCTCGGGGTCGGGGTCCTCGGCCAGCCAGGTCCTGGCCTGCGCGATGAGGTCGTGCTGCACGGGGTCCGCCTTTCGGGGGTGCGGAAGCGGGGTACGGGGGTGGGGTGCGGGCGGTCGGGGCTGGGGGCGGTGCGAGGGCGCGGGGTCCGGGGGCGCGGGTTCGGGGCTCCGCCCCGGACCCAGGTCCTCACACGCCGGACGGGCTGGAAACGCGGCCGGGCGGGCCGAGGCGGGTAGGAACAGGCAGTGCCGGTCCCCGAAGGGCTCGGGTGCAGGCGAGCCAGTCTCCGAAGGGCTCGGGGACAGGCGAGCCGGTCCCCGAGGGCGCGGATCAGACGCGGTCGAGCACCCGGGCCAGCAGTGCGCCCATCCGGGTCGCCGAGTCGCGGCCGGCCTGGAGGACCTCCTCGTGGTTGAGAGGTTCTCCGGACATGCCCGCCGCCAGGTTGGTGACGAGGGAGAGGCCGAGCACCTCGGCGCCCGCCTCCCGGGCCGCGATGGCCTCCAGGACCGTGGACATGCCCACCAGGTCGCCGCCGAGCACCCGGACCATGTTGATCTCGGCCGGGGTCTCGTAGTGCGGGCCGGGCAACTGGACGTAGACGCCCTCTTCGAGGGTGTCGTCGATCTCCTTGCACAGCGCGCGCAGCCGCGGGGAGTACAGGTCGGTCAGGTCGACGAAGTTGGCGCCGATGATCGGGGAGGCGGCCGTCAGGTTGATGTGGTCGCTGATCAGGACCGGCTGTCCCGGGCGCATGCCCTCGCGCAGACCGCCGCAGCCGTTCGTCAGGATGACGGTCCCGCAGCCCGCGGCCACCGCCGTGCGGACCCCGTGGGCGACGGCGGCGACGCCCCGGCCCTCGTAGAAGTGCGTGCGGCCGAGGAAGACCAGCGCGCGCTTCTCGCCGATCCTGTACGAGCGGACCGTGCCGCCGTGGCCCTCGACGGCGGGCGCCGGGAAGCCGGGCAGGTCGGTCACGGGGAACTCGGCCTCCGGGACGCCGAGTGCTTCGCCCGCGGGCGCCCAGCCGGAGCCCATGACCAGGGCGACGTCATGGGTCTCGGCGCCGGTCAGCTCGCGCAGGCGGGCGGCGGCCCCGGCGGCGGCTGCCTGCGGGTCGCCCTGGATGTTGTCCGGAATAACTGATGCGTTCACGCGGACGAGCGTAACCGCTGAATCCCTACGCGCGTAGATGTACGGGCGCAAAGACGTGCCGCGGGTCCTTGTGCTTTTGCACGAAGACGGCGTGACCGGGCCCCGGTCCGCCCTGGTCAGCAGGGACGCTTGCGCAGTTCCATCACGTAGTCGTGCGGTGCGCCGGAGGATTCCGCGGCGTCCGCGATCTCGCCCAGATAACGTGCCGAGGGCAGCCCGCCCTCGTATCCGTTCAGCACGTACATCCAGGCCGGCTCCTCACCGTCCAGGGTGTGCACGCGCACCCGCATCCGGCGGTAGATGTCGAGCCCGACACCCTCCCAGCGGTCCATCGAGTCCTCGTCCATCGGCGCCAGGTCGTACAGCGCGACGAAGACCTGGGAGCGCGGAGCCTCCACCACGGTGGCCAGCGCCCCCTCCCAGCCCATCTGCTCCCCGCCGAAGGTCAGCCGCCAGCCGTTGAGCCAGCCGGTGCTGCGCATCGGTGAATGCGGGGCGCGGCGAGTCATGAGCCGCGCGTCGAGGTTGCCGGCGTACGCGGCGTAGAGCGACATGGGACCGAGGGTACGGGAGGTGGGCGCGGGAGCGGCGGTTCCTGTGACGAAGGCCCCGGTCGGGCGAGTGCGCGGCGGGTCCGCGGCGCCGTTCCCGGCGGCTCGTTCCCGTGCGGCGGGCGCCCTCTTTCCCGTATGGAGGGCCCCGGGGCGAAGCACTTTGGCGCGTGCGGGACAATGGAGTACGTACTGCATTCCCCCGGGGCGATCCCCCGGACCCCCGGCCGGGGCGGCAGACGGCCGCGGGTTACACAACGCGAGGCGGACTTTTCGTGACCCGGATCGTGATCATCGGCGGCGGCCCCGGCGGCTACGAAGCAGCCCTGGTGGGCGCCCAGCTCGGCGCGGAGGTGACCGTCGTCGACTGCGACGGTCTGGGCGGGGCCTCGGTCCTCACCGACTGCGTGCCCTCGAAGACCCTGATCGCCACGGCCGAGGTGATGACCACCTTCGACTCCTCGTACGAGGAGCTGGGCATCATCGTCGCCGACGACACCCCGCACGTGGAGCAGGCCGCCCGGGTCGTCGGCGTGGACCTCGGCAAGGTCAACCGCCGGGTCAAGCGCCTCGCGCTCGCCCAGTCCCACGACATCACCGCCTCCGTCACCCGGGCCGGCGCCCGCGTGATGCGCGGCCGGGGCCGGCTCGACGGGCTCCAGGCCGCCGACGGGTCCCGCCAGGTCGTCGTCACCGCCGCGGACGGCACCGAGGAGCGGCTGACCGCCGACGCCGTGCTGATAGCGACCGGCGGCCGCCCCCGGGAGATCCCGGACGCGCAGCCCGACGGCGAGCGCATCCTGAACTGGACCCAGGTCTACGACCTCGACGAGCTTCCCGAGGAGCTCATCGTCGTCGGATCCGGTGTCACCGGCGCCGAGTTCGCCGGCGCCTACCAGGCGCTCGGCTCCCGCGTCACCCTCGTCTCCTCCCGGGACCGGGTGCTGCCCGGCGAGGACCCGGACGCCGCCGCCGTCCTGGAGGACGTCTTCCGCCGCCGCGGGATGAACGTCATGGCCCGCTCCCGCGCCCAGTCCGCCAAGCGTGTCGGCGACCGGGTCGAGGTGACGCTGGCCGACGGCCGGGTCATCACCGGCTCGCACTGCCTGATGGCGGTCGGCGCGATCCCGAACACCGCGGGCATGGGCCTGGAGGAGGCCGGCGTACGGCTCAAGGACTCCGGGCACGTCCTCACCGACCGGGTCTCGCGCACCAGCGCCCCCGGCGTCTACGCGGCCGGTGACGTCACCGGGATCTTCGCGCTGGCCTCGGTCGCCGCGATGCAGGGCCGCATCGCGATGTACCACTTCCTGGGCGACGCGGTCGCCCCGCTGAACCTCAAGGCCGTCTCCGCCAACGTCTTCACCGACCCGGAGATCGCCACCGTCGGCTACAGCCAGGCCGAGGTCGACGCGGGCAAGATCGAGGCCCGGGTGGTGAAGCTGCCGCTGCTGCGCAACCCGCGCGCCAAGATGCAGGGCATCCGCGACGGCTTCGTCAAGATCTTCTGCCGTCCCGGTACGGGCATCGTGGTCGGGGGCTGCGTGGTCGCGCCGCGCGCCAGCGAGCTGATCCATCCCATCTCGCTCGCGGTCGACAACAACCTGACGGTGGAGCAGATCGCCAACGCGTTCACGGTGTACCCGTCCCTCTCCGGATCGATCGCCGAAGTGGCCCGGCAGCTGCACACCCGCAAGCTCACGGGCGAGGACTGAGGGCCCGGGAAGCGCGGCATTTCCGGCATCTCACCGCAACTCGGCGGCAGTCCGGGCGGTGCGACGACCGCCTGACGATCACCGCTGAACAACAGAGGGGCCTCCTATACCACTTGGAGGCCCCTTTGAAGTACAACTTCTGTTATTCGGCGCAAACTGCTGAAAACTCACCGGCGGTCAGGTTACTGTCAGTTTCGTGTTCGCTGCAGAACGTCGTCAATTGATCCTCGAAATGGTGCGTGCCAACGGGGCGGTATCGCTCCGTGAGCTCGCCCGCGTCGTCCAGACCTCCGAAGTGACCGTACGGCGGGACGTGCGGGCACTGGAGGCAGAAGGACTCCTCGACCGCCGGCACGGCGGTGCGGTCTTGCCGGGCGGTTTTACGCGGGAGTCCGGCTTTCCGCAGAAATCCCATCTCTCCACCGCGGAGAAGACTGCTATCGCCGACCTGGCCGCAGGCCTCGTCGGCGAGGGCGAGGCCATCGTGGTCGGCGCCGGCACGACCACGCAGGAGCTGGCCCGTCGGCTCGCGCGGGTCCCCGGTCTGACCGTCGTCACCAACTCCCTGCTGGTGGCCCAGGCGTTGGCCCACGCCAACCGGGTGGAAGTCGTCATGACCGGCGGCACCCTGCGCGGGAGCAACTACGCGCTGGTGGGCAGCGGGGCCGAGCAGTCCCTCCAGGGGCTGCGGGTCTCCCGGGCCTTCCTCTCCGGGAGCGGCCTCACGGCGGAGCGTGGCCTGTCCACCTCCAACATGCTCTCGGCCAGCGTCGACCGGGCTCTCGTGCAGGCCGCCGCGGAGGTGGTCGTCCTGGCGGACCACACCAAGCTCGGCTCGGACACCATGTTCCAGACGGTGCCCACCGAGCTGATCACCCGTCTGGTGACGGACGAGCCCCCGCTCCACGACGAGCGGGCCGCCGCCGAGCTCCAGTCCCTGGCGGACCAGGGTGTGGAGATCACGGTGGCCGGTCCGGGCGCGGACGCGTCCGGCGGGGACGGCGGCCCTCCGGGGCGTCAGCCCCGCCGGGAGATGCCGCTCCCCGGCCAGCGGCGCACGCAGAACGGCGGTCTCGGGCCGCAGCTCCGCAGTGCCTCCGCGCTGGCGGACGTCCCGGGAGAGCGGGCGCGGGTCGCGGACCTGCGGCGGCGGTAGGGCCGTCTCGGGGGCGCTGGCCCCCGAACCCCGCGCGGCGGTCACGAGCCCGGCCGCAGGGCCCCCTACTTCAGCCCGCGCAGCGTCAGCCGCAGCAGCCGCTCCGCCAACTCCGGGTCGTCGGGCGACTGCTCGGCCGCCAGCGCGATCGCGTTGGTGAGCTGGAGCAGATCGTCGATCGAGACGTCGGCCCGCACCGACCCGCTCTCCTGGGCCCGGCGCAGCAGCCCCGCGCCCGCCTCCCGGAGCGGCAGATGGCACTGCGCGAGGGCCGAGGTCTCGTTGCGCGAGGCGGACATCAGGCCGTGGGCCAGGCCGCGGTACTCACCCGCATGAGTGACGATCGCGCCCAGCCAGTCCACCAGCGCACGGCACGGGGCTTCCGCCGCCGCCAGCTCCCGGGAGCGGTCCAGGAGTGAGCACAGGGCGTCCTGGAAGACCGCGTTCATCAGGGCGTCCCGGTTCGGGAAGTGCCGGTAGAGGGTGCCGATGCCCACACCCGCCCGCCGGGCGATGTCCTCCAGCGACGCGTCCGTGCCGTGCTCGGCGAAGGACCTGCGGGCCTCACCCACCAGCCGGTCGTGGTTCCGGCGCGCGTCCGCGCGCATCGGCCGGGCCGGCGCTTGT
The DNA here is from genome assembly GCF_002551245.1 of Streptomyces sp. rh34. GTDB lineage: Bacteria > Actinomycetota > Actinomycetes > Streptomycetales > Streptomycetaceae > Streptomyces. The sequence continues at coordinate 49,463 of NZ_NTGZ01000010.1, forward strand.
GCCGTGCTCGTCTCCATCGGGATCGCCCCTGCCATGGCTTCCGCCCCTCCCTCGGTCCTCGGACCCTCGTGGGTTCCAGGATGCCACTGTGACGAAGGGCCCGGCCCGCGTCATCACGACGTGGACCGGGCCCTTCGGGGCGTGCCGGGCGGTCAGTCCTTGATCTCGCAGATCAGGGCGCCGGAGGTGACGGAGGCGCCGACCTCGGCGGTGAGGCCCTTGACGGTGCCGGAGCGGTGCGCGTTGAGCGGCTGCTCCATCTTCATGGCCTCCAGGACGACGACGAGGTCGCCCTCCTTGACCTCCTGGCCCTCCTCCACCGCGATCTTGACGATGGTGCCCTGCATGGGCGAGGCGAGGCTGTCGCCCGAGGCGGCGGAGCCGGCCTTCTTCGCGGCGCGGCGCTTGGGCTTCGCCCCGGCGGCGAGGCCGGTGCGGGCCAGCGACATGCCCAGCGAGGACGGCAGCGACACTTCCAGGCGCTTGCCGCCGACCTCGACGACGACGGTCTCCCGTCCGGCCTCGTCCTCCGCATCCGCGTCCGCGGGGGCGGCGAAGGGCTTGATGTCGTTGACGAACTCGGTCTCGATCCACCGTGTGTGGACGGTGAACGGGTCCGCCGTGAAGGCGGGGTCCGCGACGACGGCACGGTGGAACGGGATGGCGGTGGCCATGCCCTCGACGGTGAACTCCGCCAGCGCGCGGGCGGCGCGCTGGAGCGCCTGCTCGCGGGTCGCGCCGGTCACGATGAGCTTGGCGAGCAGGGAGTCCCAGGCGGGGCCGATCACGCTGCCCGACTCGACGCCCGCGTCGAGGCGGACGCCGGGGCCGGTCGGCGGGGCGAAGGTGGTGACGGTGCCGGGGGCGGGCAGGAAGCCGCGGCCCGGGTCCTCGCCGTTGATACGGAACTCGAAGGAGTGACCGCGCACGGCGGGATCGTCGTAGCCGAGCTCCTCGCCGTCGGCGATACGGAACATCTCGCGTACGAGGTCGATGCCCGTGACCTCTTCGGTGACGGGGTGCTCGACCTGGAGGCGGGTGTTGACCTCCAGGAACGAGATGGTCCCGTCAGCGCCGACGAGGAACTCGACCGTGCCGGCGCCGACGTAGCCGGCTTCCTTCAGGATCGCCTTCGACGCCGCGTACAGCTCCTCGTTCTGCGCCTGGCTCAGGAAGGGGGCCGGGGCCTCCTCCACGAGCTTCTGGTGGCGGCGCTGGAGCGAACAGTCGCGGGTGGAGACGACGACCACGTTGCCGTGGGTGTCGGCCAGGCACTGGGTCTCCACGTGGCGCGGCTTGTCGAGGTAGCGCTCGACGAAGCACTCGCCCCGGCCGAACGCCGCCACGGCCTCGCGGACCGCGGAGTCGTACAGCTCCGGGATCTCCTCCAGCGTGCGGGCCACCTTCAGGCCGCGACCGCCGCCGCCGAAGGCCGCCTTGATCGCGACCGGCAGTCCGTTCTGCTCGGCGAACGCGACGACCTCGTCGGACCCGGAGACCGGGTCCGGGGTGCCGGCCACCAGCGGGGCGCCCGCGCGCTGGGCGATGTGCCGGGCGGCGACCTTGTCGCCGAGGTCGCGGATGGCCTGCGGCGGCGGGCCGATCCAGGTCAGCCCGGCGTCCAGGACGGCCTGGGCGAACTCCGCGTTCTCCGACAGGAATCCGTAACCGGGGTGGACCGCGTCCGCCCCCGAATCCGCCGCGGCCCGCAGCACCTTGGCCATGTCCAGATAGCTGGCGGCCGGGGTGTCACCGCCCAGGGCGAACGCCTCGTCTGCGGCCCGGACATGCAGTGCGTCCCGGTCCGGCTCGGCGTAGACCGCGACACTCGCGATCCCCGCGTCCCGGCACGCCCGAGCAACGCGGACAGCGATTTCGCCACGGTTGGCGATGAGCACCTTGCGCACGATGACTCCCTCCTCGAAACAAGCTGAGTTTAGGGACTACCGACACGGCCGTACGACCCGTCCCCAATGGTGAGCTTGCCCACACGGAGTGTGATCCGAGGCTTGCCCCAGTAGTGAAATCCCTTGTGGCACCACGGTACGCCGCGATCCTCCACCGCACAGTAACCAGCCGGTGTGGTGCAGGTCTCTGTCTTTAAGGTCAACGCCTCACGGTGTTTCTTTGTGGAGTCCCTACGAACGGCCGATGGATTCTTTGCCCGGCGCACGGACCTGCCCCACCCCTGTCGTACCTCTTGTCCGACGGAATACCCGTGAGTAGGGTCCGCGCTACGCACGTACTGCAGGTAACAGGGGGTGGAACGGTCATGCGCAGACCGGTGGCGATCGTGACCGCGCTCGTGCTGTTCGGGGAGGCGGTGGGCATCGTGCTCATCAACGCCGTCCTGGCCACGGTCGCCGAGAACCAGAACATGTCGCTCGCCGGTCTGGACCCGGACGCCATGTCCACCGGCACCTGGGTGATGGGCGGCGTCTCCGGGCTGCTGCTGGTCCTGTGCGGGCTGGTCGCCCTGCTGGCCGGGGCCCGCGACCGGGCCCCGGGGCGCTTCGGACGCGTCGCCCTGATCGGCTGCGCGGTCGTGCACGGCGTCCTCGGCGCGGTCGTCGTCGGCCTGGTGGGCTGGGGCGCCTTCGCGTTCATGATGCTCGTGCTGGCCCTGCTGGTGCTCACCCTGCTGGCGTACGGGCCCGGGACCCGGGCCGAGGACGGCGCGAGCGACGAGGTGGCCCCGGCGGCGGCAAAGGGGCTGCCGGTCTAGAGGCCGCCGGTCTGGACCCACAGCTCCGTCACGGAGACGTCCAGTTCGCCCAGCAGTCGGCGCAGCAGTGGCAGCGAGAGCCCGATGACGTTGCCGTGGTCGCCCTCGATGGAGTCGACGAACGGGGCCGAGCGGCCGTCCAGCGTGAACGCCCCCGCGACGTGGAGCGGTTCGCCCGAGGCCACATACGCGGCGACCTCGGCGTCGCTCGGCTCGCCGAACCGTACGACCGTGGACGCCGTCGCCGACGCGGTGCGCCCGGTGGCGGTGTCGATCACGCTGTGCCCGGTCCGCAGGACGCCCGACCGGCCGCGCATCGACTTCCAGCGGGCGGTGGCCTCCTCGGCGTCGGCCGGCTTGCCCAGCGCCTCGCCGTCCAGCTCCAGCACCGAGTCGCAGCCGATGACCAGGGCGCCCGCCACCTCGGGGCGCTCCGCGACCGCCGCCGCCTTGGCCCGGGCCAGGACGAGCGCGAGCTCGGCGGGGGTCGGCGCGCTCAGGGCGTCCTCGTCCACCCCGCTGACGATCACCTCGGGGGCGAAACCGGCCTGGCGCAGCAGGCCGAGACGGGCGGGGGAGGCGGAGGCGAGCACGAGACGGCGCTGATCAGTCATGCGAGCCATCGTAGAAGGGCCCGTGGGGGCCGAGGGGCCGCGGGCCCGCCGCTCAGCGGATGCCGAGCACGAACATCGCCACCAGCATGGCCATCGCCAGCAGGACGCCCGCTCTGCGCAGCATGGCCTGGGCGTCGCGCAGTTCCTTCGGCGGCTTGTTCTCGGGGTCGGACCACAGCATGCTCCCGATCCTGCTGCGCCGCCCGTCCCCACGCCTGAGTACAGGTACTCAAAGCCGCCCCCGATCGGGACGGGGGCGGCTCGCGGTCGGACCGGCGGCTCAGGCCGGCCAGTACGTCCGGGCCCAGGCGCGGGGGCCCGGCCGAGGGCGGCCGGTGCGGGCGATGCGCCCCGGGTCGGACCACTGTTCGGCCGGCAGCGGTGCGCCGGACGACACGGCGGACGCCGCCGCGGCGCGCGCCCGGACCACCGCCAGTGCGGCGGCCAGCTCCTCCGGGGTGGGGTTGCCCCGTACGACCTTGATCATGGGCAGACCTTTCTGCGAGCGGCTGATGGGACCGGTTAGAGCGGGATGTTGCCGTGCTTCTTCGGAGGCAGGGATTCCCGCTTCGTACGCAGCTGACGCAGCCCCTTGACGATGTGGGCCCGGGTGTCGGACGGCATGATCACCGCGTCGACGTAGCCGCGCTCGGCCGCCACGTACGGGTTGAGCAGCGCGTCCTCGTAGTCCGTCATCAGTTCGGCCCGCGTCGCGTCCGGGTCCTCGGCGGCGGCGATGGCGCGGCGGTGCAGGATGTTCACCGCGCCCTGCGCCCCCATGACGGCGATCTGCGCGGTCGGCCAGGCGAGGTTCAGGTCGGCGCCCAGGTGCTTGGAGCCCATCACGTCGTACGCGCCGCCGAAGGCCTTGCGGGTGATGACGGTGATCAGCGGGACCGTCGCCTCCGCGTAGGCGTAGATCAGCTTCGCGCCGCGCCGGATGATGCCGCCGTACTCCTGGTCCACGCCCGGCAGGAAGCCCGGCACGTCCACGAAGGTGATGACGGGGACGTTGAACGCGTCGCAGGTGCGGACGAAGCGGGCCGCCTTCTCGCTGGCGTTGATGTCCAGGCAGCCGGCGAACTGCATCGGCTGGTTGGCGACGATGCCGACCGGGTGGCCCTCGACCCGGCCGAAGCCGGTGATGATGTTCGGCGCGAACAGGGCCTGGGTCTCCAGGAACTCGCCGTCGTCCAGCACGTGCTCGATCGCGGTGTGCATGTCGTACGGCTGGTTCGCCGAGTCCGGGATGAGCGTGTCCAGCTCGCGGTCCTCGTCGGTGGTGGCGAGGTCCGCCTCCTCCGGGAAGGCCGGCGCCTCGGAGAGGTTGTTCGACGGGAGGTACGACAGCAGCGACTTGACGTACTCGATGGCGTCCTTCTCGTCGCCCGCCATGTGGTGCGCCACCCCGGAGGTGGTGTTGTGCGTACGGGCGCCGCCCAGCTCCTCGAAGCCGACGTCCTCGCCGGTGACCGTCTTGATGACGTCGGGACCGGTGATGAACATGTGCGAGGTCTGGTCGACCATCACCGTGAAGTCGGTGATCGCGGGGGAGTAGACCGCCCCGCCCGCGCACGGGCCGACGATCAGCGAGATCTGCGGGATCACCCCGGAGGCGTGCACGTTGCGGCGGAAGATCTCGGCGAACAGGCCGAGCGCGACGACGCCTTCCTGGATGCGCGCGCCGCCGCCGTCGTTGATGCCGATGACCGGACAGCCGGTCTTCAGCGCGAAGTCCATGACCTTGACGATCTTCTCGCCGTAGACCTCGCCGAGCGAACCGCCGAAGATCGTGAAGTCCTGCGAGTACACGCAGACCGGGCGGCCGTCGACCGTGCCGTAACCGGTGACGACTCCGTCCCCGTACGGGCGGTTCTTCTCGATGCCGAAGTTGGTGGAGCGGTGCCGGGCGAACTCGTCGAGCTCCACGAAGGAGCCCTCGTCCAGCAGCAGCTCGACCCGCTCACGGGCCGTCAGCTTGCCCTTGGCGTGCTGCTTCTCGACCGCGCGGGCCGAACCGGCGTGCGTCGCTTCGTCGATGCGGCGCGTGAGGTCCGCGAGCTTGCCCGCGGTGGTGTGGATGTCGCTTAGCGGCTCGGACATCGGGGGGCGGCTCCCTGCCTGGTCACGGGGACGACGTCTGGCACCGGTCACGGGGGGACGGCCAGCCGTCAGTCCGGCTCTGGCTACTGACTCGTAGGGTATCGGCGCGCCTCCGGAAAGGCAGTGCGTCCTTTGCCACACCTAGGCTGGGTTGCATGACACCACCGGATGCGCCACACAACCGCTGGTCGGATCTCGACCGGCCGCCCCTCAACGTGACCGCGCTGCGTCGCGGACTGCTGCGGCCGGACGCGCTGTGGACGTCGCTGGAGGTCGTGGGGTCCACCGGATCCACCAACACCGACCTCGCCGGGCAGGCCCGTGGCGGGGCGGTGGGCGAGGGCACGGTGCTGGTCGCCGAGGAGCAGACCGCGGGGCGCGGACGGCTGGAGCGGAGCTGGACCGCACCGCCCCGCTCCGGGCTGTTCCTCTCGGTGTACCTGGAGCCCGGTGACATCCCCGTGGAGCGTTGGGGGTGGGTGCCGCTGCTGGCCGGGGTCGCCGCCGCGACCGGGCTCGCGAAGTCGGCGGGTGTCGACATGTCGCTGAAATGGCCCAACGACCTGCTCGTCTCGGTGGAGGGGGAGGAACGCAAGACGGGCGGCATCCTCGGCGAGTTCGCCGGGGACGGCATCGTCGTCGGCCTCGGCATCAACGTCTCGCTCCGCGCCGACGAGCTGCCCGCCCCCACCGCCGGGTCGCTGGCGCTCGCCGGAGCGGTCTCCACCGACCGGGAGACCCTGCTGCGCGCCGTCCTGCGGTCGCTGGAGCACTGGTACGGCCAGTGGAAGGCGGCCGGTGGCGACGCGGCCGCGAGCGGGCTCCAGGCCGCCTACGCGGCGGGCTGCGCGACGCTGGACCGGACCGTGCGGGCGGAGCTGCCAGGGGGGACGTCCCTGGTCGGCGAGGCGGTCGCGATCGACGGGGACGGACGTCTCGTCCTCTCCACCGAGGACGGGCTCCAGCAGCCGGTCTCGGCCGGGGACATCGTCCACCTGCGGGGCGCGGCGGGCGGCCTGACCTGAGGGGGGCCGCGCTCCCGACGGGCGTACGGGCGGATACCGCGTATGCCTGGGATGTCACGCGCGACGCACCGGGGACGGGCGGCCAAGGACGTGAGCTGGGGCACACCTGCCGTATCGTTGAGGCGATCCAGCGACAGATCGGCAGGGCAGTGCGCAGGGAACGGGCAGGAGGCGGCTGGTGACCGTCGGCGACACGACGTCCGGCGCGGGTGAGGAGCCCGGGCCGGACTCCTCGGTCCACGCCACACCCCACCACGAGGTCGACCACACGGTGGAACCGACCGACGACCCCCTCGCCATCCGCCTCGAAGCGCTGATCCTGGGGGCCGACCGGCGCTACACGCCCTTCCAGGCGGCCCGCACCGCCGGGGTCTCCATGGACCTGGCCTCCCGGTTCTGGCGGGCCATGGGCTTCGCCGACATCGGCCAGGCCAAGGCGCTCACCGAGGCCGACGTGCTCGCCCTGCGGCGGCTCGCCGGCCTCGTCGAGGCGGGGCTGCTCAGCGAGCCGATGGCGATCCAGGTCGCCCGCTCCACCGGGCAGACCACCGCCCGGCTGGCCGAGTGGCAGATCGACTCGTTCCTGGAGGGGCTGACCGAGCCGCCCGAGCCCGGCATGACCCGCACCGAGGTCACGTACCCGCTGGTCGAGCTGCTGCTCCCGGAGCTCCAGGAGTTCCTCGTCTACGTGTGGCGGCGCCAGCTCGCCGCCGCCACCGGCCGGGTCGTGCAGGCCGCGGACGACGAGGAGATGGTCGACCGGCGGCTCGCCGTCGGCTTCGCCGACCTGGTCGGCTTCACCCGGCTGACCCGGCGCCTCGAGGAGGAGGAGCTCGGCGAGCTGGTCGAGTCCTTCGAGACGACCGCCGCCGACCTGGTCGCCGCGCACGGCGGCCGGCTCATCAAGACCCTCGGCGACGAGGTCCTCTTCGCCGCCGACGACGCGGGCACGGCCGCCGAGATAGCGCTCCGGCTGATCGAGGCGATGTCCCAGGACGAGACGATGCCCGCCCTGCGCGTGGGCATCGCCTTCGGCACGGTCACCACCCGGATGGGCGACGTCTTCGGCACCACGGTGAACCTCGCCAGCCGGCTCACCTCGATAGCGCCGAAGGACGCCGTCCTGGTCGACGGGGCGTTCGCCAAGGAGCTGGTCCGGCACGGCGACGCCCCGGAGTCCGAGGCGCAGGCCGCCGAGGCCGTCGCGGCCGCCGCCGAACGGGCCCGGGTCGCCGAGAAGGAGGGCCGCGCGCCCGACGACGAGCCGCCGCTGCCCACGTACCGCTTCGGGCTCCAGCCGATGTGGCAGCGTCCGGTGCGCGGGCTCGGCGTGGTGGAGCCGTGGCTGCTGGCCCGGCGGGGGAAGACCGGCTCCTGAGCGCGGTTCGCCCCTTCGGCGAGCCTCTGTCGTCGCGCCTCCGCCCCGGTCGTCACGCCCCCGCCCCGTCCCGCCCTGTCGGGGCGGCGCCGTCCTGTCTAGGATCCGTGACGGTAACGCTCGTTAACAGGCCGTCCATGACAGGGGTGCAGCCATGACCGTCACGTCCGAGCAGCGGTACGGGGAGTTCGTCGTCGTACGGCGGCACGAGGGGCAGGATCATGTCGCCGAGCTGGTCCTCGACCGGCCCAAGGCCATGAACGCCGTCTCCACCGACATGGCCCGCTCCATCGCCGCCGCCTGCGACGCGCTCGGCGCCGACCGGGACGTCCGGGCCACCGTCCTGACCTCCAGCCACGAGCGGGCCTTCTGCGTGGGCGCCGACCTCAAGGAGCGCAACTCCTTCACCGACGCCGACCTCGTACGTCAGCGGCCCACCGCGCGCGCCGCCTACACCGGGGTCCTGGAGCTGCCGATGCCGGTGATCGCCGCCGTGCACGGCTTCGCCCTCGGCGGCGGCTTCGAGCTCGCCCTCGCCTGCGATGTGATCGTTGCCGACGCCACCGCCGTGGTCGGGCTGCCCGAGGTGTCCGTGGGCGTCATCCCGGGCGGCGGAGGTACGCAGCTGCTGCCGCGCCGGGTGGGGGCGGCGCGCGCCGCCGAGCTGGTGTTCAGCGCCCGCCGGGTCGAGGCCGCCGAGGCGCGCGAACTGGGGCTGGTCGACGAGCTGGTCGAGGCGGGCCGGGACCGCGAGGAGGCCCTCGCGCTGGGCGGCCGGATCGCCGCCAACTCACCGGTCGGGCTGCGTGCGGCCAAGAAGGCGCTCCGGCTGGGCCAGGGGCTCGACCTGCGGGCGGGACTGGAGGTGGAGGACGCGGCCTGGCGGTCGGTGGCCTTCTCCGGGGACCGTGCGGAGGGGGTGGCCGCGTTCAACGAGAAGAGGCGGCCCGACTGGCCCGGCGCATGAGATCCGATGACACAGCGTGAGTATTTCACGGTATCTCGCGGTATCTCGCGCAAAAATAGTTGAAATTAGTTAAGCATCAAACTGATCAAAAGGGGACAAATCTACATAGGCTGTGGAAATGGGTGGTGACGATGTGCGGCTGCGGGCCGTGGTTTCGCTGGCGCAGGCCATGGCCGCGGCCTACACGCCGCGCGAATCGTGGCGGGCGGCGGCGCTGGGTGCCTGCGAGGCGCTGAGCGGCAGTTTCGCCGCGCTCTCCGTGTGGGAGCGGGACCGGGGCAGGCTGCGGGTGCTGGTGAACGCGGGGCAACGCGCCGAGGGGGAGGAGGAGTTCCCCGAGGAGGAGGCCTACCCGGTCCACGAGTTCCCGGAGATCACCGAGTTCCTCCACGAGCGGTGGGCCGGCGGCGGCGAGCCCGACGCCTGGGTGGAGACCGCCGACGGGCAGCCCGGCGCGGGCGGTCCGGCGCGCGGCGCCCGCCCCTACTGCCACCAGCGGGTCGCGGCGCTCCGGCGGCGCGGCCGGGGCTGCTGCGTGGTCGCGCCGATCGTGCTGCACGGCCGGGCCTGGGGCGAGCTGTATGTGGCGCGGCCGGCCGGGCAGCCCGTCTTCGGCCGGGCCGACGCGGACTTCGCGACCGTGCTCGCCGCCGTCGTGGCCTCCGGGATCGCCCAGACCGAGCGGCTGGAGGAGGTCCGCAAGCTGGCCTTCACCGACCCGCTGACCGGTCTGGCCAACCGCCGGGCGGTCGACATCCGGCTCGACGAGGCCGTCGAGCGGCACCGTGTCGACGACACGGTCGTCAGCCTCGTCGTCTGCGACCTGAACGGTCTCAAGGCGGTGAACGACACCCATGGCCACGCCATCGGCGACCGTCTGCTGGAACGTTTCGGCTCCGTGCTGTCGCTGTGCGGGGCGATGCTGCCGGAGGCGCTGGCGGCCCGGCTGGGCGGCGACGAGTTCTGTCTGCTCGCGGCGGGTCCCCCGGCCGACGCGGTGGTCGCCGTCGCCACCGAGCTGTGCGACCGGGCGGCGGTGATCGAGCTGGGCGACGGGGTCGCCTGCGGGGTCGCGTCGACCGGCGACCCGATCGGCCCGGTGCGCTCGGCCAGGCGGCTGTTCCGGCTCGCGGACGCCGCCCAGTACCGGGCCAAGGCCGCCCGCTCGCTGGGTCCTGTGGTGGCCGGGCGGGACGGCGAGGTCATCCGGCTCGCGGACTCCCCGCCCAAGTCCGCGCACGACCGGCGCAGGCTGCGCGGCAACCGTCCGTGAACCCGGGCGCGCCGTGCGCGGGTGGGCGCGGGCGCGTCGTTTCGGCGTGGTGGCGGCGCACCAGGCCTCGGCGCAGGGCCGCTCACGTACTCCTTCGGTCCCGTAAGGGGCTCCGGGCCGCACCACTAGTGACATGAAGGGTTTCAGTCCGTACGCTGCTGAATATGGATATGCACACTGTCGTGGTGGGGACGTCCGGAACCACCGCCGAGGACGTCGTCGCCGTGGCCCGCCACGGCGCCCGGGTCGAGCTCTCCGCCGCCGCCGTGGAGGCCCTTGCCGCCGCCCGTCTCATCGTGGACGCGCTCGCCGCCAAGCCCGAGCCGGTCTACGGCGTCTCCACCGGCTTCGGCGCCCTCGCCAGCCGCCACATCAGCCCGGAACTGCGGGCGCAGCTCCAGCGCAACATCGTCCGCTCGCACGCGGCCGGCATGGGCCCCCGCGTCGAGCGCGAGGTCGTCCGCGCGCTGATGTTCCTCCGGCTGAAGACGGTCGCCTCCGGCCACACCGGGGTACGCCCCGAGGTCGCGCAGACCATGGCCGACCTGCTGAACGCGGGTATCACGCCCGTCGTCCACGAGTACGGCTCGCTCGGCTGCTCCGGCGACCTCGCCCCGCTCTCGCACTGTGCGCTCACCCTGATGGGCGAGGGTGACGCGGAGGGCCCCGACGGCACGGTCCGGCCCGCGGGCGAGCTTCTCGCCGCGCACGGCATCACTCCGGTCGAGCTCCGCGAGAAGGAGGGCCTCGCCCTCCTCAACGGCACCGACGGCATGCTCGGCATGCTGGTCATGGCCCTCGCCGACCTGAAGAACCTCTACACCTCGGCCGACATCACCGCCGCCCTCTCCCTGGAGGCGCTGCTCGGCACGGACAAGGTCCTCGCCCCCGAGCTGCACGCCATCCGCCCGCACCCCGGGCAGGGCGTCAGCGCGGACAACATGCTGCGGGTGCTCGCCGGTTCAGGGTTGACGGGCCATCACCAGGACGACGCCCCCCGGGTCCAGGACGCCTACTCGGTGCGCTGCGCCCCCCAGGTCAACGGTGCGGGCCGCGACACCCTCGACTACGCGGCCGTCGTCGCGGGCCGCGAACTGGCCTCCTCCATCGACAATCCGGTGGTCCTGCGAGGGGGCACCTCCCGTTCGAGCGAAGCCGAGAACGGGGGAGGCCGGGTCGAGTCCAACGGGAACTTCCACGGCGCGCCCGTCGCGTACGTCCTGGACTTCCTCGCGATCGTCGCCGCCGACCTCGGCTCGATCTGCGAACGCCGCACCGACCGGCTGCTCGACAAGAACCGCTCGCACGGCCTGCCGCCGTTCCTCGCGGACGACGCCGGGGTCGACTCGGGCCTGATGATCGCCCAGTACACCCAGGCCGCCCTGGTCAGCGAGATGAAGCGGCTCGCGGTCCCCGCCTCCGCCGACTCCATCCCGTCCTCCGCGATGCAGGAGGACCACGTCTCCATGGGCTGGTCCGCCGCGCGCAAACTCCGTACGGCCGTGGACAACCTGGCCCGGATCGTCGCGGTCGAGCTGTACGCCGCGACCCGCGCCGTGGAGATCCGCGCCGCCCAGGGACTGACCCCCGCCCCCGCCTCGCGGGCCGCCGTGGACGCGCTGCGGGCCCTGTCTCTTATACACATCTCTGAGCGG
>NZ_NTGZ01000100.1 GCF_002551245.1 Streptomyces sp. rh34
ATGCGGGGGGAGGGGAGGAGGAGGGCGGAGGGGGCCATTCCGGGGATCTCAGAGGTCCCCGGCATCTCAGAGGTCTCGGGGATCTCAGGGGTTCCTGGGGTCCCGAGTGTCTCAGGGGGTCTGAGGGCCGCCGGTGCTCCGGGTGCCTCGGGTGCCTCGGGTGTCTCGGGTGTCTTGGGTGTCTTGGGGGTGAGGTGTGGTGCGTCTCCCCTGGCGGGAGGGGGCGTGTGTTCGGCCGCGGGGGTGTCTTCGGCGGTGTGGCCGGGTGCCGGTGCCGGCTCTGCGGCCGGTGCCGCCCTTACGGCGGGGGGCTGCTTCTCGTGCGTTCCGAAGGCTCGTTCCTCGCGGCGCCGCTCCCGTACGGCGCGGCCACGGGCCACGACTCCGAGCGTGAACACCGCGAGGACCAGCAGCACCATCAGTTCACCGATGAACAGGCCCCAGAACAGGCCGTATCCGGACAGCTGCGCCGGGGGCGTCCCCGGCCAGGCCGCGGCGAGGTCCTGGGGGGCGGTGGCCAGTTCGCGCAGGGCGAGCGGGGACCGGGTGAACGTCACGCCGTCCGGCCAGGCCCCGTGGGAGAGGAGCCCGGCCAGGCCGGCGGCCGTCCAGGCGACCAGGGTGGCGGCGAAGAGGAGGCCCAGGAGGCCGATCAGCAGGCCGTCCGGGATGCCGCCGCCCTGGGGCCGGTCGGGTCCGTCGTGATGGGCCGGGCCCCGGCCCCGCGCTGCCTGGCGTGCCATGTCATGCCACCGTTGACTCTGAAGAATCGCTCATCCGCTGCTGGTGCTCGATCCGGGCCGCCCGTTGCTCCGCCTCCAGTTCGGCGGCGCGGATGTCCTCGGGGAGCATGTCGTCCGCCGATCCCTCGGTCATGGCGCGGTCGGTGAAGACCAGGGGGCGTTCGGCTTCGGTGATCAGGTGTTTGACGACCTGGACGTTGCCGTTGACGTCCCAGACGGCGATGCCGGGTGTGAGGGTCGGGATGATCTCGACGGCCCAGCGGGGCAGGCCGATGACCCGGCCGGTCGCTCTGGCCTCGTCCGATTTCTGGGCGTAGATCGTGCGGGTGGAGGCCATCTTGAGGATGGCCGCCGCTTCCTTCGCCGCGGCTCCGTCCACCACGTCGCTGAGGTGGTGGACGACGGCGACGAACGAGAGGCCGAGCCGGCGTCCGAACTTCAGGAGGCGCTGGAAGAGCTGGGCGACGAACGGGGAGTTGATGATGTGCCACGCCTCCTCGACCAGGAAGATGCGCTTCTTGCGGTCGGGCCTGATCCAGGTGTGCTCCAGCCAGACGCCGACGATCGCCATCAGGATCGGCATCGCGATCGAGTTGCGGTCGATGTGCGAGAGGTCGAAGACGATGAGGGGCGCGTCGAGGTCGATGCCGGCGGCCGTGGGGCCGTCGAACATGCCGCGCAGGTCACCGTCGACCAGACGGTCCAGGACGAGGGCGACGTCCAGGCCCCAGGCCCGTACATCGTCTATGTCGACGTTCATCGCCTCGGCGGACTCGGGCTCCGGGTGGCGCAGCTGCTCCACGATGTCCATCAGGACCGGCTGGCGCTCCGTGATGGTCGCGGTGACGTAGGCGTGGGCCACCTTCAGCGCGAAGCCGGAACGCTCGTCGAGCCCGTGGCCCATCGCGACTTCGATGATCGTACGGAGCAGGGCGAGCTGGCCGGTGGTGGTGATGGAGGGGTCGAGGGGGTTGAGCCGGATGCCGCCGTTGAGCGCTGCGGTGGGGTCCAGCCGGATGGGGGTTATGCCCAGCTCCTGGGCGATGAGGTTCCATTCGCCGACGCCGTCCTCGCCCTGGGCGTCGAGGACGACGACCTGGCGGTCACGGAAGCGGAGCTGGCGCAGGACGTAGGTCTTCTCCAGTGCGGACTTGCCGTTGCCGGACTCGCCGAGGACGAGCCAGTGGGGGGCGGGGAGCTGTTGCCCGTACAGCTGGAAGGGGTCGTAGATGTAGCCCTTCCCGCTGTAGACCTCGCGGCCGATGATCACGCCGGAGTCGCCGAGGCCGGGGGCGGCGGTGGGGAGGTAGACGGCCTGGGCCTGGCCCGTCGACGTACGGACGGGGAGGCGGGTCGTCTCCACCTTGCCGAAGAGGAAGGAGGTGAAGGCATCCGACAATGCGGACAGGGGGTCTCGCATGGTGGGGTGCCCTCTCTGGTTGCGGTTTTGGGGTGGGTGGGGTGGGTGGGGTGGTTGTAGTTCTTTTGCGGGTGGTGGAGCAGGGGTTGATCTCTCGTCAGCGCCGGATGCCCGTGGCGAACGGGAGCGTGTTCACGAAGGCCCGGTGGTGCTCGCGGTCGCACCACTCCAGCTTGAGATACGACTTGCCGGCGGAGGCGCGGATCGTGCGCTTGTCGCGGGCGAGGGCCTCAGGGGAGCGGGACGACACCGTGATGTACCCCACCAGGTTCACTCCGGCCGCGCCGCTGGCGAGATCTTCACCCCGCTGGTCGAGCCGGCCGTGGGCGGCGATGTCGCGGGGGTCGACGGTGCGGTTCATCTTGGCCTGTCGGCTGGCCTCGGCGTCGTCGTTGGTCTTCTCGGTCAGCATGCGTTCGATGGCGACCTCGGTGGGTTCGAGATCCATGCAGACAGCGACGGTGCGGATGACGTCGGGGGTGTGGACGAGGAGCGGGGCGAGGAAGTTGACGCCGACGGGGGTCATCGGCCATTCCTTCACCCAGGCCGTGGCGTGGCACCAGGGGGCGCGGGTGGTGGACTCGCGGGTCTTGGCCTGGAGGAAGGTCGGCTCGACCGCGTCCAGCTCGGCGGGCCAGGCGTTGCGCTTGGTCATGGCCTGGATGTGGTCGATGGGGTGGTCGGGGTCGTACATGGAGTGCACGAGGGAGGCCAGGCGGCTCTGGCCGAGCGGTTGGCGTACCCGGATGTCGGCCTCGGCGAGGCGGGCGCAGATGTCGGTGAGCTCGCGGGCCATGACGACGGCGAGGCCGGCGTCGCGGTCGAGCTTGCGGCCGCCGTGGGGACGGGCGGCGCGGGCCATGGCGTTGGCCTCGGCGGCCAGTTCGCGGCTGTAGTGCATGCAGGCGACGAGGTAGGCGCGGTGCTGCTCGCTGGAGGTGGAGACCATGGACTGGAGTTGGTCGTAGGACTCCTGGAGCCAGCCCGGGGACGCCTTGTCGCCACGTTGGGCGACGTCCTTGGCATGGGCGTCGGGGTCGGCGGGGAGGGTGCGGGCGAGCATCTGGAGGCGGGTGACGAAGCCGTCGCCGTTGGCCACGTGTTTGAGGAGGGTGCCGAAACGGTCGACGAGCGCTTCCTGGTCCTCGCTGTCGCGGAGGCCGACGCCCGGGCCCTCGATCTCGATGGCCGCGGTGACGGTGCGGCGGTCGGCGTGGAGGAGCACGGCGATCTCGTCGGGGCCGAAGGGGGCGGCGAGCCAGCTGATCCGGCCGATGCCCGGGGGCGGGCCGATCTCGACCTCACGGCCGTCGGCGCTGACGCCCGCTTCCATGGCGGCGGAGCGGTAGGCGGTGCCGCGGCGCAGGGAGCGCTTGAAGCTGCGGTTGATCTCGAACCACTTGTAGAAGGTCCGGCCCCTGTACGGGACGTACACGATGGCGAGGGCCAGCATGGGGAAGCCCACGAGGCAGACGATGCGGAGGGAGAGGACCGGGACGAGGAGTCCGCTCATCATGCCGAGGAACGCGCCGGCGATGATGAGGGCGATCTCGCCGGTCTCGCGGTTCTTGCCGACGATCGCGTTCGGCCGGGCGCGGCCGATGAGATACGTGCGGCGGGGCGTCATCGTGTGGGACTGGGTGGTCAACGCCCTCCACCTCCTGTGTTCGAGTTACCTGTGGTGCCGAAGCCGCCTCCGCCTCGGGAGGAGCGGCTGCTGTGGGGGGTCCCGGAGGTGGGTGCGGATCCGCTGCGGGGCGAGGGGGCGGATCCGCCGCCCCCTCCGCCGCCTCCGCCGGTGGTGCGGGAGCTGTGGGCGGCGACGCCGCCGCTGGCCGGATTGGCGGGGCGGGCGCCGCCGCCTCCGCCGCTGTTCTGGTCGTTGCGGCCGCTGTGGGTCTTGATGCCCTGGGAGACGAGAGCGGCCGGGGAGCTGATCAGGGCGGCGGCCTGGGAGCCGTCGGTGGCCTGCTTGCGGTTGGTGCGGGCGCCTTGGATCTCGTCGCCGAAGCCGGGGACGAAGCGGTAGATCATGGCGGAGGCGAAGATGGCCAGCAGGATGATGGAGAGGCCGGAGACGACGGCGGAGAAGGCGTCGGGGCCGTCACCCGCAGAGAGTGCTCCGGCAAGGCCGAGGACGATGACGATGACCGGCTTGACCATGATCACCGCGATCATGATGCCGGCCCAGCGGCGGACGTGACCCCACATGTTCTTGTCGACGAGGCCGGCGTAGACGACGATCCCGAGGAGCGCGCCGACGTAGAGCAGGGCGGCGCGGATGACGAGCTCCAGCCACAGGATGCCGGCGGCGAGGATCGAGACGAGCGAGACGACGATCAGCATGATCGGTCCGCCGCCGATGTCTTCGCCCTTCTTGAGGGCTTCGGCGAACGAGCCGAAGAAGACGTCGGTCTGGCCGCCGGTGGCGGAGGAGATGACCTCGGTGACGCCGTCGGTGGCGGAGACGATCGTGTAGAGGATCAGCGGAGTGAAGGCCGAGGCGAGGACGGTGAGCCAGAGGAAGCCGACGGCCTCGGAGATCGCGGTGGTGAGGGGGACGCCGCGGATGGCCCGCTTGGCTACGGCGAGGAGCCAGAGGACGAGGGTGAGGATGGTGGAGGCCGCGAAGATGACGGCGTACTGCTGGAGGAACTTGGGGTTGGTGAAGTCGACGTTGGCCGTGGACTCGACGGCCTCGCTGAGCTTGCCGACGATCCAGGAGGCGGCGTCGGCGCAGCCTCGGGCGAGGGAGGAGAGGGGGTCGGTGGGATTGTCGATGTCAGTGGGTGCGCGTGATCCGCTGCGAGCGTTGTCGCCGTCCTCGCAGTAGTCCCGGGCGAGCCCGACAATGAGGTCGCAGGCGTTGTCGCTCTCGCTGGGAGAGGGCGTCGGGGCCGGTGTGGGAGCTGCGGAGGCGCCTGGTGCCATGAATACCAGTGCCGCAGGCGCGAGACCTGCAGCGCCTGCCAGCGATGAGAGACGGAATCGGCGGCTATCGGGCATAGGTGAAGCCTCCGTACGCATCAACCGCAGCGGCCATCTCGTCGGCCGTGGAGGCACGGTTGTCACCGTTGACCGGTGTCGGTCCCTCCGTCTGGGTCGACGACGAGATCTTCCAGTCGCCCCCGACCCACTTGAGCTCCTGCGAGATGGTGAACCAGGTCTCGGTCACAGGCTTGGTGGAGCCTTGCCCGGCCAACCCCACGAGGCCGGTGCACCAGACTTCCACCGTGGCGGCGTCGGCTTCCATCTTGACGACCTTCGTGCCGACCGGGACGGTCCGTGAGACGAAAGTCAGCCCGGTGGGCGTGCTGCCGTCGTCGTTGAGGCCGACGTTCTTATAGAACGTCGGCGAATAGGCGCTGTCCAGGCTGTCCTGGAGATCCGAGGCCACTGCTGGATCATGCGTGACCTGAATGATGCTGCGGCGGCTCTCCTTCGTGAACATCTCCGCAGACCCGAGTGCCACCGCATAGTTCGCCGCAGCGCTCTGAGCCCCCTGCTCGTCGTGGGCGAAGCCGGAGGCGATCGTGCCGTTCTTGCCCTGGACGGGCTTGGTGCCGGTGGCCGCGGTGGGGGCGCTGCCTGTGGTTCCGGGCCTCTTGACGCCCGGGGAGGCGTCGTCGTCGCTGCCACCGCCTCGGTTGGCGAAGGCGATGGCAGCGACGAGGAGCACCACGACACCGGTGATCGTCACGAGGGAGCGGGAGTTGCGGACCGGGCGGCGCGCGTGAGGGAGTCCCGTGTCACCGTCGGGGAGACGGGTACGGGTCTGACGGGTGCCGCCGAGGGTGCTGTACGGGTCGTCCGGGCGGCCCCCCTGGTCCTTGCCGCGGTAGTCGTGCTCGTCACCGGGACTCATGCCGCGTTCGCTCCCTCGGTCGTGTGCAGATCCGCGCAGGACGACGGTAGCTGTGCTGGTTGCCGCTTGAGCGCGGTGTGGTGACTCGACATCAGGGAAACGCAACCTCAGCCGGTGGGCGCGACGGGCGGATGGTGGGGACGGCCCGGAGGGGGACGGCCGATGGTGGGTCAGACGGCCATTCCGTACACGATGGTGAACAGGGTCCCCAGGGATCCGATGATGAAGACCCCTGTCAGTCCTGCCACGATCAGCCCCTTGCCCTGCTCCGCGCTGAACGTGTCGCGGAGTGCCGTCGCTCCGATGCGCTGCTTCGCCGCGCCCCAGATCGCGATGCCGAGGCAGAGCAGGATGGCGATGGCCATCACCACCTCGATCATGATGCGCGCCTCGTTGCCCAGCGTCCCGAACGGCCCCCAGTCCGGAGCGATTCCGCCGATGATGGTGGTGATGTCGCCCTTCTCTGCTGCCAGGATCATGTAAGTCACCGCCCCTGTTGGGTAGTTCGCTGCCCGTGCCGTCCGGCACGGGTCGCCTTCTATCTTCGCTGATGAAACCGCGCTCGCACGACGTCTTCCCGGGTCTCTTTACCCGGATCTCGCACGTTTGACCGGGGCGGTCGCCCTGACCTGCGGCTCGTCCGAGCTCTTCACGCATGCGCCTGGTTACTCTGTGTATCACGGGGTGTGACCAGGAGCAACGACGGTGGCCATGGGTTCCTGACGCGGTTGCAGCGTTCGCGGGGCACGACGTGTTCGTATGCGCCGTTCGAGAGCCGTCGGTGCGCCGGGCGGCCTCCTGTTCGATGCTTCGTCAGGCGTGGTCGGGGAAACGCACGCTGGGGGCGGGCGGACCCTCGGGGGCGTGGGTCGGGGTGCTGCCGGGTCCGCAGCAGCGGGGGGCACGTTCGTCCGGGCAGGCGGGCAGGCGGGCAGGCGGGCAGGCGGGCAGGGGCCGGGCCGGCCGGGCGCTGGTGAGGGTGCCTGTGCTCGGCTCCCCCTTCGTTCGGGTGAACCGAGCGGCTCCGCGGGAAACGGCGCCCCGCTCTGCACGGCCGGGATCCACGGGACCGGGGGCGCACGGAGCCGGGACCCAGCGGCCTGGCGTACGGCATGTCGCGTACCGAGGATTTGGCACAGTGCCGCTCCACGATCAAGAGGAACGGGGTGAGCGGTGTGGGCGGAGTATCCGTGGTCGGGTCGCCGAACGACGGTGGGGAGCGGCTGGGGGCGTCGGCCGGGCCGGCGGGGGCGGCCGGGTGCGGAGATCTTCGGCACAGCGGCGGTCCGTGGCTGCGGGCCGCAGCTGGGGCCGACCAGCTGGTCACGCACCTCGGCCCGGTGAAGAGCGAGCTGGAGGCGGCGCACCGGGGCTTGACCGCCGGGGCCGGAGCACTGGACGCGCTGGCCGAACTGAGCGCCGTGCGCGTCTCGTGGGAGCGCCGTATCGAGGGTGCGCGCGGCGAGTGCGGGAGCCTCGCCGGGAAACTGCGGGCGGTCGTCCGGGACCAGGCGCGAGTCAACGAGGCCGTGAAGAGAGGCTTCGACGGGGTGAAGACGCCGGGCTGTGGCGGCGCGGGGTGAGCGGGCGGAGCGGCGGTGCGGGTTCCGCCCTGACCTGGACCGCGTTACGTGAGGTGAGGTGCGCCGAACTGGAGGAGGCGGCGGACGGCTGGGGACGGGTGAGCAACCGTGCCGACGCGGCCCGGGACCGTATCGAGGGCCAGCTCCTGCCCGGCCTGCACGATACGCAGAAGGGGGAGGCGGTGGGCGCGGCCGTGGGGCGGTTGCGCAGGCTGGGGACGAACTTCCAGTACATCTATACCGAGTGCGGCCTGCTGCGGACCACCCTGAACAGCCTGGCCCATGAGATCAAGGCCCAGCAGCGGGTGTTGCAGGGGGCGCTGGACGATGCGGCGGCGCTGAGGTTCACGGTGCACGCGGATGGTTCGGTGACGTATCCGGCGGGGGGCGAGGGGCTGGTCGACGGGAAGCCGCTGGCGGGCGGGACGGCGTCCGGGGTTCCCAACCCGGGCATGGTCACCCCTTCGGGTCTCGTGGCGCCCAACCCGAACGCCGGCAAGGCCCAGGACATCGCGGACCGGGTGGCGCAGGCCGTACGGACGGCGGCCGACGCGGACTGGCGGTACACCAGGATCCTGCGGTCGCTGAAGGCGCAGGAGGGCCTGGGCGTCCCGGCCGCGACATGGAAGGACGCCGCGGCCGATGCGGCGGCTGTGCGGCAGGCGGCGGGCAGCTACCTGAGGAACGCGATCCCGCACGACGAGAGTCCGGCGGAGCGTAAGGCGTGGTGGGCCGGACTGACGGACGAACAGCGCGAGGAGTACCTCGCGGTGTACCCGGATCAGATCGGCAACCTGGACGGGCTCCCGGCCCTCGTACGGGACGCGGCGAACCGGGACAACCTCCAGTTGCTGATGGGGAAGCTGGAGGGGCGGAACGACGAGGATTCGGCGACCAAGCTTGCGGCGCTGCGCGAGATCGACCGGCAACTGAGGGCGGTGCCGGGGGCGGGGGAGCCGCCGATGTACCTGCTCGGGATCGGGGATCAGGGAAATGGTCGGGCGATCGTCTCGTACGGGAATCCTGATACGGCGCGGAATGTGGCGGCTTATGTTCCGGGGTTGAATACCTCGTTGGATCAGGAGTTTGCCAAGGGGGATCTGAAGCGCGCGCGCGACACGGCCGTAGCGGCGAGGGAGATGGATGAATCCACTGCGGCGGTTGTCTGGCTGGGGTATGACGCGCCTCAGAGCCCGGACGGGATGAGCAGCTTGGCTGTCGCCGGCACCGAAAGAGCGGAGGCAGGCGGGCGAGCTTTCCATGGGTTCATGTCCGGGCTGGCTTTATCGAATGACCACGGTGACCCGCACATGACGGCTATCGGACACTCCTATGGTTCGAGAACGGTCGGAGCCGCCACGCAGCAAGGTGATGGAATTCCTGGGGTCGATGACATCGTCCTGGTCGGCAGTCCAGGGCTTGGCGTGGACCGCGCGGAGGATCTCAAGGTGGGAAGAGACCACGTATTCGTTGGTGCCGCAGAGAATGACGTGGTGACCCATCTGCCTTCCAAAGAACAGGGGTTGATCGAGGCGGCGGGGAGCGCGCTCGGGCCAGCGGGGTCACTGGTAGTGGACGTGGTTCATCCAAGCGAAGGCGGCCTGTGGTTCGGGGAAGATCCGGCGAGTGAAGAGTTTGGTGCGCGGCGCTTCGCAGTGGATCCGGGGCCGCCGGTGGTGGGTCTTGGTCGTGTTTCGATCGACGCGCACTCGCAGTATTTCGACCCGGAGTTGGATTCAGCGTCGGCTGACAGTATTGCGATGGTTGTCGCAGGATCTGGCCATAAGGTTAAGCAGGAGAGTGCGCGTTGAGGCGTCTAATCCGCCCTGTGATGGTCGCCGGATGTATCGCTCTGGCAGTAGTTGGGTGTGGAATAGGCAGGGGGTCAGGCATGGATATGCAGGCGGCCGCGGAACGATCGGATGAGATTCTAGATGCCGTGCTCATGGAGATTCGGCCGGAGTTGCGGTGGACACATGGACCCACGACCGTGGGTAGCTGCGATGTGTCACGCAGGCGTGTCGTCATGACGAACATTTCCGCTGCGAGGAGGGGGAATCTCTTAGGGGTGGTGGATCGGTTCTGGCGCAAGAGTGGATATCGCATGACGGTTATCAATAACGATGCGGAATTTCCGGCCATCTATGCCCGGACGAAGGACGGGTTCGGTGTGAGGCTCCGTATCGGAGGAAAGGGCCAAGCCTTCTTTCAGGTAGACACACCCTGTGTTCGTGAGTCCAAAGTGGCCGACTCCACCAGCCGGGCAACGGCCCCCCTGTACGAGGGTGTGGAGCTCATCCCCCGCCCCAACATCCACTCAGACTTCTGGTCGGCAGGCGCTCCCGAGGCGGCGGCGAGAAGGTCGTGATCTGGGCAAGTTGGCTCAACTGGTCTGTTGAGTACGGGCTTTGAGCCCTGCATTGGGCCCTGGGGCCCATGTCGTGTCCCCTGCCTGTGTGGTCGCATACGCGGAGTGGCTGATCTGTCGCCCGTTCCGCCGACTCACGAGGTAGGGGACTGCTCTTGTCCGGCATACGAAGAAGCGCGGTCCCTGTTGGCGTCGATGTAAGCGCTGCCGCGGCGGATCCGGGGCGGTTGATGCCCCGGCCGTTGCAAGCGGTGCTGATCCTTCTTCACGTTCTCTTCGTGGCCACCCTGGTGGGCGCGATCAGGGCCCTGTCGACGGCGTCCTCGGTGGACGCGGTCGACGGATACCTCCTCGGGTTGTTGCTCTACGCCTCGTTACCTGGCATCGGCGCCTTCGTGCTGTCGCTGTACGTCCGTAAGGGCGGCGTCCGGGTCTGGTACGGGCTGCTCGCCGTTCAGGCGTGGATCGTTCTCGGTGCCCTCGCGGAGTTGAGCGGCGGGGCCGGGGCGGGGGGTGTCGCCCGGCTGGTGATACCGACGGCCGCCATCGTGCTGCTGTGCCGGCCGGGGAGCCGCCGATGGTTCCGGAGCGGTCGGGAGCAGCGGGCCGAGCAACGGCTGTTCAGCTTCGCCCGGATGATGAAGCTTCGCCGCGACGGTGGGCAGACCGCGCTGGAGTATCTGGGCCTCGTCCTCGTGGTCGTCGCGCTCGTCGGCGGGCTGATGGCCACGGGAACCGGCAGGCAGCTCACCGCGGAGCTCCGTAGTGCGATCTGCGAACTGACCGGTGGTTCGTGCCCAGCGCCGGGGCATGACGTCGTGGCCGGTGGCGGAAGCGCCGACGGCAGCGGCAGCGGCAGCGGCAACGGCAGCGGTCCCGATGATGCTTCGGGCGCCGGTACGGACGGCGGTGCTGGTGCCGATCGGGGCGGTGGTGATGAGTCCGGCCTCACCGGTGGTACCGGCAGCACCGGTACCAGCGGTGCCACCGGGGGCACCGGAGGGACCGCGACCTCCGGAAGCACCGGCAGCACTGGCGGCACTGGAAGCACCGGCAGCACCGGCAGCACCGGCAGCACCGGCAACACCGCCGGGAACGGCAGCAACGGCTCCGGTGACACCGCCGGCCCCCAGGGCAACGCCTCGTCCCCCCAAGGCGGCGACCAAGGCGGCGACCAAGGCGGCGACACCTTCCCCCCGAGCGACGTCATCGTGCCGGTCGACGCGGGTAGACCTCCTGGCCCCAACGGCGGCGGGTTCCTCGACGGGTTCCTCGGGGACGGGCTGGGCGGCGACGTCCAAGGGGTCGTCGACGCGGTCCTGCGGCCGGGCGAGAGCGGTCAGCGCATCGTCGACCAGTGGGGGCGCGACACCCGGGGCGCGGGTGAGAAGTGGGATCGCGGTGACTACGTCGGCGCCGCCTGGGACTGGAACAAGGCGGTCGGCGGCGCCGGCGCCGGGCTGGCGATACCCGGCTCCGGGGCGCGGGTCGACGCCGAGGTGCGGGACGCCGAGCGCGCGCACCTGAGCGGGCGGATTCCGCAGAATGCCACGCCCGCCGGGAACAAGGCCTGGTGGGACGGGCTCTCGCCGGAGGAGCGCGGTCGGTACATCGAGCTGGTTCCGGAGCGGATCGGCAATCTCGACGGCATCCCGGTCCTCGCGCGCGACGCCGCCAACCGCAGGAATCTCCCCGCGCTGATCGACAAGCTGGAGGGGGTCGACACCGACAAGGCGCGTGACCAGCTGGCCGGGCTGCGGGAGATCGACCGGCAGCTCAAGGAGGACGGCAAGCCGCCGATGTATCTCATCGGGATCGGTGACGAGGGCAACGGGCGGGCCATCGTCTCGTTCGGCAACCCGGACGCCTCCCAGCACGTGTCGGCGTACGTACCGGGGCTCAACACCTCGCTCGACGAGGAGTTCGCCAAGAACGACGTCGGGCGCGCCCGGGACACCGCGATCGGGGCGCAGGGGTACGACGACTCCACGGCGTCCATCGTCTGGCTCGGGTACGACGCGCCTCAGCTGCCGGACAAGGACGGGGCGGCGGGCTACTTCGCCGTCATGGGCACGGGGCGCGCCGAGAAGGGCGGAGCGGCCTACCGCGACTTCATGGGCGGGATCTCCGTGACCAACCAGAACAAGGACCCGCACATGACGGCCATCGGGCACTCCTACGGATCCCGGACCGTGGGCGCCGCGGCGGCCCGGCCCGGCGGGATTCCCGGGGTCGACGACATCATCCTGGTCGGCAGTCCGGGGGTCGGCGTCGACCACGCCGTGGACCTCGGCGTCGGCAGCGAGCACGTCTTCGTGGGCGCCGCCGCCAACGACCCGGTGACCAAGCTGCCCTCGAAGACCCAGGTGGTGGTGGGCGGCATCGGGCTCGCCCTGGGCGGCCCCGGCGGGGCCTATCTGGCCGGCGATCTGGCCGATCCGGGTGACGACGACCTGTGGTTCGGGAAGGATCCGGCGAGCAAGGCGTTCGGGGCGCGGCGCTTCCCGGTGGCCGACGGTCCCCCGCTCGTCAGCGGGAGCGGTGTCAGTCTGGACTCGCACTCGAACTACTTCAGCCCGGAACGCGACGCCGTGTCCGCGGACAGCATCGCCCTGATCGTGTCGGGCAACGCCGGCCGGCTCAAGATGGAGGAACCGAAGTGAGGCGAGCGAAGCGGGTCCTGCCCCTCGTCGCGGCGGCCCTGACCCTGGGGGTTGTGCTGTCCGGGTGCGGGAGCGAGGACGGAAGCGCGCGCGACGGCGGCGTGAGCACCGGAAAGGAGCGCGGGATGGACATGCAGGAGGCCGCGGAGCAGTCCGACGCGATGCTGGACGCGGTCCTGAAGGGCATCGACCCCGATGTGCGGTGGGCGCACGGTCCGACCACCACCCGGGCCTGCGGGGTGACCCGTCGGCGGGCCGTCATGACGGTCATCTCCCCCGAACGCCGCCAGACGTTCCTGGACCGCGCGGAGACGTTCTGGCGGAAGAACGACTACCGGATCAAGGCGGTCAACAAGGACGACACGTTCCCGGCGGTCTACGCGGTCACGAAGAGCGGATTCGGTGTCAGCGTCTCCTTCCGGGGGAAGGGGCAGGCCTTCCTGGAGGCCGACAGCCCGTGCGTGAAGGAGTCGAAGGTCGCCGCACCCACCGCCGAGCCGAACGGTCCGGCGTACGAGGGTGTCTATCCGCTGCCCCGTCCCGACGTCCGCTCCGACTTCTGGTCGGGGGCGGCCGGCTGAGGTCACGTCAGGCGCGTAGCCGCCTGCAGCCCTGCAGCTCTGCCGTCCCGTCGTCCCGTCGTCCATTTGTTCTGTAGCCCGTAGTCCTGTGAGTGGTGAGCCGTCGGCGCCCCCGTGTGCTTCGGGTGCGCCGGTGGTGTGCCGCGGATGACTCGTACACACCGTCGAAAACGCCTCTGAAGCGCGCCCCGATGGGGGATGGTTGAGGGGTGCGGAAATTCTGGGTGTTCGGTGGCATCGGCGTCGGCATGGTCATGTGCTTCCTGGCGCTGCTCGTCGTCGGTACGTACTCGGCCGCCGCCGGGCTCGCCGGATCGGGGGGCGGCGGTGCCGTCGCGCTGGCCAAGGGGGCGGTCCCGGCGCGGTTCCAGCCGCTGGTGCAGAAGTGGGGCGACCTCTGTCCCGCCATCAACCCGGCGCTGCTGGCCGCGCAGTTGTACCAGGAGAGCGGCTGGAACCCGCGGGCGCAGAGCCACGCCGCCGCCCAGGGCATCGCCCAGTTCATCCCCGGTACGTGGGCCACGCACGGGATCGACGGCAATGGCGATGGCAAGCGGGACGTGTGGGACCCGGCCGACGCGATCCCCTCGGCCGCCTCGTACGACTGCGAGCTCGCCGGGTACGTGAAGAAGGTGCCGGGCGACCCGACGAGCAACATGCTCGCCGCGTACAACGCCGGCGCCTACGCGGTGATCAAGTACGGGGGCGTCCCGCCGTACAAGGAGACGCAGAACTACGTCAAGATCATCCGCTCGCTGGAGAAGAGCTTCGCCCGGCCCGTCGGCCGTGTCGCGCCCTCCCGGCAGGCGGCCGGGGCCATCTACTTCGCACAGAAGAAGCTCGGCACGCCGTATCTGTGGGGCGGCAACGGGACGCCGGAGCAGCAGGGCCGGTTCGACTGCTCGGGGCTGACCCAGGCGGCTTACCGGACCGTCGACATCGAGCTGCCGCGCGTCGCCAACGACCAGTACAACGCGGGCCCGCATCCCTCGCGGGACGAGCTGCTCCCGGGGGATCTGGTGTTCTTCTCCGACGACCTCACCAACTCACGGGCGATCCGGCACGTCGGGCTGTATGTCGGGGGCGGCTATATGATCAACGCGCCGTTCACCGGGTCGGTCATCCGGTTCGACAAGATCGATACGCCGGACTACTTCGGTGCGACACGGGTCACCAAGGACGGCGCCGCGGCCCTTCCGACGGATCTGCCCACGGGGTGACGGAGGTCTCTTGTGTCTCGCGTGTCTCCCGGGGGTTTCCCGTACGGGCCTCCCGGCGAGGGTTTCCGGCCAGGGCTTCCGGAGCGGCGAAACGTGCTGACGGGCAGTCGGCCGTGGACGGAACTCTCTGTGAAGCCTGGGCCCTGAGCTGCGATGACGAGTCACTCTTCGATAACGTCATGGTGATCATTCGGTGGAGAGTGGAACGCACACGACGGCCGGGCCGTTCCCTGGAAAGAGGACGGGAACGGCATGCGCACTGACCATGCGTCGCAGTGATGCGGTATTGCGGTGTCGCGGTATTGCAGTGTTGAGGCAGTACAGCGGTGATGCGGTACAGCGATGCTGGGCAGTGCGGTAGCGGACAGCACCGGACACGGGGGTTCGACCACGGCGGCGTGCAAGGACGCGCGTCGCAACAGAAGAAGCAGACAAGGCAAGGGGCCGCAGCAGATGGCTGGACTCGAACTCGACGGGTCGAACCCGGACGTCAGTCTGCTCTACGACATCAACGGTCTCGCGAAGGCCGCTCCGACCTGGTTCGACCGGGTCATGGAGTTCGTCGGTGAGTACGGGATCATGTTCGGCCTGGTTCTGGTGGGCCTGTGGTGCTGGTGGAGCATGCGCAAGCGCGGGACGGCCGAGGACTCGGTGGCGGCTGCCGCCGCCATCGTCTGGGCGCCGCTCGCGGCCGCCATCGCGATCCTCATCAACATCCCGATCCGCGGTTTCGTCGAACGGCCACGCCCGTTCAACGACCACGACGGCCTTGAGGTCCTGATCCACGGCAAGACGGACTTCTCGTTCGTCAGCGACCACTCCACCCTGGCGATGGGCATCGCCGTCGGCATCTTCGTGGCGAACCGGAAGTTCGGGTTCGTCGCGATCGGCCTCGCGCTCTTCGCCGGTTTCAGCCGGATCTACATGGGGGTGCACTACCCGACCGACGTGATCGGCGGGTTCGCCCTCGGTACGGCCGTCGCCCTGCTGCTGGCCCCGCTCGCCATGGCGCTGCTGACCCCGCTGATGGCGGCGGTCGCCCGCTCGCCGCGTGTGGGGTGGTTCGTCCGGTCGAAGAACGCGGCCGTCGCGTACGCGGACGAGCACGGTGACGCGAGGGGCATCCCCGAGCCGCGGCCCGGTTCCGGGCGGGGCGATCCGGGGGAGAAGGACCTGGCCGCCTGACGGTCTCCGTCCTGCCCCCTCCGCTCTCGGTTCTCCGTTCCTGGTCCTCGGTCCGGTCTCGGGCCTCGGGCCTCTGTCCTCGGGCCTCGGGCCTCGGTTTTCCGTCCTCGGTTTTCGGTTCTCTTCGCTCTTTCCCTCCGCACTTCTCTTCAACTGATCGACCGGTTCTTCCGGTTCTCCCGATTCCCCCAGGCGCCTCCGAGCGTCTGGGGGAATCGTGCTTCACAGGGCCTGTGGCGGATCAGGCCGTGGCGAGGTGCTCCGCGGCGTCGGTGCGGGCCCGGTCCCGGGACCTGCGCGCCGGGCCCGACCAGCCGCAGGTGCAGCGGGCCAGGCAGAACGAGCCGCGCTCGATCGTCGTGGCGCTGTGCCCGGCCGGCTGGCCGGGCGGGGGAGTCGAGGTGGAGGCGGGCGGGGGCCCCGGGGCGGTGCGGGGCGGGGCCACGACGGGGGCCGCCGACGGGGTCGGGGCTGTCGTTACGTGGGTGCGGGGGGCGGTGGTGCGGGCCGGGGCGGGGGGATCCTCATGCACCCGACCACGGTACTGGCCCCAGCCGACGAACGGGGGGCCGCGCCCGGGCGGCGTGACGGGGGGCGGCGGCGGTCGTTATGCGGGGCGGGTGAGGGCTCGGCCGGGCGGTAGTCGTTGGGGGTTGGCAGGCGATGGTGGTGCAGCAGTACAGGGACGGAGGCGGGGCCCGTGCTGTTCGCGCCCTCGCCGTGGCCGGGGTGATCGCGGTCACCGCCGGGTGCTTCGGCGGGGACGGGGGGAGCGGCGCGGGCGACGGTTCCGGGCGGCGCTCCGTGACCGCCGGTCGTCCGGTCGATCTGCTCGGGCAGGCGGCGGACGTGCTCGTCGAGGCGGGCGGTGCGGAGACCCGTACGTCGATGGAGTCCGCGGCCGGCGGGACGCGGGTGACGATCCGGGGGCAGGGCGTGTACGACTTCCGCAGGCAGATGGGGCGGCTCAAGGTGGTGCTTCCCGAGGACACCGCGGGTGCGGACGGCCACCGGCCGATCACCGAACTGCTGGCCCCCGGGGCGCTGTACATGAAGAACCGCGGTGCCGGGGTGCCCGACGACAAGTGGGTCAGGATCGACACGACCACGCTGAAGGACGGCAACCTCCTCACCGGCGGGGTCACCGACCCGATGGCGGCGGCCGAACTGCTGCGCGGCGCGGCCGACGTGTCCTATGCGGGAGAGTCCGAGCTGGCCGGGGTGACGGTGCATCACTACCGGGGGGTCGCGGATCTGGGCCGGGCGGCCCGGGCCGCGTCGCCGCAGTCGCGCGGGGCGCTCGGTGCGGCGGCGAAAGGGTTCAGCAAGGACGCCGTCCCGTTCGACGCCTACCTGGACGAGGACGGCCGGCTGCGGAAGATCCGGCACCGGTTCACCTTCTCCTCCGAGGGCCCGGAGGTGTCGGTGGTCTCGACGCTGCTGCTGTACGGGTTCGGGCTGCCGGTCACGGTGACGCTGCCGGACGAGGACGCCATCTACACCGGCGAGATCCGGCAGGGGTGAGGCGTCGGCGGCCGGCCGGCCGGCCGATGCCCCTCCGGCTCCGGCTGCCCCTCCGGCTGCGGGGGAGGGGCGGCGGCCGGGACGGGCCGGGCGGTGGGGTCGGTTGTGAGGAGGCGCAAAATGGTCCGTCCGTGCCATGCGCGGCGCGTATCGCGCTCCCTAGGCTGGGAGCCGGTGTGCCAGGGGCCGGCGACGGCCGGGAGACGGCAGAGAGAGGTGACGCAGGTGGTGATGCTCAGCGCTCCGAACGCTCAGGACTGTGTGGCCCTCGCCGAGATCGAGCTGTGCGGCGAGCTGATGATCGCCGCGTCGGCGGCGGGTGAGGAACGCCTCAGCCCCGACCGGATCGACGAAGTGCTCGACGTACGCGGTGCGAAGGCCGCCTGGGCGACGGTCCCCCGGCAGGCCGCTCGCCGGGGGTGACGCCCGGTGGCGCCCGCACCGCCGCCGTTCACGGGGTCGCGCCTCAGGTGCGGAGCAGGCGGGCGATGGCCTTCGTGGCTTCCTCGACCTTCGCGTCGATCTCCTCGCCGCCCTTGACGGCCGCGTCGGCGACACAGTGGCGCAGATGCTCCTCCAGCAGCTGGAGGGCGAAGGACTGGAGCGCCTTGGTGGACGCCGACACCTGGGTGAGTATGTCGATGCAGTAGACGTCCTCGTCGACCATCCGCTGGAGGCCGCGGATCTGGCCCTCGATCCGGCGGAGCCGCTTGAGGTGTTCGTCCTTCTGGTGGTGGTAGCCGTGAATGCCGCGGTCGTGGTCGGTGACGATGTCCACAGGGGCGGCCGCCCCGTCCGGGGCCGCCACGCCCGTTGATTCCGCCCCTGTGGTCCCGGTCGTGGTCATCTGCGTCCTCCCGTTGTTGTCCTCTAAGTGTCCCTGCCGGAACGCGGAAATGCGGAATCGCGGGCCTGTTGTTGTGCGGTAGGGGCCGTGCCGGACGGTTCCGCCGCC
Organism: Streptomyces sp. rh34; assembly: GCF_002551245.1. Classification (GTDB taxonomy): domain Bacteria; phylum Actinomycetota; class Actinomycetes; order Streptomycetales; family Streptomycetaceae; genus Streptomyces. Next base: position 18,108 of record NZ_NTGZ01000100.1, read on the forward strand.
CTGCCCTGCCGCCACACCGTCCTTATACCCCTGCTGGGTATATCGTAGCGAATTCCGCCGAAACGTGACCGGGGGGCCGTGCTGATCGCCGTGTCCGATGGGCGACACTGAAGAACGCCGGTTAGCCGTGGCCGGATGATGCGCCTAGCATCAGCCTGACCGAATCCAGAGCACCCCGAGGACCCCACGTGCGCTTTCGTCTGACCCCCAGGGAGACGAGCTTCTACGACATGTTCTCCGCGTCCGCGGACAACATTGTCACGGGCTCGAAACTCCTGATGGAACTGCTCGGGGCGGATTCCGCCTCCCGGGTCGAGATCGCGGAGCGTATGCGGGCAGCGGAGCACGCGGGGGACGACGCCACCCACGCGATCTTCCACCAGCTGAACTCCTCCTTCATCACACCGTTCGACCGCGAGGACATCTACAAGCTGGCGTCCTCGCTCGACGACATCATGGACTTCATGGAGGAGGCCGTCGACCTGGTCGTCCTCTACCAGGTCCAGGAGCTCCCCAAGGGAGTCGAGAAGCAGATCGAGGTGCTGGCCCGGGCGGCGGAGCTGACCGCCGAGGCCATGCCGGGGCTGCGGACCATGGACAACCTCACCGAGTACTGGATCGAGATCAACCGCCTGGAGAACCAGGCCGATCAGGTCCACCGCAAGCTGCTGGCCCAGCTCTTCAACGGCAAGTACGACGCCATGGAGGTGCTGAAGCTGAAGCAGATCGTGGATGTGCTGGAAGAGGCGGCTGACGCGTTCGAGCACGTCGCCAACACCGTGGAGACCATCGCGGTCAAGGAGTCCTGAACCTCGTGGACACCTTTGCGCTGATCGTGACCATCGGTGTCGCGCTCGGCTTCACGTATACGAACGGCTTCCACGACTCGGCGAACGCCATCGCCACCTCGGTCTCCACCCGGGCGCTGACCCCGCGTGCGGCTCTGGCGATGGCGGCGGTGATGAACCTCGCCGGCGCCTTCCTGGGCCAGGGGGTCGCCAAGACCGTCAGCGAGGGCCTGATCGCGACGCCCGTGGGGCAGAAGGGGATGGGGATCCTGTTCGCGGCGCTGGTCGGCGCGATCATCTGGAACCTCATCACCTGGTACTACGGCCTCCCCTCCTCGTCCTCGCACGCCCTGTTCGGCGGCATGGTCGGGGCGGCGCTGGCCGGCGGCACGGACGTCATCTGGTCCGGCGTGCTGGAGAAGGTCGTCATCCCGATGTTCATCTCCCCGTTCGTCGGCCTGATCGTCGGCTATCTGGTGATGGTCGGCATCATGTGGGCGTTCCGGAACGCCAACCCGCACAAGGCCAAGCGCGGCTTCCGGATCGCGCAGACGGTCTCGGCGGCGGGCATGGCGCTCGGCCACGGCCTCCAGGACGCGCAGAAGACGATGGGCATCGTCGTGATGGCCCTGGTCATCGCGGACGTCGAGGGCCCCAACGACGAGATCCCCGTCTGGGTCAAGATCGCCTGTGCGCTGATGCTCTCGCTGGGAACGTACGCGGGCGGCTGGCGCATCATGCGCACCCTCGGCCGCAAGATCATCGAGCTGGACCCGCCGCAGGGCTTCGCGGCGGAGACGACCGGCGCCTCGATCATGTTCGGTTCGGCGTTCCTGTTCCACGCGCCGATCTCGACGACGCACGTCATCACCTCCGCGATCATGGGCGTCGGGGCGACCAAGCGGGTGAACGCGGTCCGTTGGGGCGTCGCGAAGAACATCATCCTGGGCTGGTTCATCACCATGCCGGCCGCGGCGCTGGTCGCCGCGCTGAGCTACGGAGCGGTTCTCCTGCTCTTCGGCTGAGCCGCTGGTGCGCGGTCATCCGGCCCGGTTGGTTACACGTGTGGGTCCGCCCCCGTTCTCGTACGAGAACGGGGGCGGACCCTTTCGCCTTGTGGTGGCACCGCCATGCAGCACCGCAAGGCTGTCTGTGGGGTGGTGCGGGGGTGGCTCAGCCGAAGCGGCCGGAGATGTAGTCCTCGGTGGCCTGGACCGACGGGTTGGAGAAGATCCGCTCCGTCTCGTCGATCTCGATGAGCCGGCCGGGCTTGCCGACCGCCGAGAGGTTGAAGAACGCCGTACGGTCCGAGACGCGCGCCGCCTGCTGCATGTTGTGCGTCACGATGACGATCGTGAAGCGCTCCTTCAGCTCGCCGATCAGATCCTCGATGGCGAGGGTCGAGATCGGGTCCAGGGCCGAGCACGGCTCGTCCATCAGCAGGACCTGCGGCTCGACCGCGATGGCGCGGGCGATGCACAGACGCTGCTGCTGGCCGCCGGAGAGTCCGGAGCCGGGCTTGTTGAGGCGGTCCTTGACCTCGTTCCAGAGGTTCGCGCCGCGCAGGGACCTCTCCACGACGTCGTTCAGCTCGCTCTTGCGGTAGCTGCCGTTCAGCCGCAGACCCGCCGCCACGTTGTCGAAGATCGACATGGTGGGGAAGGGGTTCGGGCGCTGGAAGACCATGCCGATCGTGCGGCGGACGGTGACCGGGTCGACGCCGGGCCCGTACAGGTCCTCGTCGTCCAGCAGCACCTTGCCCTCGACGCGGCCGCCGGGGGTGACCTCGTGCATCCGGTTCAGGGTGCGCAGGAAGGTGGACTTGCCGCAGCCGGACGGGCCGATGAACGCCGTCACGGAGCGGGGCTCCACAGTCATCGAGATGTCCTCGATGGCCTTGTGGCTGCCGTAGTAGGCGGTCAGACCGCCGATGTCGATGCGCTTGGCCATGGAAATCACTGCTTCTTTCGGGGGTCGCTGTTGGCCGCGTCAGCGACCGGTCTTCGGGGCCTTCCAGCGGGCGATGCCGCGAGCCACCAGATTGAGGATCATGACGAAGGCGATCAGGACCAGGGCCGCGGCCCAGGCGCGGTCGTAGGACGCGACCTCGCCGACCTTGTACTGCTCGTAGATGTAGAACGGCAGCGAGGACTGGTCGCCTTCGAAGGGGTTCGCGTTGATCTGCTGGCTGCCGAAGACCACCAGGATGATCGGTGCGGTCTCCCCGGCGACGCGGGCGATGGCCAGCATGACGCCGGTGGTGATGCCGCCGATCGCGGTGGGCAGGACCACCTTCAGGATGGTGCGCCACTTCGGGATGCCGAGGGCGAGGGAGGCCTCGCGGAGCTCGTTGGGGACGAGCTTGAGCATCTCCTCGGTGGAGCGGACCACGACCGGCACCATCAGGATGGTCAGGGCCAGGGAGCCCATCAGGCCCGACGACTTGATGCCGACGATCAGCATGATCGACAGGATGAAGAGACCGGCGACGATGGACGGGATGCCCGTCATCACGTCCACGAAGAAGGTGACGGCCCGTGCGAGGGCGCCCCTGCCGTACTCCACGAGGTAGACGGCGGTCAGCAGGCCGATCGGCGCGGAGATCACCGTGGCGATTCCCACCTGCTCCAGGGTGCCGATCAGCGCGTGATAGACGCCCCCGGTGTGCTCGGCGCCGAGCACACCGTTCATGGAGTGGGTGAGGAAGTGGAGGTCCAGACGCTCGATGCCCCGACTGGCGGTCGTCCAGATCAGGGAGACGAGCGGGACGACCGCGAGGAGGAAGCAGACCCAGACGACGCTGGTGGCGAGACGGTCCTTGGCCTGGCGCTGGTTCTCGACGACCGTCGTCGCGACGTACGAGATGACCACGAAGAGGAGGGCCGAGAGCAGCCCCCACTGGATGCGGCTGTGCAGACCGGCGGCCAGGCCCGTGCCGACGCCGAGCGCGATCGCGGCCGCGGCGAAGCCGAGGGGTGCCCAGCGGGGCAGCGTCCGGCTGGAGAGACTTGTCTGCCGGGGCGCCGCGGGGGGCGTCTTCCGGTCCTGCAGGGCGGTGGGTGCGTGGCTCATGCGTTGGCCCCCGAGTACTCCTTGCGGCGGGCGATGATGAGCCGGGCCGCGCCGTTGACCAGCAGGGTGAGGACGAACAGGACGAGGCCGGAGGCGATCAGGGCGTCGCGCCCGACCTCGTTGGCCTCTCCGAACTTCGCCGCGATGTTCTGGGCGAAGGTTCCGCCGCCCGGGTTGAGCACGTGCAGGGAGATGATGAAGCTCGGCGACAGGACCGTGGCGACGGCCATCGTCTCGCCGAGTGCGCGGCCCAGCCCCAGCATGGCGGCGGAGATCACGCCGGAACGTCCGAAGGGCAGGACGGAGAGGCGGATGACCTCCCAGCGCGTGGCGCCGAGGGCGAGCGCGGCTTCCTCGTTCATCTTCGGGACCTGGAGGAACACCTCGCGGCTGACGCTCGTCACGATCGGCAGGATCATGATCGCGAGCAGGATGCCGACGGTGAAGAGCGAGCGGGCGACGCCGATCTCGGTCTTCTCGAAGATGTAGGTCCAGCCGAGGAACTGGTCGAGCCAGAGGTTCAGGCCCTCCAGGTACGGGACGAGGACCAGGGCGCCCCAGATGCCGTAGACGATGCTGGGCACCGCGGCGAGCAGGTCGATCACGTAGGCGAGGGGGGCGGCCAGCTTGCGCGGCGCGTAGTGCGAGATGAACAGGGCGATGCCGACAGCGATCGGAACCGCGATGATCATCGCGATGATCGAGCTGACGACGGTGCCGAAGAGCAGGACCGCGATGCCGAAGACCGGCGGGTCGCCGGCCGGGTTCCAGTCGAAGGTGGTGAGGAAGTTGCCCTCGTTCTCCGAGAGGGCGATGGCGGAGCGGTAGCTGAGGAACACGGCGATCGACGCCATGATCACGAGCAGCAGGATGCCCGAGCCGCGGGAGAGGCCCAGGAAGATCTTGTCGCCCATGCGCCCGGTGGGCCGGGGGCTGGGCCGGTGGGCCGGCGGCGCCGGTGGCGTGTCTATCGGTGTGGTGGAAGCCATGGTCTTTCCGGTCTGTGTGGGGGAGCGGTGAGCTCCCCTGGCGGCGGTGCACCGGATGGAGGGTGGGGCGGGAGGCGGGCCGGTCCGGAGGGGTGCGCCGGGCCGGCCTGCCGGTGGCGCGTTCCGTCGGTGGCGCGGGGCGCCGGTGACGGGTTACGCCGGCGGGCGGCCGGGCCCGGTGGGGCCCGGCCTCCCGGGTGTTACGAGAGGGAGCCGACGGTCTCGCGGACCTTGGTGTTGATCTCGGCCGGGATCGGGGCGTAGCCGGCGTCGGTCAGGATCTTCTGGCCGTCGTCGGAGGCGGTGTAGGAGAGGAAGGACTTGAGCGTGTCGAGGGTCTCGGCCTTGTTGCCGGTGTCGCAGACGACCTCGTACGTCACCAGGACCAGCGGGTAGGCGCCCTCGGCCTTGGTGGTGTAGTCGAGTTCGAGCGCGAGGTCCTTGCCGGTGCCCTTGACCTTGGCGGCGGCGATGGCCTTGGAGGCGTTCTCCGAGGTGGCCTTCACCGGGGCGGCGCCACCGGTGTTGATGTCCACCGTGGTGATGCCCTGGGACTTGGCGTAGGAGAGCTCGAAGTAGCCGATCGCGCCGTCGACCTGCTTGACCTGGGCGGCGACACCGGACGAGTTGGACGCGGCCTGGCCACCGGGGGCCGGCCACTTCTTCTCGGCCTCGTACTTCCAGTCGCTCGGGGCGGCGGCGCCGAGGTACTTGCCGAGGTTCTGCGTGGTGCCGGAGTCCTCGGAGCGGTGGAAGGCCTGGATCGCCTTGTCCGGCAGCTCGACGCCGTCGTTCAGCTTGGCGATCGCCGGGTCGTTCCACTTCTTGATCTTGCTGTCGAAGATCTTGGCGAGGGTCGGGGCGTCCAGGACGAGGGTGTCGACGCCCTCCAGGTGGAAGCCGATCGCGACCGGGCCGCCGACCATCGGGAGGTTGATGCCCTGGCCGGTCTTGCACATCTTCTTCGATTCGGCGACCTCGTCGGGCTTCAGCGCCGAGTCGGAGCCGGCGAAGGCGACGGTGCCCTGGTTGAAGGCGACGATGCCCTCGCCGGAGGAGGAGGAGTTGTAGTTGATCTGCACACCGTCACAGGCGGCCATGTAGTTCTTGATCCAGAGGTCCATGGCGTTCTTCTGAGCGCTGGAGCCGGAGGCGCGGAGCTGGCCCTTGGCCTTGCCGCAGTCGACGTCCGACGCGGCGGTCGTCTTGTCGCCCGCCCCGGCCGTACCGCCGCCGGTGTTGTCGTCCGAACCGCACGCCGTGAGGACCAGGGCGCCGGAGACGGCGAGGGCACCGAGCGCGGTGGCACGAAGCCGGTTCTTGCGCTGAAGCTTCACTTTCGGGTGTTCCTTCCAGGAGCCGCCGTGGTCAGTTCGTTCTACGACGGCGTGCGATGAGGAGCGATGCTGTGGCTTGCCGCCGCGCACCGTGTACGTCCGAAATTAGGCAGAACAGGTGAAGCCGCCGACGGGGGAGAGTGAACGGCAGGTGAACCGTGTCGGGCAGGTGGGTGCGGTCCGGTCCGGGGCGGTGGCCGGGGCGCGGTTCGGAACGCGGACCGGGGCGCGGGTCAGGGCGCGGCGAGGGCGTCCAGCAGGGCGATCAGCTGCTGGACGTCGCGGGGCCGGGTGAGCCGGACGCGGGCGGCGTCGGGGGCCAGCCACAGGATGCGGTCCACCTCGTCGTTGGCGGTGAAGGAGCCGCCCGTCGCCTCGGCCGCCCAGTAGGCGACCTCCTTGGGCCGGCCGTCCACCGGGTAGCGGGAGGTCGGCAGCCTGGCCCCCGGGGCGCAGTGGTGGCCGGTCTCCTCCAGCACCTCCCGTACGGCGGCGGCCAGCGGGTCCTCGCCGCGCTTCAGCTTGCCCTTGGGGAAGGACCAGTCGTCGTAGCGGGGCCGGTGGACCAGACAGATCTCCACCCCGTCCCCGTCCGGGGCGCGGCGCCACAGCACGCAGCCCGCGGCCAGGACGGCGCCGGCCCGCGCGGGGTGCTCCCC
>NZ_NTGZ01000101.1 GCF_002551245.1 Streptomyces sp. rh34
TCACCACACACCACAGCCACCGCACCCGGCGACCGCACCACCTGCTCAGCGAACAACTCACCCAACGACACCCCACCCCCCACCACCACAGGCAAGGAGATCTCGGTCTCGATTCCGTCCGGTGTGCCGTTGACGCGGCCGACGGGCAGCCCGGGAGCCTCGACGACCTGCCGCAGCAGGCCCAGCAGATGGGCGCCCGTGTGCTCGGCGTCCTCGCGCGTGACCAGGTCGGGCCGGTAGTCCAGGGAGAGTTCGAGACGGTTCCCCGGGATGACCACGAGGGACATCGTGTAGTGCGTGGCGTTGCGCATCTCCACGTCGGCGACCGCGAGTCCGGTGCCGGGGAGCTTCAGCACGTCCGGGTCCAGCGGGTAGTTCTCGAACACGGCCAGCGTGTCGAAGAGTTCGCCCTGGCCCGCGAGCCTCTGCACCTCGGTCAGGCCGAGGTGGTGGTGCGCCATCAACTCGGTCTGCTCGGCCTGGACACGGGCGAGCAGGGTGAGCACCGGCTCCGCGGGGTCCAGGGTGATGCGGACCGGCAGCGTGTTGATGAAGAGGCCCACCATGGACTCGAAGCCGTCGAGTTCGGCGGGGCGTCCCGATACGGTCGCGCCGAAGACGACGTCGTCCTTGCCGGTCTTGCGGCTGAGCAGCATCGCCCACAGGCCCTGGACCACGGTGTTCACCGTGAGTCCGTTGCGCCGGGCGGTGTCGGCCAGCCGCGCGGTCAGCTCCTCCGGCAGCTCGACGGTGACCCGGTCGGGCACGGTCGCGGGCCGGCCCGCCGCGTCGGGGGCCAGGAGCGTCGGCTCGGCGATCCCGTCGAGCGCCTGCCGCCAGGCCTCCTGCGCAGCGGCGCGGTCCTGCTCCGTGAGCCAGGCCAGATAGTCGCGGTACGGGCGTACGGCGGGCAGGCCCTCGGCCCCTTCGTGCTGCCCGTACAGGGCGAACAGCTCCTGCACGAGCAGCGGCGTGGACCAGCCGTCGAGCAGGATGTGGTGGTTGGTGATCGCCAGACGGCTTCGCTCGGCCCCGAGCCGCAGCAGGGTGAAGCGGATCAGCGGAGGTGCCGACAGGTCGAAGCGGCGGGCGCGGTCCTCGTCGAGGATGCGCTCCTGCTCGGCCTCGCGTGCCGCGTCGTCCAGCCCGGAGAGGTCGTACTCCTGGTAGGCGGGCGGGAGTTCACGGAAGAGCAGCTGGACCGGCTGCTCCAGGCCCTCGTGGACGAAGCCGGCGCCGAGGTTGGGGTGGCGGCGCAGCAGCCGCTCCGCGGCCGCCCGCAGCGCGGAGCCGTCCATCGGTCCCGTCAGCTCGAAGAGGAGCTGGACGTTGTACGGGTCCTGGCCCCGCTGGTCGTAGAGGGAGTGGAAGAGCAGTCCCTCCTGGAGCGGAGCGAGCGGCAGCACGTCGGCCAGCTCGGGCCTCCCGTCCCGCAGCCGGACGAGCTCGGATGCGGTGAGGTCCACCAGCGGGAGGTCGGCGGGGGTCAGTTCGGCGGAGTCCGTGCGGGCGGCGTGCGCCGCCAGGGCCTCCAGGGAGCGGAACCAGCCGTCGGCCAGTTCGCGCACCGCGTCCTCGGTGAAGACGCCGTCGGGCCAGATCCAGGTCGCCGTCAGCCGCGGCCCGTCCGGGTGGTCCTCGGTGAGCGCGCTGATCTCCAGGGAGTGCGCGAAGGGCATCTGCGGGTCGCCGCTGCCGCCGAGCAGACCGTCCTGCGCGTCGGTCGACCAGCCGGTGGAGCCGAAGGTCTCGTCGGCGGTGAACCTGCCGAGGTAGTTGAAGCCGATCTGCGGCTTGGGGAGCTGTGCGAGCATCGGCCCGGTCTGCGGGTTCAGATGGCGCAGCAGCCCGTAGCCGAGACCGTTGTCCGGCAGCGCGCCGAGCAGCTCCTTGATCCGGTCCACGGCGCGGGGCGCACCGGTCCCGCCGGCGCGCAGGTCGTCGGCGTCGATCCGGCCCGCGTCCAGGCGCACCGGGAACGTGCTGGTGAACCAGCCGACCGTACGGGTCAGCTCGGCGTCGGCGACGGTCTCCTCACGCCCGTGGCCCTCCAGCTCGACGAGTACGCCGGTGGCGTCCGCCGCGGCGCCGCGGGCGCGGCGCCAGTCGGCGACCGCGAGCGCGAGCCCGGTCAGCAGGATGTCGTTGACCCGGCCGCGGTAGACCGCGGGGGCCTCGGTGAGCAGGGGTGCGGTGACCGCGGCGGGCAGCGTGAGGCTCAGCGTCCTGGCGTTGCCCGCCACGTCCTGCGTCCGGTCCAGCGGCCGGTCGCCCAGCAACGGGTCTACGCCCGCGAGGAGTTCGGCCCACAGCGTGGTCTCCGCCATGCGCGTCGGGTCCTGGGCGAGCTCGGAGAGCCGCTCGGCCCAGCGGCGGAAGGAGGTGCCGACGGGGGCGAGAGCGGGCTGCCCGCCTTCGGCGAGGGACTGCCACGCCTCGGCCAGGTCGGGCAGCAGGATGCGCCAGGAGACGCCGTCGACCGCGAGGTGGTGCACGACCAGCAGGAGGCGTCCCGCCCGGTCGGGCCCCGCGTCGAACCAGACGGCCCGTACCAGGGAGCCCGCCTCGGGAGACAGGAGTTCGCGTGCGGCCCGCGTGTGCTCGTCGACCGTCGCGCGCAGCGCGGCCTCGTCGAGCCCTTCGACGGACACCCGCTGGATCAGGTCCGCAGCGCCGACCGCGCCGCGCTCCGCCGCCGCCAGGCCCCAGACGACTCCGCCGATGCGGGTCAGCCGCAGCCGCAGCGCGTCGTGGTGGTCCAGCACGGCCTGCAGCGCCGCGGCGAGCCGCTCGGCGCCCAGCTCCGCCGGCACCTTCAGGAGCGCGGCCTGGCTGAACCCGTCCACCGGGCCGTTGAGTTCGCGCAGCCAGTGCACGGCGGGGGTCAGCGGCACCGCACCGATGCCCTCGTCCGAAACCACCGTCGCCGTGCCATCCGGGGTGCCTGCCGTGTCGTCGGCCATAGCAGCCAGCGCCTCCACCGTCTTGTGCTCGAATACGTCCCGTGGTGTCAGGGTCAGTCCGGCCTTGCGGGCCCTGGACACCAGCTGGATGGAGACGATGCTGTCCCCGCCCAGTTCGAAGAAGCTCTCGTCCACTCCGACCGAAGCCACTCCGAGCACCTCCGCGAAGAGGGTGCTGAGCAGCTCCTCCACTGCCGTGCCGGCCGCCTTGGCCGCCACCGCGGTCCCCTGCTGGGGCGCGGGCAGCGCCTTGCGGTCGAGCTTTCCGTTCGCCGTCAGCGGCAGCGCGTCCAGCGAGACGAACGCCGAGGGCACCATGTACTCGGGGAGCTCCCGCTCCACGTGTGCCCGCAGCTCCGCGTGGTCGGCCGTGCCGCCCGCGGGCACCACGTAGGCGACCAGCCGGGTGCGGCCTGGCTGGTCCTCCCGGTCGATGACCGCGACGTGCCCGGTCTGGGGGTGGTCGGCCAGGACCGCTTCGATCTCCCCGAGTTCGACGCGGTGGCCGCGGATCTTCACCTGGTCGTCGATGCGGCCGAGGAACTCCATCAGCCCGTCGGCGCGCCAGCGCGCCACGTCGCCCGTGCGGTACATCCGGCCGCCCGCCGGGTCGAACGGGTCGGCGACGAACCGCCCCGCGGTCAGCCCCGGCCTGCCCAGGTAGCCGCGCGCCAACTGGCTGCCCGCTATGTAGAGTTCGCCGTTCACTCCGGCCGGTACGGGGCGCAGGCCCTGGTCCAGGATGTAGACGCGGGTGTTCCACACCGGGCGTCCGATCGCGACCGGGCCCGGGTCGACGGAGTCCTCGGGCAGCACCCGGTACTCGATGCAGCCCACGGTCGTCTCCGTGGGGCCGTACTCGTTGATCACGGCGGCGCCCGGCCGTGCGGCCCGCCACTCGTCCATGACGTCGCCGCGCAGCTGCTCGCCGCCCACCACGATCTCGCCGCTGGGCGAGAAGCGCTCGGGGAGCGCGGCGAGCAGTGCCAGGTGGCTGGGCGTCACCTTGAGGAAGGTGCACGCTCCGGCTTCGGCCGGGACCGGGGCGTCGTCCTCCAGCGCGGTCACGTGCACCCGGCCACCGACGGTCAGCGGGCCGAAGAGCGCGGTGACGGTCAGGTCGAAGGAGACGGGGGAGTGCAGCAGCGCCGTGCCGCTCAGGCTCTGGTAGGTGTCCCTGGCCCACTGGATGTACGCGCTGAGGGCGCGGTGCTCGGTGACGACGCCCTTGGGGCGGCCCGTCGAGCCCGATGTGTAGATGACGTAGGCCGGGTGGAGCGTGGACAGCGGGTGGACCCGGTCCGCGTCCGTCAGATCGCCGGCCGCGTGTCCGGCGAGCGCGTCCCTGGTGCCCGCCCCGTCGAGGGCGAGCCGGGGCGTGGTGTCCGTGCCGGGCAGGCAGGACCCGGCCACCGAGTCGGTGATCACCAGGGTGGGGGCCGCGTCGGTGAGCAGATAGGAGATGCGGTCGGCCGGGTAGTCGGTCTCGACCGGCAGGTATCCGGCGCCGGACTTCAGTACGGCCAGTACGCAGACCACCATGTCCGCCGAGCGGGGCAGGGCGAGCGCGACGAGCTGCCCGGGCGCGACGCCCCGGCCGACCAGGAGCCTGGCCAGTCTGTTGGCGCGGGCGTTCAGTTCGGCGTAGCTCAGCCGGACGGCGCCGTCGACCAGTGCCGTGGCGTCGGGGGTCCGCGCCGCCTGCGCCTCGATCAGCTCGGTGACGGTCGCGTCGGACACGCTGTGCGCGGTGTCGTTCCACTCGGTGATCACCTGGTGCCGTTCGGCGGGCTCCAGGACGTCGAGCTGGGCGACGGTGCGCGCCGGGTCGGCCTCCACGGCTTCGAGCAGCCGCCGCAGCCGCAGTGCGATCCGCTCGATCTCATCGGGCCCGAACACATCGGCGCGGTAGCCGAGGCGCAGACGGAGCCCGGCCCCGGGTATCGCGGTGAGCGTCAGCGGGTAGTGGGTGGCGTCGCGTCCGTCCACGCCGGTGACGCGCAGGTCGCCCGAGGGCGAGCGGAGGCTGTCGTAGCCCTCGGGGTAGTTCTCGAACACGGCGAGGGTGTCGAAGAGTTCGTCGGCTCCGGTGAGCCGCCGGATGTCGGCGAGGCCCAGGTGGTGGTGGCCCAGCAGACGTGACTGCTCGTCCTGGATCCGGGTGAGCAGCTCGCGTACCGTCTCCTCCTCGCGCAGCCGCACCCGTACCGGAAGCGTGTTGATGAACAGGCCGAGGGTGGTCTCGATGCCGGGGAGGTCGTCGGGACGGCCCGACACGGTGGCGCCGAAGACCACGTCGTCGCGTCCGGTCAGCCGGGCGAGCAGCACCGCCCAGGCGCCCTGCACCAGGGTGTTGAGAGTCAGACCGAGGCTCCGGGCGCGCCTGGTCAGCGCGGCGGTGAACTCCTCGGACAGCGCGGTCATCAGGAGTTCCGGGGGCACCGGGGCGTGCGCCTCGGGCGCGGGCACCAGCAGGGTGGGCTCCTCGACGCCTTCGAGCGCGGTCCGCCAGGCCTCCTCGGCCGCGGCCCGGTCCCGGCCCGCGAGCCAGGCCAGGTAGTCGCGGTAGGGCGTGACGCGGTGCAGGCCATCGGTCGCGCCGTCCAGGTCGTACAGCGCCAGCAGCTCCTGCACGAGTGCGGGCATCGACCAGCCGTCGAGGATGATGTGGTGGTTGGTGAGCATCAACAGGTGTGTGTCGCCGTCGAGTCCGGCCACCGTCATGCGCAGCAGCGGCGCGGCGGTGAGGTCGAACCTGACGGCGCGGTCCTCCTCGGCGAGCCGGGCGACGGCCGCCTCGCGCTCGGCCGGGGCCAGGCCCGTCAGGTCGTGTTCCTGCCAGGGCAGCACGGCCTCGCCGAGCACGACCTGCACCGGCCGGTCGGTGCCCGCGTGACGGAACACGGCCCGCAGGCTCTCGTGGCGCGCGAGCAGCGCTTCCGCGGCCCTGCGCAGCCGGGCCCGGTCCAGCGCGCCGGACAGCTCGAAGAAGAACTGGACCTGGTAGACGTCCGGCGCCTGGTCGTCGTAGACCGAGTGGAAGAGCAGCCCCTCCTGGAGCGGGGCCAGCGGCAGTACGTCGGTCAGGCCGGGGTGGGCGGCCTCCAGCTCGTCGACCTCGGTTTGGTCCAGCGTGACGTGCGGGAAGTCCGACGGGGTACGGCCTCCGGTTCCCGGCAGGTCCGCGTGTGCCACCAGCGTCTCCAGGGCGCGGAACCAGCCGTCGGCCAGCTCCCGCACGTCCGTCTCCGTCAGCAGCTCCCGCGGCCACGACCAGTGGGCGAGCAGCCGGGGGCCGTCGGGGCGGTCCTCGGTCAGCGCGTTGACCTCGATGGTGTGGGCCAGGGGCAGCGCGTCGTCGCTGCCGCCGCCGAGTGCGCCCGCGTCCGCCGCGGGGGTCCAGTCACGGCCCTCCCCCGCGCCGGCCGCGGTGAACCGGCCGAGGTAGTTGAACCCGATCTGCGGGCGGCCGAAGCCGGCCAGCTCCGGTCCCGTGCGCGGGTCGAGGTAGCGCAGCCTGCCGTAGCCCAGGCCCTTGCCGGGTACGGAGGCCAGCTGCTCCTTGACGCGCTTGAGCGCGGTGCCGATGGCCGGGTCGTCGGCCGCGACGGTGCCGGGACCGACCGGGCCCGGGTCGAGGCGTACGGGGAACAGGCTGGTGAACCAGCCCACCGTGCGGGACAGGTCCATGCCCTCCACGAAGGGATCGCGGCCGTGGCCCTCCAGGTCGACCAGGAGTTCCGGGGCGTCGCCCAGACCGCGCTCGCGCCGCCATGCGGCGACGGCCAGGGAGAGGCCCGTCAGCAGGACGTCGTTGATGCCGGCGTGGAAGGCGGCGGGGACCCGGGTCAGCAGGGCCTCGGTGCGGTCGGCGGGGAGTTCGAGCGTCAGCGTCCCGCCGGTGCCCGCGGTGTCGCGCGCGGCGTCCAGGGGGCGGTCGGTGAGCAGCGGGTCCTGGGTCGCCAGGATCTCGCGCCACACGGGCAGTTCGGCGTTGAGCGCGGGGTCGCCCGACCGCTCTGCCAGCTGCTGCGACCAGCGGCGCAGCGAGGTACCGACGGGCTGGAGCGCGGGCTCGGCGCCTTCGGAGACCGCACGCCAGGCCTGCTCGAGATCGGGCAGCAGGATGCGCCAGGAGACGCCGTCGACGACGAGGTGGTGCAGCATCAGCAGCAGTCGGCCGGGCTTGTCCGGTCCCGCGTCGAACCAGACCGCGCGGAGCATGGTCCCGGCCTCGGGGTCGAGTCCGGCGCGGGCCGTCCCGGTCTGCTCGGCGATCAGCCCGGACCGCTGGTGGTCCGTGAGCTCAGCGGTGGGAACGCGGCGTACGAGCTCCTCGGCGCGCACCTGCCCCCGGGGAGCGACCGTCAGCTGCCAGCCGGCGTCGTGCTCGGCCCTGGCCAGGTGCGTACGCAGCGCGTCGTGGTGGTCGAGCACCGTCTGCAGGGCGTCGGTGAGCGTCGCGGTGGTGAGTTCCGCGGGGACCTGGAGCAGCATCGACTGGCTGAACCCGGCTATGGGGCCGCCGCGTTCGCGCAGCCAGTGCACGATCGGCGCGGGCGTGACCTCGCCGATGCCGTCCTCGGCCCGCTCCGCCCGCGGGGCCAGGTCATCGGCGGGGACGGCGACGGCCGCGAGCGCCTCGACGGTCTTGAAGCGGAAGATGTCGCGCGGGGTCAGGACGAGTCCGGACGTGCGGGCCGCGCCGACCAGTTGGATGGAGATGATGCTGTCGCCGCCGAGGTCGAAGAAGTTCGCGTCGGCCGCGACACTCTCCAGCCCCAGCACCTCGGCGAACAACCCACACAGAATCTCTTCCTGCGGACTGCGCGGAAACGCCCGACGATCCAACTTCCCGTTCGCCGTCAAAGGCAACCCGTCCAACACCACGAACGCCGCCGGAACCATGTAATCCGGCAACACCCCCGCCACATCACCCCGCAACACACCCACATCAACCGACCCACCCGACACCGGCACCACATACGCCACCAGACGCCGATCCCCAGGCCGATCCTCACGCACCACCACAGCCGCCCGACCCACCGACGACTGCCCCTCCAACACCGCCTCCACCTCACCAAGCTCAATCCGGAAACCCCGAACCTTCACCTGATCATCAGAACGCCCCACATACTCCAACGACCCATCAGCCAACCGCCGCGCCACATCCCCCGTCCGATACATCCGCGAACCAGGAACACCAAACGGATCAGCCACAAACCGCTCAGCCGACAAACCAGGCCGCTTCAAATACCCCCGCGCCAACCCAGCACCCGACACATACAACTCACCCGCAACACCCACCAACGCAGGCCGCAACGACGAATCCAGAACATAAACCCCAAGATCCGGAATCGCCTCACCAATCAAACTCCCCGCACCCGACCCCGCACTCACCTCATCCAACGCCACATACGTCACATGCACCGTCGTCTCAGTAATCCCATACATATTCACCAACACCGGCGCCACATCCCCATGACGCCCAAACCACCCCCCAAGACGCCGCAAATCCAACGCCTCACCACCAAACACCACCCGACGCAACACCAACCCAGCCCCCACACCAGGAGACTCAACATCAGCCTGCATCAACTGATAAAACGCCGACGGCGTCTGATTCAACACCGTCACCCGCTCACGAACCAACAACTCCAAAAAATCACCAGGCGAACGACTCACCTCATGACCCACCACAACCAACCGCCCGCCCGACAACAACGGACCCCACAACTCCCACACCGAAAAATCAAACGCATACGAATGAAACAACGTCCACACATCATCCGGACCAAACCCGAACCACGACTCCGTCGCCTCAAACAACCGCACCACATTCCGATGCGGCACCACCACACCCTTGGGCCGCCCCGTCGAACCCGACGTATAAATCACATACGCCGGCGAATCCCCCCACACCCGAGGCAACACCACACCAGCACCAGCACCAGCACCCACCGGAAGATCATCAACAAACACCACCCCCGGCACCACACCCCGCACCTCAGCACCCAACCCCGCCCACACACCCGACGACGTCACCACCAAAGACGGACCCGCATCCCCCACCACGAACGCCAAACGCTCCGACGGATACGCCGGATCCAACGGCACATACGCCGCACCCGACTTCACCACCGCCAACAACGCCACAACCAAATCAACCGACCGCTCCAGCGCCACCCCCACAAAACCCTCAGGACCAGCACCACGCCCCACCAACACACCCGCCAACACCGACGCACGCGCATCCAACTCCGCATACGTCAACCGCTCATCACCACACACCACAGCCACCGCACCCGGCGACCGCACCACCTGCTCAGCGAACAACTCACCCAACGACACCCCACCCCCCACCACCACAGGCAAGGAGTCGGCGGCGCCGACACGGCTCAGGAAATCGACGAACCTGGCGAGGTGCCCGGCCAGTTCGCGCTCGTCGTAGAGGTCGGGGTTGGCGTCGAAGTCGATCTGCAGACCCGCGCCGTCGGCCCGGTCGTAGACCACGATCGACAGGTCGTCGGCGGGGCCGATCGACAGGTTGTGGACATCCGCCCGGTGGCCGCCGAAGCTCAGGTCGTAGTCGAACATCATGATGTTGACCTGCGGCCCGACCAGGGGCTGGTCCTCGTCGAGGAGGCCCAGGTCCTTGCGCAGGTCCTCGTACCGGTAGCGCTGGTGCTTGAGGACCGCGCGCATCTCGCCCGCCACGTCCCGCATCAGCTGGGCGACGCCGAGGTGCGGGCCCACGGGGAGCCGCAGCGGCAGCACGTTGGAGAGCATGCCGGGCACGGCCCTGCGCGTCCGGCCGAGCCGGGTGGTGACCGGCATCCCGAGCACCGTCTCGGCCCCGCCGCCGATCCGCTGGAGGTACGCGGCGGTGATCGCGGTCATCGCCGCGGGCCAGGGCACACCGGCCGTGCGGGCCGTCTCGCGCAGCCGCTCCGTGTGCTCGGGCGCGAGCACCTCGCTCCTGCGGACCAGGCCGCGGGCCATGCTCGGCTGCTTGCCCGAGAGGCTCGTCGGCGGCTGGACCCCGGCCAGCCGCCCGGCCCAGAAGCGCCGGTCGTCGGCGAACTGCCCCGACGCCCTGTACGCCTCGTCGTCGGCGACGAGTTCGCTCAGCGGACCGAAGGGGCTCGTCCCCGCGGGGTCGCCCGCGACCAGCGCCGAGTACACGTCGGCCACGCGCCGCGCGACCATCGCCACGGTGTAGCCGTCGACGACCACGTGGTGGTAGCGGTAGAACCACAGGAACCGGTCGTCGGCCTCCTGGAAGAGGGCGAACCGGAAGAGCGGGTCGCTCATCGGGTCCACGGGAGCGGCCAGGTCGGCCCGCATCCACGCCTCGGCCGCCGCCCTCGGGTCCCGCTCACCGCGCAGGTCCGCGATGTGCGGCGCCCACGCCTCCTGCCGCACCGACTGCCAGAGCCGGCCGTCCTCCTCCGACAGCACGACCCGCAGCGCCTCCGCCTCGGTCACCGTCTGACGGAGGGCCGATTCGAAGAGCACGAGGTCGACCGCACCGTGAATCTCCAGATACTCGCCCGCGCTGTAGACCGGGTTCTCGGGGTCCAGCTTCTGGGCGAACCAGATCCCGGACTGAGCAGCCGTCAAGGCAAGTCGATCTTCCTTGTGTTCAAGCACGGTGATATTCCTCAATCGAATCGGGAGATCTGGCGCGAGAAACGGAGCGCAATACGGGATACACAGCGCGGAACGCGCGATGCGGCGCGCGAGGGCATGGGGAAATAGACGAGTTGCGGCAGGCGTCCCAGTCTTTTCTACAGGGATGCGCGAACGACGAACAAGCAACTCTGCAGCAAGCTGCCAGAATGTGAAGCGGGACACCACGCCGTCTGGGGAAACGGCATGGGTCCCGTGTTTCAGGAGACCTTCGAGAGGTCCTAGCCCATGGCCTCCACCAGGCTCTTCGGACGCATGTCGGTCCAGTTCGCCTCGATGTATTCGAGACAGGCCTTGCGGCTCTCGACACCGAATGCCGACGTCCACCCGGCCGGAATCTCAGCGAATGCGGGCCAGAGGGAGTGCTGCAGCTCGTCGTTGACCAGGACGTGGTAGGTGCCACCCTCGTCCTCGAATGGGTTGCTCATGGCTGAACCTTCCGTACGGAATGGAATGACGGGCAGTCAGAAGGACCGTTCGGATGGTGATGCCGCCGTCGATCCGCAGGACAGCACCCGTGATGCGGTCGGCCCGGTCCACGAGCAGAACCGCGACGAGGTCCGCGACCTCGTCGGTTGACGATCGAGCAAGCCCGCTGCTTCATCATCGAGAAGACCACCGAGCGGCACAGGTTGTAGACGCCGTCAAGGTCGACGTCCAGAACCTGGTGCCACTCCTCGTCCCGCATCATCAGCAGCGAGTTGTCCCGGGTGATCCCCGCCGCGGTCACGGCGGCGGTGACCGGGCCGAGCTCGTCCTCGGTCTCCGCCACCAGGGCCCGTACGGACTCGATGGCACGGACGTCGGCCCGGCGGGCCGGCACCCGTACACCGCTCTCGCCCGCCTCCTTCGCGAGCCGCGGCGCCGCCACCTCGTGGGACTGGTAGCAGAAGACCACGTCATAGCCCTCCCGCGCTGCGCGGGCGGCCGACTGCCGTGGGGCCACGACGCTCGTGGTCAAACGACTCACGCCCCTCCATGTGGACCGGTGCCGGCGGCACTCTCCGCACGCACCAACAGAATCGTCCAACGGCTGCGCACCTGGGGCGAGCGCAGATGAAACATTTGAAAGCAGCCGGTGCGGGGGAACTCCTCGTGGGCGTGGAGACCGGCGGCGTGACGTCCGGTCGAGCTCCCGGCCGGACTCGGCGCCCGCGCCCCGAGTGCGCCACCCACCCGACCTGCTCGACATCGGCAGCTGGGCCCGGCGGGAAGGACGGGCCGGTCGCGCGGCGCCGTCCCGCCAGGACGTTCCAGCAGCGCTCGCTTTCACCGAGATGCCGGGGAACTGCCGTCGTATTCACGTGACACTTCCGCCGAATGGAAAGAGAACACCCCATGTCCGACCCATTCGAGGACGATCAGGCCGCTCTCTTTCGCCGGTGTCACAGCCGTATGACACCCACCCGCACCGAAAGGCCGCGTCACTGAAGGGCCGCTTCGCTGAACAGCCGCGTCGTTCTCGAAGAGACTGCGTTTAACTGCCGTGAATTGTTCGGTCACCTCTCCCGCGCGTGCTTACGCTGCGGGGCCCGGTTCACCGCGCATGGTGAAGTCCACGCGCCGTATATAGAGTTCGCGCCATCCCCGGGGCCCGGGCCTCGGGCGTCGGGCCCCGGGCCCCGGGATCAGAGGACGACCTGGTCCGTTCCCTGCTCCAGCTTCGTGATCGCGGCCCGGCAGGCGCCGACGAAACGGTCGAAGACCGGGGTCGTGCTGCCGGCCCGGCCCGCACGGGTGTTGTTGGTGAACATGGCGGCGCGCAGCTCCGTGGTGAGCTCCAGCTGACCGCCCTTGTCGAGCATGGTGCGGTTGACCGGGTTGGTGGGGTTGACCCCGGCCAGGTCGGGCACTTCGTTGCCGTCGCGCCAGGCGATGCCGACGGCGTCGAACTCGGCCTTGAGCAGGGTCTTGAAGCGGGTGTTCAGCCCCCCGACGACCACGGCCTGCGGGGCGGTGCCCGCCTGCGCCGCCGTGCAGCCGTGCAGGCTCAGGACGTTGAGGCTGCTCGCCGCCATCGAGAGGGCGATGTGGTCGTCGCAGTTCTTGGAGGTGACGTGCAGATCCCTGTTGCCGGAGGTGCGCAGCCCCTCGAACATCCAGTAGTCGAACACCCCGTGGCCGTCCGTCAGCGGGGCGAGCGTGGCCGGGTGGTAGCCGGCTATGGCGAGGCAGAGCTCGGAGGTGCCCATCTCGATGCCGCCGCCGTGCAGCGCCATGACGGTGGTCCGGTTGTACGGGAATCTCTGCGGGAGCGAGTGGTCGGCGTACTCGTGTCTGCGGTAGCGGCGGGCGAACTCGACGCCCTCCTGGCCCGCGAGCTTCCTGTAGAGGTCGGTGTTGGAGGTGTAGATGTCCAGGTCACCGGTGGCGTGGGCGTCGGTCGCGGTGAGCGAGCCCAGCAGCGGGCCACTGACGGCTGCGGTGGCGAGGGCGGTGAGGACCGTACGACGGCTGGTGGAAGTCATGATCGACATCATCACCGAACCGGGCCCGGCCGCACAGGAGGCCTTCTGTGCCGTACGTCACGGCCCGGTGTTCCCGGCGCGCTCCAGGAAGGGCTCCAGCAGCCCCGGTACCGCCTCGGCGGCGAAGGCGAGTCCCTCGGCCACGTCGGCGTCGTACACCGTGTAGGCGCCCCCGCCGGCGGCGGTGGTGGCCGTGATGCTCACCAGTCCGGCCCGCCGTTGGAAGACCGACTGCTTGACCGTCCAGCCGATCACCCCGGCCCGCTCCAGGGCGGCGGTGGAGCGGCGGACCGAGCCGGAGCGGGTGACCAGGTAGCGCCCGGAGAGCGCGTGCCCGAGCCCCCGGTACGCGTCCAGGGCGAGCGCCGACGCCACGGGTACGAGAACCACCGTGCAGCCGAGCGCGATCCACAGCAGGACGGGCGTGAGCAGCGCCCCGAGGACGGTCAGGATCAGGACCGGGCCGAGGACCGCCGCGAGCGACCAGCGCAGTCTGCGCCCCCGGGCGGCGCGCGGGTGGCGGACGAGCTCGGCGCCGGTCGGGGCGGCCGTCTCGCGCAGTACGTCGGCGGCGACGGTGTCGGCCCGGGTCCGGGGCGCGGCCGGGAGCAGGGTGTTGTGGTCGGCGTTCTTGGCCTCGTTGTCCTTGGCGAGGCCGGTGGTGATGGCGTCCAGCCGGGCCGCGCCGAGCAGCCGTACGCCCAGCGGCTCGACCAGGTCGACGCCGCGCAGCCGGGCCTCCTCGACGGAGATGGACCGGGAGGTGAACAGTCCGCGCCGGACCCTGAGGGTGCCGCCCGGCTCGCGCTCCAGGCGGTAGTTCCACCACATCTCGACCCAGAGGCCGAGCGCCCCGACGACGCCCGCGACCAGGGCGGCCAGGACCAGGACGATGATCGTCCAGAGCAGCGGGGTGTCCCGGAGGCGGTCGCCGATCCACGCGATGACCTCACCCTGGGCCCCGACCCAGTCGCTGACCTGGAGCACGGCCCCGGCGGCGGCTCCCCCGAGCATGGGGGCGACGAAGGAGACCGGGGCGTAGCGGATCCAGCGGGGGTCCAGGACCGCCAGTTCCCCTTCGCGGTGGGTGCCGGGCGGGGCGGTGGCGGCACGCTCCAGCAGGAGGCGGCGAAGCCGTTCGCCCTCGGCGCGGGTGACCGGGTCCAGTTCGAGGGTGGAGTCGTGGCCCTGTTCGCCGGTGCCGATCCTGACGGTGACCAGGCCGAGGAGGCGAAGCATCAGGTTGGCGGTGAGGTCGACGGTGCGGATGCGTGTCCGGGCCAGCGAGCGGCGCTTCACGAGGAGGAGGCCGGTGTGGAGGTCGACGCGCTCCGCACCGATCCGGTAGCGGGTGCGGTGCCAGCGGACACGGTCGGCCCCCGCGGCGGTCCCGACGATCAGAACGGCTCCGGCGAGCACCTGGAGCCCGGCGGCCGGGAGGCTGAACCATCGGGTGAGCCCGAGCGTGACGGGGATGGCCGCGCCCGCGACGACGCCCGCCACGACGAGGGCGGTGACCAGGACCGTACGGGGGTCGAGGCGGCGCCAGTCGCCTTCCGGGGCGGCGGTGCTCATGTGGCGTCGCCGGGGGTGTCGCGGGTGATGCGGGTGAGCTGCCCGGCCAGGTCGGCGGCGACCTCGTGGTCCAGGCCGGCGATCCGTACCGCTCCCTTGGAGGAGGCGGTGGTCACCGTGACCGTGGCGAGGCGGAAGAGCTGCTCCAGCGGGCCCCGTACGGTGTCCACGGTCTGGATCCGGGACATCGGGGCGATCCGCCACTCCTGCCAGAAGAACCCGGTGCGGACGTACACCGCGTCCTCCGTGATCTCCCAGCGGTGCGTACGGAACCACCACAGGGGGAAGAGGGCGGCGGCCGCCGTGCCCGCCGCGGCCAGAACCGCGGCGGGCAGCAGCAGCCAGAAGCGGGCGGGTCCGATCAGCGCGCCCAGGACCGCGAGCGGCACGACGGGCACGGCGGTCAGCAGCAGCCACTGGGCCCGCCACCAGCCGACGGCGCGCTCGTTCACCGTGTCGCGCGGCGGCCGCAGCACTGCCGCCGCCCCCTCCCCCTGCGGCATCCGGTTCAGCGCCCGCGCAGCGTGCGGTAGGCGTCGACCAGGGCGGCGGTGGAGCTGTCCAGCTGCCCGGCGTCCGCTCCCCCGCTCTCCGTCAGGAGCGGTTCGATCTTCTTGGCGAGGACCTTGCCGAGCTCGACGCCCCACTGGTCGAAGGAGTCGATGTTCCAGATGGCACCCTGGACGAAGACCTTGTGCTCGTACAGCGCGATGAGCTGGCCGAGGACCGAGGGGGTCAGCTTGTCGGCGAGGATCGTCGTCGTGGGGTGGTTGCCCCGGAACGTCTTGTGCGGGACCAGCTCCTCGGGCACCCCTTCCGCCCGGACCTCTTCGGGCGTCTTGCCGAAGGCGAGGGCCTGGGTCTGGGCGAAGAAGTTGGCCATCAGCAGGTCGTGCTGGGCGATCAGCCCGGGCAGCAGGTCGTGGACCGGGGCGGCGAAGCCGATGAAGTCCGCCGGGATCAGCTTGGTGCCCTGGTGGATCAACTGGTAGTACGCGTGCTGCCCGTTGGTGCCGGGCGTGCCCCAGACCACCGGTCCGGTCTGCCAGTCCACGGGGTTGCCGTCGCGGTCGACGGACTTGCCGTTGGACTCCATGTCGAGCTGCTGGAGGTACGCGGTGAACTTGGACAGGTAATGGCTGTACGGCAGCACCGCGTGCGACTGGGCGTCGAAGAAGTTGCCGTACCAGACGCCGAGGAGGCCGAGGAGGAGCGGGGCGTTCTCCTCGGCGGGGGCGGTGCGGAAGTGCTCGTCGACGAGGTGGAAGCCGTCGAGCATCTCGCGGAAGCGGTCCGGCCCGATGGCGACCATCAGCGAGAGGCCGATCGCCGAGTCGTAGGAGTAGCGGCCGCCGACCCAGTCCCAGAACTCGAACATGTTGGCCGTGTCGATGCCGAACTCCTCGACCTTCTCGGCATTGGTCGACAGCGCCACGAAGTGCCGGGCGACGGCGTCCTGACCGGCCTTCAGCTCGGTCAGCAGCCAGTCCCGGGCGGAGGTGGCGTTGGTGATGGTCTCGATCGTCGTGAACGTCTTCGAGGCGATGACGAACAGCGTCTCGGCCGGGTCGAGGTCGCGGACGGCCTCGTGCAGGTCGGCGCCGTCGACGTTGGAGACGAAGCGGAGGGTGAGCGCGCGGTCGGTGAAGGAGCGCAGCACCTCGTACGCCATGGCGGGACCGAGGTCGGAGCCGCCGATGCCGATGTTGACGATGTTCTTGACGGGCTTGCCGGTGTGGCCGGTCCACTGCCCCGACCGGACCTTCTCGGCGAAGCCGGCCATCCTGTCCAGGACGGCGTGCACGGCCGGCACGACGTTCTCGCCGTCGACCTCGATCACCGCGTCGCGCGGGGCGCGGAGCGCGGTGTGCAGGACCGCCCGGTCCTCGGTGGTGTTGATCTTCTCGCCGCGGAACATCGCGTCCCGCAGCTCCGCGACCCCGGTGGCGGTGGCGAGTTCGCGCAGCAGGCGCAGCGTCTCGTCGGTGACCAGGTGCTTGGAGTAGTCGAGGTGGAGGTCGCCGACCCGGAGGGTGTAGGCGGTGCCGCGGTCCGGCTGCCGCGCGAACAGCTCGCGCAGCTGGGGTGCGCCGAGCTCCTCACGGTGCTTGGCGAGAGCCTGCCACTCGGGCGTCTGGTCGAGCTTGGTTCGGCTTGCTGCGTTCATCCCGGATATCAGCCCACTTCTTCTCGTCACTCAGCATCCCCGCTGCCCCTCCAACCTAATTGATCGAGGAGGCGGACGGCGCGGAGGAGCGCGGTGGCGCGGGAACGCGGGACGGCCGGACACCCGTGGGGTGTCCGGCCGGTGAACGACTGGGTGGTCCGTGGAACGGCAACGCCGCGAGCGTGCGTACCAGGCGTCGCCCGGCAGACGACGGTGTGACGACAGGCCCTAGATCTCGCCTCGGAGTTTGGCCAGCGCCTCGGCGAGGATCGCCTCGCCGTCCTCGTCGCTCCGCCGCTCCCGTACGTACGCCAGATGCGTCTTGTACGGCTCGGTGCGGGGCGGGTCGGGCGGGCTGTCCTTGTCCTGGCCGGCCGGGAAGCCGCAGCGCGGGCAGTCCCAGGTGTCCGGCACCTGCGCGTCATGGGCGAAGCTCGGCTGCGTCTCGTGCCCGTTCGAGCACCAGAAGGAGATGCGGGCGCGCGGTGCGGACTCGCCCCGCTCCGCCTCCCCCATCGGCCCCGCTCCGACCCGGCTTCCCCGGATCGCGTTGCCACTTGCCACGGTCGTAACTCCCTGCGTGATGGTGCTCGAGCGATGCCCCAGTCTACGTAAGGCCCAACGCGCGTCCAGTGGAAGGAGTTACACCGTCACCGGTATGCGCGGACGACGGGTCAGTTGTCCAGCTTGACGAGCAGACCGAGTACCACGACGCACGCGAACCAGGCCAGACCGACCACGACGGTGATCCGGTCGAGGTTACGCTCGGCGACGGAGGAGCCACCGACGGAGGACTGCATTCCGCCACCGAACATGTCGGAGAGGCCGCCGCCCTTGCCCTTGTGCATGAGCACCAGCAGCATCAGCAGCAGGCTGAAGACGATCAGAGCGATCTGGAACGCCAAAACCACGGCTGGTCCCTACTTTCCGGAATTCTTGACTACTGCGTGTACGTACACCGGGGGCCGAAGGGCGACTAGCCCCTCCGGCCCCCGCAAGGGTACGACGGATCCGCGCTACCGCATACTCACTGGTCGCGGAAGCGGACGATCTTGACGAACTCGTCGGCGTCCAGTGCGGCGCCGCCGATGAGGGCGCCGTCCACGTCGGGCTGCGCCATGATGGCCGCGACGTTGCCGGACTTCACCGAGCCGCCGTACTGGATGCGGACGGCGTCGGCCAGCTCCTGCGAGTAGAGCTCGGCCAGCCGGCCCCGGATCGCGCCGCAGACTTCCTGGGCGTCCTCGGGGGTGGCGACCTCGCCGGTGCCGATGGCCCAGACCGGCTCGTAGGCGATCACGATGGTCTCGGCCTGCTCGGCCGGGATGTCCTTCAGGGCCCCGTCGAGCTGCGCGAGCGTGTAGGAGACCTGGTCACCGGCCTTGCGGATGTCCAGGCCCTCGCCGACGCAGAGGATCGGGGTCAGGCCGTGCTTGTAGGCGGCCTTCACCTTGGCGTTGCAGATCTCGTCGTTCTCGCCGTGGTACTGGCGGCGCTCGCTGTGGCCGACGGCCACGTACGTGCAGCGCAGCTTGGCGAGCATGGGCCCGGAGATCTCACCGGTGTACGCGCCGGAGTCGTGCGCCGAGATGTCCTGGGCGCCGTACTTGATCTTCAGCTTGTCGCCGTCCACCAGGGTCTGCACGGAGCGCAGGTCGGTGAAGGGCGCCAGGACGGCGACCTCGACGGCCTCGTAGTCCTTGTCGGCCAGGGCGAAGGAGAGCTTCTGGACGTGGGCGATGGCCTCGAGGTGGTTGAGGTTCATCTTCCAGTTGCC
This sequence comes from Streptomyces sp. rh34, assembly GCF_002551245.1. Taxonomy (GTDB): domain Bacteria; phylum Actinomycetota; class Actinomycetes; order Streptomycetales; family Streptomycetaceae; genus Streptomyces. The sequence continues at coordinate 18,643 of NZ_NTGZ01000101.1, forward strand.
CGCCATCAGCGGGGTGCGGGTGGTCATGAAAGGTCAGTCCTCCAGTGCGGCGAGCCCGGGAAGCGTCTTGCCCTCGAGGTATTCGAGACTCGCGCCGCCACCGGTCGAAATATGTCCGAAAGCATTCTCGTCGAAGCCCAGGATGCGAACGGCCGCGGCGGAGTCGCCACCGCCGACGACGCTGAACGCCGACGAGTCGACGAGCGCCTGGGCGACCGCACGGGTGCCGTCGGCGAAGTCGGGGTGTTCGAAGACGCCCATCGGGCCGTTCCAGAAGACGGTGGCCGCGTCGGCGAGCTTCGATGCGTAGAGCTTGTTGGTCTCCGGTCCGTTGTCCAGCCCCATCTGGCCGGCCGGCATGGCGTCGGCGGCGACCGTGGTGGGGTGGGCCGGGGCCTTGGTCTGGAGATCCGGGAAGGACGGGGCGACCACGACGTCGACGGGGAGGACGAACTCCACGCCCTTGTCCTCGGCACGTCGCAGGTACTCCTGGACGGCCGGGATCTGGTCCTCCTGGAGCAGCGAGCTGCCGACCTCGTGGCCCTGGGCCTTGAGGAAGGTGTACGCCATGCCACCGCCGATGAGGATGCGGTCGGCCCGCTCCAGCAGGTGGTCGATCACGCCGAGCTTGTCGGAGACCTTCGCGCCGCCGAGGACGACCGCGTACGGCCGCTTGACGTCGGTGGTGAGCTTCTTCAGGACGCCGACCTCGGTGGCGATGAGGTAGCCCGCGTAGTGCGGGAGCCGGGCCGGGAGGTCGAAGACCGAGGCGTGCTTGCGGTGCACAGCGCCGAAGCCGTCGCCCACGTAGATGTCCGCGAGCTCGGCCAGCTGGTCGGCGAAGGCGCCGCGCTCGGCGTCGTCCTTGGACGTCTCGCCGGCGTTGAAGCGGAGGTTCTCGACGACCGCGACCCGGCCGTCGGCGAGGCCGGCGACCGCGGCGCGGGCGGACTCGCCGACCGTGTCGGTGGCGAAGGCGACCTCGGCTCCGAGGAGTTCACCCAGGCGGGCGGCGGCGGGCGCCAGCGAGAAGGCCGGGTCCGGGGCGCCCTTGGGGCGGCCGAGGTGCGAGGCGACGACGACGCGCGCGCCGGCCTCGGCGAGCTTGGCGATCGTCGGGACGACGGCGCGGATACGGCCGTCGTCGGTGATCGTGGTGCCGTCCAGCGGCACGTTGAGGTCGGCACGGACGAATACCCGCTTGCCCGCGACCCCTTCGGCGAGAAGTTCGTCGATCGTCTTCATCTGTTCCGTTTACTCCTTGGAAGGACCGATGAGCATGCTAAGGGGCTCGACCGGCGCGTCGTTGCGCCGGTCGAGCCCCTTGCTCACATCGTGGTGCCGCCGACCCCGAGGATCAGAGCTGCTCGCCGACGAAGACCGTGAGGTCGACGAGGCGGTTGGAGTAGCCCCACTCGTTGTCGTACCAGCCGAGGATCTTCACCGTGCTGCCCTCCTGGACCATGGTCAGGGAGGAGTCGAAGGTGCAGGACGACGGGTCGCCGACGATGTCCGAGGAGACGATCGGGTCCTCGGTGTACGTCAGGAAGCCCTTGAGGGCGCCGTCGTCGGAGGCCTTCTTGAACGCGGCGTTGACCTCGTCCTTGGTGACCTCGCGCGCCAGCGTCACGACGAGGTCGGTGGCGGAGCCGGTCGGAACCGGGACGCGCATCGCGATGCCGTCGAGCTTGCCCTTGAGCTGCGGGAGCACCAGGGCGGTGGCCTTGGCGGCGCCGGTGGTGGTCGGGATGATGTTCTCGGCGGCGGCGCGGGCGCGACGCAGGTCCGAGTGCGGGAAGTCCAGGATCCGCTGGTCGTTGGTGTACGCGTGGACCGTCGTCATCAGGCCCTTGACGATGCCGAAGTTCTCGTCGAGAACCTTGGCCATCGGCGCCACACAGTTGGTGGTGCAGGAGGCGTTGGAGATGACGTTGTGGTTGGCCGCGTCGTACTGGTCCTGGTTGACGCCCATCACGATGGTGATGTCCTCGTCCTTGGCCGGAGCCGAGATGAGGACCTTCTTGGCGCCGCCCGCGATGTGCTTCTCCGCGTCGGCCTTCTTGGTGAAGATGCCGGTCGACTCGATGACGATGTCGACTCCCAGCTCACCCCAGGGGATGTCGGCCGGGTTGCGCTCGGAGAGCACCTTGACGGTGTGACCATCGACGGTGATGGTGTCGGCGGTGTGGCTGACCTCTGCCTTGAGACGACCCAGAATGGTGTCGTACTTCAGCAGGTGGGCCGTGGTCGCAGTGTCACCCAGGTCGTTGACAGCCACGATCTCGATGTCCGCACCCTGCTCCAGCAGAGCGCGGAAGTAGTTGCGGCCGATGCGGCCGAAGCCGTTGATGCCTACGCGGATCGTCACGAACCGATCTCCTCGTTAGGTACGCCGGTTTTCGACGCCGGCGAGTTGTATAGGGATGTCCCCGACCGCTTCCGACCCTACCTCTCCGAGGGCCCGGGGGTGACATCGAGAGGGCCGGTAAGCGCCACCGGAAATGACGAGAGGTCCGTACTCACCAGTAGGAGTACGGACCTCCGTGTCGTCCGTCGGGACCTGGGTCCCAGTGCCGCGGGACCCAGGTCCCGACGGGTGCGGGACCAACGTCCCCTGCCTGCCGCCGTGTCAGCCGACCAGGCCGTCGGCGAGCTCCTCGCTGAGGGTCGACTCGGTCCCCGGAATGCCCAGATCCTGGGCCCGCTTGTCGGCCATCGCCAGCAGCCGGCGGATCCGGCCGGCGACCGCGTCCTTCGTCAGCGGCGGGTCGGCGAGCGCGCCCAGCTCCTCCAGGGAGGCCTGCTTGTGCTCCATGCGGAGCCGTCCCGCGGCGGCCAGGTGCTCGGGGACCTCCTCACCGAGGATCTCCAGCGCGCGCCCCACCCGGGCCCCGGCGGCGACCGCGGCGCGGGCCGAGCGGCGCAGGTTCGCGTCGTCGAAGTTGGCGAGCCGGTTGGCCGTGGCGCGGACCTCGCGCCGCATCCGCCGCTCCTCCCAGGCGAGCACCGCGTCGTGGGCGCCGAGCCGGGTCAGCAGGGCGCCGATCGCGTCGCCGTCGCGGACCACCACACGGTCCACGCCGCGCACCTCGCGGGCCTTGGCGGCGATGGAGAGCCGGCGCGCCGCCCCGACCAGGGCGAGGGCCGCCTCCGGTCCCGGGCAGGTGACCTCCAGGGAGGAGGAGCGGCCGGGCTCGGTGAGCGAGCCGTGAGCGAGGAACGCTCCGCGCCAGGCCGCCTCGGCGTCGCAGGTGGCCCCCGAGACCACCTGCGGGGGAAGCCCGCGGATCGGACGGCCGCGGCCGTCCACCAGACCGGTCTGGCGGGCCAGCTGGTCACCGCCCGCCACCACCCGTACGACAAAGCGTGAGCCGCGGCGCAGTCCGCCGGGGGCCATCACGATCAGCTCCGAGCTGTGCCCGAAGATCTCCAGGATGTCGCGCTTGAGGCGGCGGGCGGCGTTGCCCGTGTCCAGCTCCGCCTCGATCACAATCCGGCCGCTCACCAGGTGCAGGCCGCCCGCGAACCGAAGAATCGCCGAGACCTCTGCTTTCCTGCAGCAGGTCCGGGTGACGGGAAGATGAGAGATTTCGTTCTTCACCGCTGGCGTCATCGCCATGGGCCGATCCTTCCATGCATCCGAAAAATACGGTCGTACGCGGCGGCCAACAGCTCCTGATCATGGACCGGAACGCCGTCGGGCGATGCCACCGGCGCCAGCTCGACCGCGGCTCCGAGCCGTAGTGCGGCATCGGCGAGGGACTCACGGTCGGGCACGGCGGCCTCATCGGCCAGCACCACGTCCAAGGCGAGTTTAGGGGCGTGTCGCCCCAAAACCTCCAAATGACGCTGCGGTGAGAAGCCTTCTGTTTCACCGGGCTGGGGTGCGAGGTTCAACGAGAGGACTTTGCGGGCCTTCGTGGTGACCAGCGCGTCGAGCAGTTCCGGCACGAGCAGGTGCGGGATCACCGAGGAGAACCAGGAGCCGGGACCGAGCACCACCCAGTCGGCGTCCAGCACCGCTTCCACGGCTTCCGGGACCGCCGGCGGGTCGGGCGGGACCACGTGCACGGACTGCACCTCGCCGGGCGTGAGCGCCACCGTGGCCTGGCCGCGCACGGTGACGATCGCGTCGGGCAGGTCGGGATCGTGGCCCTTGACCAGCGCCTGGAGCTCCAGCGGGACGGCCGACATCGGCAGCACCCGTCCGTGCGCGCCGAGCAGCTTGCCGACCAGGTCGAGCGCTTGCACGTGGTCGCCGAGCTGCTCCCAGAGGGCCACGATCAGCAGATTGCCGACCGCGTGCTCGTGGAGGTCCCCCTTGGACTCGAAGCGGTGCTGGATGACCTGGGACCAGGTACGGCCCCAGTCGTCGTCGCCGCACAGCGCGGCGAGCGCTTTGCGCAGGTCGCCGGGCGGCAGCACACCCAGCTCCTCGCGCAGCCGGCCGCTGGAGCCGCCGTCGTCGGCGACGGTGACCACGGCCGTGAGATCGCCGGTGATCCGGCGCAGCGCCGCCAGGGACGCCGAGAGACCCATGCCACCGCCGAGCGCGACGACCTTGGGCTGAGCACCGCGCTTGCGGCCGGAGAGCGCCGAGGTGGCGCGGCTCAGGCGGCGCATCCGCAGATTGCGTCCGGTCACTCTCGCCCCATGTCGCGGTGCACGAGGACGGTCTCGACGCCTTCGGCGGCGAGGCGGGCCGAGAGCTTCTCCGACATGGCGACGGAGCGGTGCTTGCCGCCGGTGCAGCCCACGGCGATGGTCACGTACCGCTTGCCCTCGCGGCGGTAGCCGGCGGCGATCAGCTGGAGCAGCTCGGTGTACTGGTTGAGGAACTCCTTGGCCCCCGGCTGGTCGAAGACATAGTCGGACACCTCCTCGTTGACGCCGGTGAAGGGGCGCAGCTCGGGGACCCAGTGCGGGTTGGGCAGGAAGCGGCAGTCGACGACCAGGTCGGCGTCGACGGGCAGGCCGTACTTGTAGCCGAAGGACATCACCGTGGCCCGCAGCTCCGGCTCCGACTCGCCCGCGAACTGGGCGTCCATCTTGGCCCGCAGCTCGTGCACGTTGAGGCTGGAGGTGTCGATGACCAGGTCGGCGTCGCCGCGCAGCTCGCGCAGCAGGTCGCGCTCGGCCGCGATGCCGTCGACGATGCGGCCGTCGCCCTGGAGGGGGTGCGGGCGGCGGACGGACTCGAAGCGGCGCACCAGGGCGTCGTCGGAGGATTCCAGGAAGACGATCCGCCGGGTGACGTGCTTGGCCTCCAGGTCGGCGAGGGACTCGCGGAGGTTGTCGAAGAAGCGCCGGCCGCGTACGTCGACGACGACGGCGATCCGGGCCACGTTGCCCTGCGAGCGGGCGCCGAGCTCCACCATGGTGGGGATGAGCGCGGGCGGCAGGTTGTCGACGACGAACCAGCCGAGGTCCTCCAGACACTTGGCGGCGGTGCTGCGGCCGGCGCCCGACATCCCGGAGATGATCACCAGCTCGGGGATGGCCGCCTCACCCGTCTCGTTCGGGGTGTTCGTACTCACGTCTGCTGCTCCGTCTGCTCGGTCTGCGGTGTCTCGGTCGATGACATCCCGGTCGGTGACATCGCGGTCGGTGATGTCACGGTCGGTGATGTCGCGGTCCGCGGTCTCGTGCGCCGCGCTGTCCTGTGCGGTCTCGTGGCTGTTCTCGGTCATGAGCTGCCCCCGTCGTCCTCTTCAATGATCTCTCCTGTGGCCGTGTTCACGGCAGGTGCCGCGGGAGCGGTCGAGGCGAGGGCGGCGGCCACCGATTCCGCCGTCCTTCGCCCTATCCCGGGGACCTCGCAGATCTCGTCGATTGTCGCTTGCCGGAGCTTCTTCACCGAGCCGAAATGCTTGATGAGGGCCTGCTTCCGGGTCTCGCCGAGGCCGGTCACATCGTCGAGGGGGCTGCTGCGGATGCGCTTGGCGCGTTTGGCGCGCTGGTAGGTGATGGCGAAGCGGTGGGCCTCGTCCCGGACGCGCTGGAGGAGGTAGAGGCCCTCGCTGGAGCGGGGCAGGACGACCGGATCGTCGTCATCGGGGAGCCACACCTCTTCGAGGCGCTTGGCGAGGCCGCAGACCGCGATGTCGTCGATGCCCAGCTCGTCCAGGGCACGCTGGGCGGCGGCGACCTGAGGCTGCCCGCCGTCGACGACGACGAGCTGCGGCGGGTAGGCGAACCGCTTGGGGCGGCCGTCGTCCTCCCGGGGCTCGGGCTCGTCGTCCGGGGAGGCGGCGGTGAGGGCCGGGGCGGGGACGGGGCCGGTG
>NZ_NTGZ01000102.1 GCF_002551245.1 Streptomyces sp. rh34
TCGCGCCATCAGAGATGTGTATAAGAGACAGGCCCGGCCCGCGCCGCGACCGCCCGCGCCCGGTCCCAGGAGAGGGGCGGGGCCGGGGGCAGGGGCGGCGGCGGGGCGGAGGACCGGACAGGGCTTCCGGGCCGGTCCTCCGAGGCGGTGGTGGTTTCCGGCGGAGCCTCCGTGGAATCCCCCGAGTTGCTGTCGGGGCCGCTGCTCAGGCCCCCGCCGGGGGCGTCCCCTCTGAGGCTCGGTCGCCGGTTCGACCCGCCGACCAGGGCGAGCGCCTGCTCGACGGCCCGCTCCTCCTCGTCGTGTGCGAGGTCGCTCCCGCGTCCGGCCGAGGCGGGGTCGCCCGCGGGGATGCCGGAGCCGACCGGGTCGGGCACGGAGCTGAAGGCGTCGGTGGAGTCGGACACGGGGCCCGTGGGGCCTGTGGGGCCTGTGGGGTCATGTACGGGCCCGGTGGGGTCGGTGGGGCCGCTCCAGTCGGGGCCGGTCATGGTGTCCCGGTCCCCTCGCGGCCCCCGTCGGGCTTCGCCCCGCCCGCCTCATCGCCCCTCGCGCCCGCCTCCGCGTCCGCTTCAACCGCCGCCGCTTCCGCTTCCGCTTCCCAGCGCAGAGCAAGAGCGGTGGCCTTGCGAGCGGCCTCCGCGACCGCCGCCGCGGCCTCGTCGGGCCCCGCGCCGGCGCTCGCCCTGGCCGCCGCGTACCCGACCAGGAAGGTCGTGAGCGGTGCGGCGGGGCGGGCGACTCCGTGCGCGGCGTCACGAGCGAGGTCGAGCAGGGCACCGGTGTCGACGTCGAGTTCGATTCCCAGTTCGTTCTTGACCGAGGTGATCCATTCGTCCAGCACGGCCCCATGCTCCCTGATCCGGGCTCTGGCGGCGGCGATGTCGTCCCAAGTGTCGCAGTCGAACGCGGCGTCGGGGCCCGCGTCGACCCGGGCGAGATCCAGCTCCGCCGTCAGAAGCCGGAGCGGCAGACCGGCGAGGCTCCCGTACTCGGTAGCGACCAGGGCCAGCTCCCGGCGGAGCGGCTCGGCGCGGTAGGCGGCCACCAGCGGCTGGTCGCGCCCGTCGGGGTCGGTGCACAGGGCCCCTTCCCGGCCGGGCTGCCCGGCGGCGCCGAGCAGCGCGTCGACCGTCCCGGGGCCGAGGAACGGAAGGTCTGCGGAGAGGACGAGAACGCGCTCCGCCGTCGCCAGCCGCATCCCCGCCCCCAGCGCCGCCAACGGGCCACCCCCCTGGGGCACTTCCCGGGTCCAGAGGACCGGTCGCACGGTGGCGCGACGACCGCCCACCACGACGGTGCGTGCCGCGCCGTCGCACGCCGCGAGCACCCGGTCGAGCAGCGCCCGGCCGCCCACCCGGACTCCTGGCTTGTCGGCGCCGCCGAGCCGCTTCGCGGCCCCGCCGGCAAGGACGATCACGTCATAGGCGGTCATACGTCGAGTATGGGCGGGGGCCCGGAGCGACGCCCCCGCCGGGGTGGCCGAAAGACCCGGCCCCGGAGGGGCGCGTCCGGCCACCCCGGCCGATCGGCTACAGGGTGCGCAGCAGAACCGCCGGCTGCTCCACGCAGTCCGCCACGTACCGGAGGAAGCCACCCGCCGTTCCGCCGTCGCACACCCGGTGGTCGAAGGTGAGGGACAGCTGGACGACCTGACGTACGGCCAGTTCGCCCTGGTACACCCACGGCTTGGGCATGATCCGGCCGACGCCGAGCATCGCCGCTTCCGGGTGGTTGATGATCGGCGTCGAACCGTCGACCCCGAACACCCCGTAGTTGTTCAGCGTGAACGTGCCCCCGGTCAGCTGGGCCGGGCTCAGCTTCCCGGTCCGCGCCAGCTCGGTCAGCCGGGCGATCTCGGCCCCGATCGACTCGGCGTTACGGGTGTGCGCGTCCCGGACGACCGGAACGACGAGGCCCCGCTCGGTCTGGGCCGCGAACCCAAGGTGCACGCCGGGCAGTCGGACGATCTCCCGGGCCTCCGTGTCCACGGTGGAGTTGAGCTCGGGGAACCGGGCCAGCGCCGCCGTGCAGATCCTCGCCAGCAGGGCCAGGACCGACACCTTCGGCCCGGCGGACGGGCCCGTGGCGGCGTTCATCGCGGCCCTGACCGCCATCAGCTCGGTGGCGTCGGCGTCGACCCAGCAGGTGGCGTCCGGGATCTCGGTCCGGCTGCGCGTCAGCTTGTCGGCGACCGCTCCGCGCACCCCGCGCAGCGGAATCCGCTCGGCGGCCGGAGCAGCCGGGGAAACGGGAGCCTCGGCCGCGAAAACCGGGGGAGCCCCGGTCGGGGCCGCAGGCGCCCGGGCCGTACGCGACTTCGCCGCCGCGGCCTCCTCCGCCCGCCGGATCGCGCCGTCGACGTCGGCGCGCAGGATCAGCCCGTCGGGACCCGAACCCGCGAGCCGCCGCAGATCGATGTCGTGCTGCCGGGCCAGCCGGCGTACCAGCGGAGAGACCACCGGCACCGGCCCCTCGGACACCGGGTCTCCGGACACCGGAGCCCGGGAAACGTCCGTCACCGGGGCTTCCGTCACCGGAGCTTCGGCCATCAAAGCCCCGGACAGCGTCCGGTCGAGCCGGTCCCGGTCGAGCCGGTCCGGCCGGATGCGCCGACGGCGTGCGGCCGGTGCGCCCGTCCCGTACCCCACGAGCACGTTCCCCGAGCCGCCCGAGGACTCCGTGGCGGAGGAACCTGAGGACGACGACGAGGAGGACGACGACGAAGACGACGAGGACGAACCGGAGGAGGCGGAGCCGTTCCGCGCGCCCGTCGGGACCGGCGGGACGGGGCCCGGGGGCTCCGGCCTCTCCGGCGCTCCGACGGCGACCGTCAGCAGCGGGGCGCCCACGGGAAGTTCCGTGCCCTCCTCGCCGAACCGCGCGGTCACCACACCCCCGTAGGGGCAGGGCACCTCCACCATGGCCTTGGCCGTCTCGACCTCGACGACGGGCTGGTCGATGGCGACGACGTCGCCGACCTCCACCAGCCAGCGGACGATCTCCGCCTCGGTCAGTCCCTCACCGAGGTCCGGCAGCTTGAATTCGAGCACCTGGGCCATCAGCTGTCCGCCTCCCACTGCAACCGGGCCACCGCGTCGAGCACCCGGTCCACTCCCGGCAGATGGTGCCGCTCCAGCATGGGCGGCGGGTAGGGGATGTCGAACCCGGCCACCCGCAGCACCGGAGCCTCCAGATGGTGGAAGCACCGCTCCGTGATCCGGGCCGCGATCTCACCGCCGGGCCCGCCGAATCCGGGGGATTCATGGACGACGACCGCGCGCCCGGTGCGCCGCACCGACGCGGCCACCGTCTCGTCGTCGAACGGCACCAGCGAGCGCAGGTCCACCACTTCGAGGTCCCAGCCCTCGGCGACCGCCGCCTCGGCCGCCTCCATGCAGACCGGCAGGGAGGGCCCGTACGTGATCAGCGTGGCGCCGCGCCCGGAACGGCGCACCACGGCCCTGCCGATCGGCTCGACCGCGGCGGGGGCCTCGGGCGACCAGTCGGCCTTGGACCAGTAGAGCCGCTTGGGCTCCAGGAAGATCACCGGGTCGTCCGAGGCGATCGACTCCCGCAGCAGCCCGTACGCGTCATCCACCGTGGCCGGTGTGACGACGTGCAGGCCGGGGGTGGCCATGTAGTACGCCTCGGAGGAGTCGCTGTGGTGCTCGACCCCGCCGATCCCGCCGCCGTACGGCACCCGCACGGTGATGGGCAGCGGCATGGCCCCGCCGGTGCGGTTGCGCATCTTGGCGACATGACTCATCAGCTGCTCGAACGCCGGGTAGGCGAACGCGTCGAACTGCATCTCCACCACGGGCCGCAGCCCGTACATCGCCATGCCGACGGCCGCGCCGAGGATGCCCGCCTCTGCCAGCGGGGTGTCGGTGCAGCGGTCGTCACCGAACTCCTTCGCCAGCCCGTCGGTGATCCGGAAGACCCCTCCGAGCGTGCCCACGTCCTCACCGAGCACATGAACGGTGGGGTCCTCGGCCATCGAGTCGCGGAGCGCGCGGCCGAGGGCCTGCGCCATCGTGGCCGGTTTCGCCTTCGTCCGACGCCCGTCGGCCGTCACCGCCGCGGTCGTCATCGTCCCGCCTCCGCGCCGTGCTCGTCGTGGTCCTGCTCGGCGTCCAGCTCGGCGCGCAGACCGGCGGCCTGCTCCCGGAGCTGGCTGGTCTGCTCCGCGTAGACATGGGTGAACAGGTCCATCGGGGTCAGCTCCGGATCCGCGTTCATCCGGTCGCGCAGGGCGGCGGCCATGCGTTCCGCGGCCTCCTTCACCTGTGCGATGCCCTCGTCGTCCAGCAGCCCGCGCCCCGTCAGCTCATGCTCCAGCAGCCGCACCGGGTCGTGCGCCTTCCAGGCCTCGACCTCGCTGTCGACCCGGTAGCGGGTGGCGTCGTCGGCGTTCGTGTGGGCCTCCATGCGGTAGGTGACCGCCTCGACCAGGGTCGGGCCCTCCCCGCGCCGGGCCCGTGCCACGGCCTCACCGAGGACCTGGTGCACCGCGGCGGCGTCGTTGCCGTCGACCAGGCGGCCCGGCATCCCGTATCCGACGGCCTTGTGGGCGAGGGAGGGGGCGGCGGTCTGCTTGGCCAGCGGCACCGAGATGGCGAAGCCGTTGTTCTGGACGAAGAAGACGACCGGGGCCTTCCAGACGGCCGCGAAATTGAGCGCCTCGTGGAAGTCGCCCTCGCTGGTGCCGCCGTCGCCGACCATGGCGAGCGCCACCACGTCGTCTCCCTTGAGCCGGGCGGCGTGCGCCAGCCCCACGGCGTGCGGGAGCTGGGTGGCCAGGGGGGTGCACAGCGGGGCGATGCGGTGCTCGCGCGGGTCGTAGCCGGTGTGCCGGTCGCCCCGCAGCAGGGTCAGCGCCTCGACCGGGTCCAGGCCGCGCACGACAGCGGCCAGCGTGTCGCGGTAGCTGGGGAAGAGCCAGTCGCGCTCCTCCAGGACCAGGGCGGCGGCGATCTCGCACGCCTCCTGGCCGGTGCTCGACGGGTAGACCGCCAGGCGGCCCTGCTTCGTCAGCGCGGTGGCCTGGGCGTTGTAGCGGCGCCCGCGGACCAGCTCGGCGTGGAGCCGGAGCAACAGCTCGGGGTCGACGTCGGCGACCGCGTCCGTACCGAGCACCCGGTAGGGCTCCGGGTCCGGGAGCAGCGGGGCGGGGTCGGTGATCGGCTTCCAGGCCGGGGGCGGCGTGGGCCGGTAGGCGGCCGCGCCGGGCAGCTCTTGGACCGTCATGAGAAGCACCTCCTGGCATCGAGGGAGATCGAGGGGTGGTCGATCGGGGTGTCGGCAGGGAGCGGGACGACGAGGGGTGGGGGAGGCACGGATGTGGTGTGCCTCACCTACCGATTGTTCGGTCGCGGGGGCATTTTGGCTACAGGCGACGCCAGCCTGTGGACAAACGGTTCTCCACAGCCTGGGATAGAGGCAGGTCGTCCATGACAGGGAGGCGCGGGCAGATGACAGCTGAACAAATGGCCGACAGGGGCGAGGAGCCGCGCCAGGCCGCGCCCGCCCTCACGCCGCAGGCCGCATCCCCGGTCGTACCGTCGGCCGCCCCCGCGGGCCCGGCGGCGGAGCCCCCGGTTCCGCCCGCGCGGCCGCTGGACGCCATCGACCGTGACATCCTGCGCATCCTCCAGACGGACGGCCGCGCCTCGATACGGTCCGTGGCCGAACGGGTCCATGTCTCGCGCGCCAACGCCTACGCCCGCATCAACCGGCTCGTCGAGGACGGCGTGATCCGCGGCTTCGGCGCCCGGGTCGACCACGAGCGGGCGGGCCAGGGGGCGTCCGCGTACATCACGCTCAAGATCGTGCAGAACTCCTGGCGCACGGTGCGCGAGCAGCTTCAGGCGCTGCCCGGGGCCACGCACATCGCCCTGGTCAGCGGCGACTTCGACGTACTGCTCCTGGTGCACACGCCGGACAACAGGGCGCTGCGCGAGCTGGTCCTCACCCGGATCCAGTCCATCCCCGAGGTGCTCTCGACACGCACCCTGTTGGTGTTCGAGGAGACGGACCTCGGACCGCGCCCGGACCGGCCGGCGGAACTCGCCTGACCGCGGCGGGCGGGCTCAGCGGCCGTTCGCACGCATCCCTTCGAAGGCCAGCTGGACGACCGTGTCCGCGAGCTGCTCCTCCCCCGGGAAACCGCCCGGCTGTGGCCGGTACCACTCGACCAGCGAGTTCACCATGCCGAACAGCAACCGGGTCGCCAGCCGTATGTCCACGTCCGCCCGGAGGTCGCCCTCGGCGACCGCGGCCTGGAGCAGCTCCGACACCCGCTGGTCGAACTCGCGGCGCCGCTCCAGCGCCCAGCGCTCCGTCTTCGTGTTCCCGCGCACGCGCAGCAGCAGGGTGACGTAGGGGACCTCGGCCATCAGCAGGTCGACGGTCCGGCGCGTGACGTACTCGACCCGTTCGACCGCTCGCCCGCGCTGCGCCCCCGGCTCGTCGAGGATGGCGAAGAGCCCGTCGAGCGCCCGGCTCACGGCCCGGCGCAGCAGCTCCTCCTTGCCCGCCACATGGTGGTAGATGGAGGATTTCGAGATGCCCGCCGCCCGCGAGAGGTGCTCCATGGAGGTGCCGTCGTAGCCGCGCTCGTTGAAGACACGGACGGCGACGGTGAGCAGGGTCTCCGGTGTGTACGTGTCCCGCTTGGCCGTGGTCATGTCCGCGATCCTCTCCCATGGGGGATCAGCCCCGCACAGGCGGGGACCATCGAAGTCGTCCACAGGTTCCCCGGGGCCCCTTGTCCCGACCGATCGTTCGGTTACTCTAACTCCGTCCGTACGTCCCCGCCCGGCTCGATGAGGAGTTGGTCCGCCATGGCCGCCGCGCTCACCCCCCAGCAGCTGTCCGAGACCCACCGGCCCACGCTCGACCAGGCCCTCGACGTGATCAGTACCCGCGCGTACTGGTCGCCGCACCCCGAGCACCCGAAGGCCTACGGGGAGGGCGGCGCCCCGGGCAGCCTCGGCGCGGCCGAGGGCAAGGCCGCTTTCGACGCCCTCCTGAACACCCGTCTCGACCTGGGACAGCCCGGCACCGACGGCTGGACCGGCGGCGAGGTCTCGCCGTACGGGCCGCAGCTCGGCGTCGAGTATCCGCACGCCGATCCGGACGTCCTGCTTCCGGCGATGAAGGCCGGCACGGGCGCCTGGCGGGCGGCGGGGCCGGAGATCCGGGCTCTGGTCTGTCTGGAGATCCTGTCGCGGATCAGCGCCCGCACCCACGAGCTGGCCCACGCCGTGATGCACACGAGCGGCCAGGCCTTCATGATGGCGTTCCAGGCTGGCGGCCCGCACGCCCAGGACCGTGGCCTGGAGGCCGTCGCGTACGCCTACCGGGAGCAGGTCCGCACCCCGGACACCGCCGACTGGTCCAAGCCGCAGGGCAAGCGCGACCCGCTGAAGCTCCACAAGTCGTTCATCACGTCCGGCCGCGGCATCGCGCTGCTCATCGGCTGCAACACGTTCCCCACGTGGAACGGCTATCCCGGCCTCTTCGCCTCCCTCTCCACCGGCAACCCAGTGCTGGTCAAGCCGCACCCGCGCGCCGTGCTTCCCCTGGCCCTCACGGTGTCCATCGCCCGCGAGGTGCTGAGCGAGGCGGGCTTCGACCCGAATCTGGTCGCGCTGGCCGCCGAGCGGCCCGGCGAGGGCATCGCCAAGACCCTCGCGGTCCGCCCCGAGATCCGGATCATCGACTACACCGGCTCCACCGCCTTCGGCGACTGGCTGGAGGAGAACGCCCGCCAGGCCCAGGTCTACACGGAGAAGGCCGGCGTCAACACGATCGTCCTCGACTCCACCGACGACTACCGGGGCATGCTCGCCAACCTGGCGTTCTCGCTCTCGCTGTACAGCGGCCAGATGTGCACCACCCCGCAGAACCTGCTGATCCCCCGGGACGGCATCGCCACCGACGACGGCGCCAAGTCCTACGACGACGTGGTCGCCGACATCGCGGCCGCCGTCACCGGACTGCTCGGGGACGACGCCCGCGCGTCCGCCCTGCTCGGCGCGCTGGTCAATCCGGACGTCAGGGCCCGGGTGGAGGCGGCCGGGGAGCTCGGCGAGGTGGCCCTGCCCTCGCGGACGGTCGCGAACGCCGAATTCCCCGACGCGGTCGTGCGTACGCCGGTCGTCGTGAAGCTCGACGGCACCAAGACCGACGACGGCGCGGCCTACCTCTCGGAGTGCTTCGGGCCGGTGTCCTTCGCCGTCGCCGTCGAGTCGACGCCCGCCGCCCTGGAGCTGCTCCGCCGCACGATCCGCGACAAGGGGGCGATGACGGTCGGCGCCTACACCACGTCCCCCGAGGTGGAGCGCGCCATCGAGGACGTCTGCCTGGACGAGTCGGCCCAGCTCTCGCTCAACCTGACCGGTGGGGTCTACGTCAACCAGACCGCGGCCTTCTCCGACTTCCACGGCTCCGGCGGCAACCCCGCCGCGAACGCGGCGCTCTGCGACGGAGCCTTCGTCGCCAACCGCTTCCGCGTGGTGGAGGTACGCCGCCAGGCCTAGGCCGTCGTCAGGGGCGAGGGTCAGGGATGTCGGCGTGGCGCTGCACCCACGCGTGCATCGCGATGGCCGCGGCGGCCCCGGCGTTGATGGACCGGGTCGAGCCGAACTGCGCGATCGAGCACACCATGGTGGCGTGCTCACGCGCTTCCTCGGTCAGGCCCGGCCCCTCCTGCCCGAAGAGCAGGACACAGCGGCGCGGCAGCTCGGTGCGCTCCAGCGGTACGGCGCCGGGGAGGTTGTCGATCCCGATGATCGGCAGCCCCTCGGCCGCCGCCCACGCGGTCAGCTCCGCCGTGTCGGGGTGGTGGCGCACATGCTGGTAGCGGTCGGTGACCATGGCGCCGCGCCGGTTCCAGCGCCGCCGGCCCACGATGTGGATCTCCTTGGCCAGGAAGGCGTTGGCGGTCCGCACCACCGAGCCGATGTTGAAGTCGTGGCCCCAGTTCTCCACGGCCACGTGGAAGTCGTGCCGCCGCAGGTCGAGATCGGCGACGATCGCCTCCCGCGTCCAGTAGCGGTACGCGTCACCGACGTTGCGCCGGTCGCCCTGGGCCAGCAGCTCGGGGTCGTAGCGCTCGTCCTCGGGCCAGGGCAGCGGGTGCGGCCCGACACCGATCGTCTGGCCGTAGCCGTCGTCGTACTGGAGGGGCTCCGCCGGGTGGGGCTCCGCCGGGACGGGCCCCTCCGGGACGGCCGTCGGCCGGGCGGGGTCCGAGGGCCGGTCCGCCGCTGCCGGGGTCTGATGGGTTCTGCCGGTCTCACTGCTCACCCGACGAGCGTATGGCCCCCGCCGCCGCCCTGGAGCCGGGGCTCCTCCGTACCACCCCGGCCCTCCTTCGCCGGACCGGCCTCCGATGGGTCCGCAGAGCCGGGCGCTCCGGGCTTCCCCGGCGTACGTGACCGGCCCGCCAGCCCGGAGAGCAGCCGCCGCCTGCCGACCGTGGCACGGGCTCCCAGCCACATCAGGAAGGCCGTCGGCAGGAACACCGCGTCGGCCGCGATCATCGCCATGGAGAAGAACGGCAGCCCCAGCAGCAGGGCGATCCCCGCGTGCTCGCAGATCATCGCGACCAGCAGGACGTTCTTGACCCGCCGGTTGAACAGCGTGAACGGAAAGGCGACCTGCACGATGACCGTGCCGTACGTCAGCACCAGCACCATCAGTCCGCTGGCGCCCAGGATGTCCGACAGGGCGGGCCACGGGGTGAAGTAGTCGAGGTTGAGCGGGTAGTAGAGCGCGGTGCCGTCCTGCCAGCGCGATCCCTGGATCTTGTACCAGCCTGCGGTCGCGTAGATCAGGCAGACCTCGGCCATGATCACGGCGAGCGTGGCGTTGTGCGCGAGGTTGGCCAGCACATCGAGCAGGGTGCGCGGCTCACCGTGCGGCAGATAGCGGTTCACGGCCCACCAGGCGGCGGCGGAGAGCCAGATCGTCCACAGCAGAGCGGGGAGCCACCAGGTGCCGCCGAGCCCGCCCATCAGCGTGGCCGCCACGAGGACGGGGCCGAGAACTACCCAGAGCACCGGGCCCACGATGTCCCTCAGGGGCGGCAGGCCCGCCGCGGCACGCTGCGCGTCGCGCGCCGCGCGACGGGCGTCCAGCGACCAGACCTGGGCACAGCGCGTCAGCACCAGGTAGATCGCCATGAGGTGGACGACGTTGTCGCCGCCGTCGCCCATGAAGATGCTGCGGTTCTGCACCGAGAGCACGCCGACCATGAAGAGGACGGACATGGTCCGGGTCCGCCACCCGAGGAGCAGCGCCGCCGCGGACAGCAACGTGAGGGCGTACACGGCCTCGAACCAGACCGTGCTGTCGGTCCACATCAGGACGGAGAAGGCCTCGTTGCCCTCCGTGAGCCGACGGGCCAGATCCCAGTGCCACGGGCTGTCCGGGCCGTACAGCTCATGGCGGTTCGGCAGCTCGCGCAGCAGGAAGAAGAAGTAGGTGGCGGCGAAGCCGATCCGGACGACGGCGCTCTGGTACGGGCCGAGGGCCGAGGCGGTGACGCGCTGGAGGGCGCGGGCCGGGCCGCCGAGTGGGCCGCCGGATCGGGGTGGGGCCGGGCAGGGGCCCGCCGGCTGCGGGGCCGCGTTCCGAGGGGCCGGGGGCGAGGGGATGGTCACTGGTTCTCCTCCACGCCGTACGCCTCGTCCCGGTCCTGGTCCGCGTCACGCTCGGGAAGGTCGTCCGGGGTCACGGTCCACCAGGGGAGAACGCGGTAGACAGGCCGGGTGCTGATCTTCTCGTCGCTCCACGGCGGCGGGGCGATGGAGCTGGTGGCGGAGCGGAGCTGGATGCGTGCGATCGTGCCGCCGTAGTCGCGCTCGCTCAGCCGCAGCATCGCGATCCGCCGCACGTAGCTCTCGGAGAGATCCCCGCGCAGACCGTTGGGGCGGTTCTCGCTGTCATGGGAATTGACGTAGAAGTCCCAGCCCCGGCGGAGCTCGTTCTGATCCACATGGCTGGGGAAGAGGCTGCCGCGTATCCCTTTGCTGTCCTCGTACGTCAGGTTCATCCACCTGGTCGTGCGGCGGCCGTCGGCCCCCACCACATCGGCCCGCACGTGGACGGCGATGTTCTGCTGGAGCGGGTTGGGCGCGAAGAGCTTCCAGTTCTGCTCGAACTCCGGGTAGATCCAGCGGTCGATCGTCTTCCCGTGCTGTTGGGTCAGCGTGTTGGACGGGGCGACGTGCAGGAACACCATGGCCACCTGCGTGCAGGCGAGCAACCCGATCAGGGACAGTGCCAGGGCCGCGACCACCTGGTAGGGAAAGGAGAGCCCGGCTATGCCCCGGCCGGTGGCCGAGTGCTCCCCCAACGGCGGCGAGGGCGTCGGCGGTATCGCTCCGGGGGTGTCCCGCGCATCCGCCGGCCGGTTCAACGCCTGCGGCCAGACGTCCTTCCCCCCGTCCGCAGAGCTCCTGCCGTGGTCCGAATCCATCCCGCCCCGCTCACCGTCGATCACCACTCAGTTATCCACAGGGTTGACACCCTACGGGCCTCCGACTCACCATTGAAGTCAAGGAACCGAACGATCGGTCGGTAGGGAGCCCGGGATGGCGGCAGTGACTGCGGACCAGACGACGCAGAAGACGCTCGGCACAGAGGACGCGGTGGACGCGGACCGCATCGCGGCCTTCGACGCGGTCGTGGCGGCGGACGAGCGGATCGAGCCCCGCGACTGGATGCCCGACGCCTACCGGGCGACGCTGGTCCGCCAGATGGCCCAGCACGCCCACTCGGAGATCATCGGCATGCAGCCCGAGGCCAACTGGATCACCCGGGCGCCCTCGCTGCGGCGCAAGGCGATCCTCATGGCCAAGGTGCAGGACGAGGCAGGCCACGGCCTGTATCTCTACAGCGCCGCCGAGACCCTGGGCACCAGCCGCGAGGAGCTGCTCGACAAGCTCCACGCGGGCCGCCAGCGCTATTCGTCGATCTTCAACTACCCCACGCTGACCTGGGCCGACGTCGGTGCGATCGGCTGGCTGGTGGACGGGGCGGCGATCACCAACCAGGTGCCGCTCTGCCGCTGCTCCTACGGCCCCTACGCCCGTGCGATGGTCCGCATCTGCAAGGAGGAGTCCTTCCACCAGCGCCAGGGGTACGAGTTGCTGCTCGCCCTCAGCCGCGGCACCGAGGCCCAGCACGCCATGGCCCAGGACGCGGTGAACCGCTGGTGGTGGCCCTCCTTGATGATGTTCGGTCCGCCCGACGACGCCTCGTCGCACTCCGAGCAGTCCATGGCCTGGAAGATCAAGCGGCACTCCAACGACGAGCTGCGCCGGCGCTTCGTGGACATCTGCGTGCCCCAGGCCGAAGCGCTGGGCCTTGAGCTCCCCGACCCCGACATCCGGTGGAACGAGGAGCTCGGCCGGCACGACTTCGGCGCGATCGACTGGGCCGAGTTCCAGGCGGTCCTCAAGGGCAACGGCCCCTGCAACGAACAGCGGATCACCCAGCGGCGCAGGGCCCACGAGGAGGGCGCCTGGGTCCGGGACGCGGCAGCGGCGTACGCCGCCAAGCACGCCCCGGCGCAGGAAACGGCCGCCCAGGCAGCGCCCCAGGCACAGGCATCGGCACAGCACAGCGCGCCCGCGCACCACATGGAGGAGACGGCATGAGCAGCTCGACCGACTGGCCTCTGTGGGAGGTGTTCGTGCGCTCGCGGCGCGGACTGTCCCACACCCATGCGGGCAGCCTGCACGCGCCGGACGCCGAGATGGCCCTGCGCAACGCCCGCGACCTCTACACGCGCCGCTCGGAAGGCGTCTCGATCTGGGTGGTCCCGTCCACCGGGATCACCGCCTCCTCCCCCGACGAGAAGGACTCCTTCTTCGAGCCGGCCGGCGACAAGCCCTACCGCCACCCGACCTTCTACGAGATCCCGGACGGGGTGAAGCACCTGTGAGCGCCGCACTCGCCCTCGGCGACGACGCGCTGGTGCTCTCGCACCGGCTGGGGGAGTGGGCCGGACACGCCCCCGTCCTGGAGGAGGAGGTGGCCCTGGCCAACATCGCCCTCGACCTGCTGGGACAGGCCCGGGTGCTGCTCTCGCTCGTCGGCGACGAGGACGAGTTGGCCTACCTCCGCGAGGAGCGGGACTTCCGCAACCTCCAACTGGTCGAGCAGCCGAACGGGGACTTCGCGCACACCATCGCCCGGCAGCTCTACTTCTCGGTCTACCAGCACCTGCTGTACGAGCGGCTGGCGGCCGGGGACAGCGAGTTCACCGGTCTCGCGGCCAAGGCCGTCAAGGAGGTGGCCTACCACCGCGACCACGCCGAGCAGTGGGTCCTGAGACTCGGCGACGGCACCGAGGAGAGCCACGACCGGATGCGGAGCGGGCTGGACGCGCTGTGGCGGTTCACCGGGGAGATGTTCCAGCCGGTCGAAGGGCTGGACTCCCCGGAGTCCGGAGTCGACTGGGGTGTGCTGCGGAGCAGTTGGCTCGCCGCCGTCACCGATGTCGTCGAGCGGGCCGGGCTGACCCTCCCGGCGGGCCCGCAGTCCGGGGGCTGGGCGGCCGGAGCGGGCCGGCAGGGCCTGCACACCGAGCCGTTCGGCCGCATGATCGCCGAGATGCAGCACCTGCACCGCAGCCATCCGGGGGCGTCATGGTGACCGACACCCGGCTGGAGGCGGAGCTGCGCGACCTCGCCGGCTCCGTGCCCGACCCCGAACTGCCGGTGCTGACCCTGGCCGAGCTCGGCGTCCTGCGGGACGTACGGATGGACGGGCCGGGCCGGGTGACCGTGCGGCTCACCCCGACCTACACCGGCTGCCCGGCGATCGAGGCGATGTCCGCCGACATCGAGCGGGTGCTGCACGACCACGGCGTCCCGGACGTCTCCGTGGTCACGGTCCTGGCGCCGCCCTGGTCGACGGATGACATCAGCGCCGAGGGGCGCCGCAAGCTCGCCGAGTTCGGCATCGCCCCGCCGCGCGCCCAGGGCCCCGACGGCGGCCCCGTGCCGTTGACGCTCTCGGTGCGCTGCCCGCACTGCGGTTCCACGGACACGGAGCTGCTCAGCCGGTTCTCCTCCACGGCGTGCAAGGCCCTGCGCCGCTGCGTCGCCTGCCGTGAACCGTTCGACCACTTCAAGGAGTTGTAGATGTTCCATCCGCTCCGGGTCAGCGCGATCGAACGGATCACGGACGACGCGGTAGCCGTGACGCTCGCCGTGCCGGCCGAGCTGCGCGAGACCTTCCGCCACACCCCCGGCCAGCACCTGAACGTGCGCTACACCGTGGACGGCCAGGAGATCCGCCGTTCGTACTCGATCTGCGCACCGGCCACCGAGCAGCCCGGCGAACCGGTCCTGCGGGTGGGCATCCGCAGGGTCGACGGCGGGGCGTTCTCCACGTACGCCCTGAAGGAACTGGCCGTCGGGGACCGGGTGGAGGCCATGCCTCCGATGGGCCGCTTCGTCCTGAAGCCCCGTCCCGGTCTCTTCGCGGCGGTGGTCGGCGGCAGCGGCATCACCCCGGTGCTGTCCATGGCGGCCACCCTGCTCGACCGGGAGCCGGAGGCCCGGTTCTGCCTGATCCGCAGCGACCGCACGGCGGCCTCGACGATGTTCCTCGACGAGGTGGCCGACCTCAAGGACCGGTATCCGGACCGCTTCCAGCTGGTCACCGCTCTCTCCCGGGAGGAGCAGTCGGCCGGCCTCCCCTCCGGGCGGCTCGACGCAGAACGGCTCACCGGCCTGCTGCCCGCCGTGCTTCCGGTGGCAGAGGTGGACGGCTGGTTCCTGTGCGGGCCGCTCGGCCTCGTACGGGGCACGGAGAAGGCCTTGAAGACCCTCGGCGTCGACCGCTCCCGGGTCCACCAGGAGATCTTCCACGTCGACGAGGGCCCCACCGACGTGACGGTGGCCAAGGTCGCCGCCCCGTCCGACGCCGCGCTGACGGCCACCCTCCACGGCCGCTCGGGCAGCTGGCCCGTGCAGGACGGCGAGTCCCTGCTGGAGACGGTGCTGCGAAGCCGCTCGGACGCTCCGTACGCCTGCAAGGGAGGGGTGTGCGGGACCTGTCGGGCGTTCCTCGTCTCGGGGGAGGTCCGGATGGACCGCAACTTCGCCCTGGAACCGGAGGAGACCGGGGCGGGCTTCGTGCTGGCCTGCCAGTCGCATCCGCTCACCCCGGAGGTGGAGCTGGACTTCGACCGCTGAGGCGCGCCTACGTCTCCGCGCTGTTCCCTTCCTTGAGAACCTGTTCTATCTTGACGGCCCGTCAGATCGTCAACGGTTAGCGGGAGGCCGGGACAGTGGACTTCACCTTCACCGAGGAACAGCAGGCGGCCGTCGAAGCGGCCAGGGCGGTCTTCTCGGATGTCGCACCCGACCGCGCGCCCAGTCCCGCCCTGACCCCGGGCGCTGTCGCGGAGGACATCGACCGGCCGCTGTGGAGCGAGCTGGCACGCACGGACCTGCTCGGACTCACGCTGTCGCCGGAACACGGGGGCGCGGGCCTCGACCCGATCGCGCTCTGCCTGGTCCTGCGGGAGTCGGCGAAGGCGCTGGCCAGGGTCCCGCTGCTGGAGAGCTGTGCGGTCGCGATGGCGGTCCAGCGGTACGGCGGGAGCACCCTCGCGGCGGAGCTGCTGCCCCGGGCCGGCCGGGGCGAACTGATCCTGACCGTCGGCGCCAACGGACGCAGCGGTCACGATCCCGCCGAACTAGCCGTCACCGCACGGCCGGACGGGGAGAGCGGCGAGAGCCGGGCGTCGGCTGGTGGCTCCGGCTGGGTGCTCGACGGGATGCAGTCGGCGGTCCCCTGGGCCCAGGTGGCCGACTGGATCGCCGTCCCCGCGCACACCGCCGGGGGCCGAGCGGTCCTGGCCCTCGTGCCCCGTACCCGCGACGGCGTCACCCTGGCGGACCAGGTCTCCACCAGCGGCGAACGTCTGGCCGAGGTCC
Organism: Streptomyces sp. rh34; assembly: GCF_002551245.1. Taxonomy (GTDB): domain Bacteria; phylum Actinomycetota; class Actinomycetes; order Streptomycetales; family Streptomycetaceae; genus Streptomyces. The sequence goes on from NZ_NTGZ01000102.1 coordinate 15,972, forward strand.
GGCTCGACGGGGTGCGGGTGACGGCCCACGAGCTGATCGACGCCCCGGGCTGCGGGGAGTGGCTGCGGTCCCTGCTCACCACGGGGACCTGCGCGCTCGCGCTCGGGCTGGGCGAGCGGGTGCTCGCGATGACCGCCGAATACACCGGCAAGCGCGAACAGTTCGGATTCCCGGTAGCCACGTTCCAGGCGGTGGCCGTCCAGGCCGCCGACCGGTACATCGATCTGCGGGCGATGGAGGCGACGCTCTGGCAGGCCGCCTGGCGGATGTCGGCCGAGGCCGGGGGGCCGCTGCCCACGGCGGGCGATGTCGCCGTGGCGAAGATCTGGGCATCCGACGGCGTCCGACGCGTCGTGCAGACCGCACAGCACCTGCACGGCGGCTTCGGCGCGGACACCGACTACCCGCTGCACCGCTTCCACGCCTGGGCGAAGCAGATCGAACTCTCCCTCGGCCCGGCCGCGGCCCATGAGGAGGCCCTGGGAGACCTGCTGGCCGCCCACCCGCTCGGCTGACCGACAGCACCGACAGCACCAGACCCGGCCCGCCCGGCGGGGCCGGGGATCAGGATCGGGGCCGGGGATCGGGGGTCGCGGTTCGGGGGAGGAGACCCGCCGAGCGCGGAGGCTCAGAGGACGAAGGCGGGTGTCCCGTTGTCCGTGACCATCGGGCGTCCGGCGCCGTCCCAGGCCTGCATGCCGCCGTCGATGTTCACCGCGTCGATGCCCTGCTGGACCAGGTACTGGGTGACCTGGGCCGACCGGCCGCCGACCCGGCACATCACGTGCACGCGCCGACCGTCCCCGGCGGACTCGGTCAGCTCGCCGAACCGGCCCACGAAGTCGCTCATCGGGATGTGCAGCGCGCCCTCGACGTGACCGGCCGCCCACTCGTCGTTCTCACGGACGTCCAGGACGAAGCCGTCCGACGGCACCGCCGCGGCGTCCACCGAGGGCAGCGGGGCGAAATTCATGGGTCATGCCTTCTCTCGTGCGATCTTGGGCCTCATACAGGGGAAACATGGGTCTCGTACCTACGCGGCAGAGTCACCCGGAACGCTACTGCACCATCTCCGCCAGCTCGGCCTCGCGCCGGGACACCTCGCCCAGCAGTTGCTCCGCGATGTCCTCCAGCAGCTGATCCGGGTCGTCCGGGGCCATCCGCAGCATCGAGCCGATCGCGCCGTCCTCCAGCTCCTTGGCGAGCACCGTCAGCAGCTCCTTGCGGCGGCTGAGCCACTCCAGCCGGGCGTAGAGCTCCTCGCTCTCGCTCAGCGGGGTCAGGGGCTGCACCGGACCGGCCGCCCACTCCGCCGCGAGTTCCTTGAGGAGGTCGACGTCGCCGCGCCCGTAGGCGGCGTTCACCCGGGCGATGAACTCGTCCCGGCGCTGCCGTTCCGGCTCGTCCTGGGCGAGGTCCGGGTGCGACCTGCGGGCCAGCTCGCGGTAGAGCTTGCGGGCCTCCTCGCTCGGCCTGACCCGCTTCGGCGGCCGGACCGGCTGTTCGGTGAGCATGGCCGCGGCCTCGGGGGACAGCCCGTCGGTGTCCATCCAGTCGTGGAACAGCTCGTCGACCCCGGGCATCGGCATGACGACCGCCCGCGCCTCCCGCGCCTTGCGCTCGTCCTCCGGATCCCCGGTCCGGGCGGCCCGCGCCTCCGCGATCAGCGCGTCCAGCTCGTCGAGGCGGGTGTACATCGGGCCGAGCTTCTGGTGGTGCAGCCGGGAGAAGTTCTCGACCTCGACCCGGAAGGTCTCCACCGCGATCTCGAACTCGATCAGCGCCTGCTCAGCGACCTGCACCGCTCTGGCCAGCCGTGCCTCGGGGCGCGGCGCGGCGTCTGCGGGGCCGGTGGGCTCCCCGGCAGCGGCGTCCGCGGCACCGGAAGCGTCCGGCGTCACCGGAGCGTCCTGCGCCCCCGGGGCATCCCCCGCTTCGTGGGCGGGCCGGGGCGCGTCCGGCCGGTCGTTGTCCTGCCGGTCTTCATCGTTCCGGGTGGTCGGCACCCCGGCGGCTTCGTGGGTCACCCGTCCAGCGTATGGCCACGGCCCGGTGGCGCGGCACACACGGTGGGCCCCGGCCCGGGGCCCACCCCCCTCACGAACAGGGCCCCAGCACCGCTCGGGCCCGGCCCCACCGCCTCACGGGCCCGTCATATACCGAACTCGGCGGCCAGCCTGCCCGCCTTGACCGCCCGCACCAGCTCGGCGTGATCCGCTTCCGTACGGTCGGCGTACGTCACCGCGAACGCGGCCACGGCCGTGTCGAGCTCGTCGTTCTTGCCGCAGTAGCCCGCCAGCAGGCGGGGGTCGGCACTGTGCGCGTGTGCCCGCGCGAGCAGCGCGCCGGTCATCCGCCCGTAGTCGTCCACCTGGTCGGCGGCGAGCGCGGCGGGGTCCACACTGCCCTTGCGGTTCCGGAACTGCCGGACCTGGAACTGCCTGCCGTCGACGTCCGTCCAGCCGAGCAGGATGTCGCTGACGACCTGCATCCGCTTCTGCCCGAGCACCACCCGGCGGCCCTCGTGCGCCACCTCCGGCACGTCGAAACCGACCGCGGGCAGATAGGGCGCGAGCACGGAAGGGCGCGCCTCCTTCACCTGGAGGACCAGCGGCTCACCCCGGTGATCGAGCAGCAGCACCACGTACGACCGGGTCCCCACACTGCCGGTGCCGACCACCCGGAACGCCACGTCGTGGATCGTGTACCGGGCCAGCAGCGGCAGCCGGTCCTCGGAGACGGTGGAGAGATAGCCGCCCAGTCCGGCGGCCACGACCGCGGCCTCGGCGTCCGGCACCCGGCGCAGCACGGGCCGGGCGTCGACGAAGCGGCGGCCGCCGTCGGGGCACTCTTCGGTGGAGCGGGCGGCGAAACGGGCGCTGGTGTTGTTACGGGCCTTCTCCGAGACCCGCTCCAGAGTGCCGACCAGGTCACGCGCGTCCGCGTGCGAGACGAGCTCCTCGTCCGCGATCGCGTTCCAGGCGTCGAGGGCGGGAAGCCGGGCCAGCAGCCGCATCGTGCGCCGGTAGGCGCCGACGGCGTCGTGCGCACCCCGGCGGCAGGTGTCCTCGTCGGCGCCGGCGGCCCGGCCGGCGAGCACCAGCGAGGTGGCGAGCCGCTTGAGGTCCCACTCCCACGGCCCGAAGACGGTCTCGTCGAAGTCGTTCAGATCGATGACCAGGCTGCCCCGGGCATCGCCGTAGAGGCCGAAGTTGGCCGCGTGCGCGTCGCCGCAGAGCTGGGCGCCCACCCCGGTGACCGGGCTGCCCGTCAGGTCGTGGGCCATCAGTCCGGCCGCACCCCGCAGGAAGGCGAACGGCGTCGCCGCCATCCGGCCCACCCGTATCGGCGTCAGGCCCGGCACACGGCCCCGGTTCGACTCCTCGACCGCCCGCACGGCGTCCGGCCGCCCCGGCGGCAGGACCAGAGAGGCGTGTGCGGACCGCGGCACCCGGTCGCGGAGCGCCTTGCCCGCCGCCTTCGGTGAGCTCGCGGCACCACGCCGGGCGAACCCGGGCACGACCGGAATACGCGGATCCCGGCCCGCAGTTGCCCCGGTTCCCGTCGCCCCCGCGATCCGCCGCTCCGGCATCGTCGCCTCTGTTCCGCTCATGGAGCGTCGCCTCCCCCACCCTCGTACCACTTCCGGCTGCCCGGCTGTCGAACCGGTCAGCGGCCCTGTCCACCAGCGACCGAGCACGACGGTACCGCCGAAGTCCAGCGACCGCCGGGCCCTGTGGACGGACGCCGGGGCGAGCCCGGTGGACGGCAGTGGTGCACCCGGAACCGGGCCGCGGCAGTGGTGCGCCCGGCACCGGCCGGACGAGGTCAGCGGCCGCCCCGGGAGCCGGCCGCGTCGTCCCGCGTCAGATAGGTGTCCGCCCACCGCCCCAGCTCCTTGAGCGCGGGCTCCATGGCGGCACCCGCCTCGGTGAGCCGGTACGCGACGCGCAGCGGCGGTCCCTCGTCGACCTCACGGATCACCAGGCCTGCCGCGCCCAGTTCGGTCAGCCGGTCCGAGAGCATGCGCTCGCTGATTCCGGGAATCGCCCGTCGCAGCTCGGCGAAGTGCACCGGTCGCTGGAGCAGCACCGAGACGATCTGGCCGGTCCAACGCTTGCCGAACAACGCGAAGACGCGACTGATCCCCCCGTCGACCCGCCGACAGGCCCGCTCGCCCTGATCCGCCATATCCCCAGCGTACTTCGCCACCGTGAGTGGCTTACTAAAAGTAAGCAGCCTTGGGGTAAACGCCGACATGACCGCGGAGCCTCCAGCGACTCCGCGGCCCGACCTCGTGTTGATCACGACCAATAGGACGTTTCACGTGAAACACAGAGCGCCCCGGGTCGATCAGGCGACGAACCCTCCGGCCGCAACCCCCGCGCCTGCGGGCTCCTCGTCGCCCTCGTCACCGGCGCCCCCGGCTCGCGGGCCACGGCCGGATCCGCCGCCTCTCAGGCCTGACCCGCCCGACCGGGGACCCGAGTCGGTCGCGGCATCGGAGCCCGCGCCCTTGGCTTCCGCGGCGATCCTGGCCTCCTGCTCTTCACGCTCCGCCCTCTCGCGCGCCTGGGCCGCCAGGTCGACCCGGCCCTCCGGCTTGATGTGGGCGATGACACCGGGGTGAGCGATCGACGGAAGGATGTGGCGCCACATCTCCGCCACCTGCTCGCGCAGATCGGCCCGACCGGAGTCGGCCTCCGAGACCAGCTGAATACCGGTGAACGACGCGACGATGATTTTGGCCGACACCATCGGGTCGATCTGCGGGAACACCTCGCCGCGTTCCTGGCCCAGCTCCAGCATCCGGGCCGTCGCGTCGATCCAGTCCCCCCACGGATGCGGTCCGCCGAGGAAGACGCCCTCGATGGAGAGCCTGGTACCGGCCCGGGCCATCGAGTTGTGGCGCAGAGCGAAAGCGAACTGCTGGCCACCGTCCACCAAGGACTGCAGCGGCGATCCATCCTGCTCGAACTCGACCGTGGAGGTCTGCTCGTCCATGATCGCCTGCGCGATGGCCTCCTTGGAGGCGAAGTGGAAGTACAAGGCCCCCTTGGTGACCTTGGCGCGGCGGAGAATCTCCGAGATGGCGGCACGCTCGTAGCCGTAGTCGTCGAAGACACTCGCCGCGGCATCCACGATCGACCGCCACGTCTGGACTGCGCGAGCCTGCTTCGCCATTTCCTGCCTCCGGGACGTTCTGTGCGCTCAGCCCTTCACCGCCGAGTCGCCGTCGATCCAACCTCTGCGGCCAGCGTATGCAAGTGCGCCGTTGCACCGGCCATCGGTCTGTCCGGAAACCGTGCCCGCACCCGGTGCGTCACCACCCGCGGGCACCCGCCGCCGCCTCCTCCTCACCCGCCTGTCCGTACCCCGCGCGTCCAACAAACACACGGGCCGACGAGAACGCGGAGGAGGAGGAACACCACGGATACCGGGCATCGAACCACGGAACAACGAAGAACCCCCGCTCCGGATCTCTTCGAAGCGGGGGTTCTGCCGAACCAAACCCGACAGTCGCGAGCGACTGAGAATATGTGAGGGATCCCAGCTGTCCGCATACGGCTGGGCTTCCTCAGGCTACACGGGAGCAACCCCGCCTCCCGGGTCATCCCGCCCGGGTCCCGTCGTCCGTGGCCCAGGGCGTACGGAGGGGGCGGACGTCCCGGCGTCCGCGTCGAGGACGTCCGCGGTGGCGGCGATCGCGGCGCGGGTGCGTCGTCCCGTGACGACAGCGGTGCGTGAGCCGCGAAGCCGCAGGACGACCGAAATGCGTCGCTGCCGCCGACGGCGACCGGCGAGAGCCCTTCGCGGCCCTGGGCACGCGGGTACGGATCAACCGGTACAGGTGGGGCCTATATATCGGTACAGGTGGGGCCTATATACAGCGGGCGCCCATAAGCACCCGCGCCACGCCGGCCGCCCTGGCCCGCCCCGTCGGGCACCGCACACCGCCTGGCCAGCGGGGAAAAGCGAAATGGTCGGCATCGTGATCACGATGCCGACCATTTCGTCGGTGCTACCAGGACACCTTCTTCGATGTCCGTCGTGCGCGAGGGGGGATTTGAACCCCCACGTCCCTAAGGACACTGGCACCTGAAGCCAGCGCGTCTGCCGTTCCGCCACTCGCGCATGAGTGGTGTTTTCAGACTCTCTCACCGTGTGGTGCGAGCGCCTGGCGACATCCGGAAGATTAGCACGCTGAACAGGGTGGAATCACATCCGTTGTTTCGCCGACTCCGGGAGGGGAAGCGGGAACCCCGAACCATCGCCCCCACTCCTCCAGAGTGCGTCCCGGGTGCGGGACACTGTGAGGAGGTCACCTCTACGATCCGTGTGAGGGGTGACACTCATCCACAGGCCAGACAAGGGGAACCAGCCGATTTCCCGACGCGTGGATACGATCAGTAAGCAGTACAGGGACGATGACAACGGAGGAGGTGCCCCGTGGGGGTCATGAAGCGTTTCGAGCAGCGCCTCGAGGGGCTGGTCAACGGCACCTTCGCCAAGGTCTTCAAGTCCGAGGTACAGCCCGTCGAGATCGCCGGCGCCCTCCAGCGGGAGTGCGACAACAACGCGACGATCTGGAACCGTGAGCGGACCGTCGTCCCCAACGACTTCATCGTCGAGCTCAGCACGCCCGACTACGAGCGGCTCAGCCCGTACTCCGGCCAGTTGGGCGACGAGCTCTCCGGCCTGGTGCGCGACTACGCCAAGCAACAGCGCTACACCTTCATGGGACCGATCAAGGTCCACCTGGAGAAGGCCGACGACCTCGACACCGGGCTCTACCGGGTCCGCAGCCGCACCCTGGCGTCGAGTTCGTCACAGCAGGACCCGTCGGCCCAGCCCCAGCAACCCGCGGCCCCCCGGGCTCCCGGCGGCTACGGCTACCCCCCGAGCGCCGCTCCGCCGATGCCCGCGGCCCCGCCGCCCGGCGCCGGACGGCCCTCGGCGCCCACGAACGACCGGCGCTGTCTCTTATACACATCTCTGATGGCGCGAGGGAGNCTTGCCAGCCCGCTCAGAGATGTGTATAAGAGACAGCCGCCGATGCCCGCGGCCCCGCCGCCCGGCGCCGGACGGCCCTCGGCGCCCACGAACGACCGGCGCCCGCAGCCCGCGCCCGGCCCCCTGCCGGACGCCCGGACACGGCGCTGGATCGAGATCAACGGCACCCGCCATCAGATCTCCCGCCCGACGTTGGTGATGGGACGATCCACCGACGCCGACGTGCGGATCGACGACCCCGGCGTATCGCGCCGGCACTGTGAGATCCGGACCGGAACGCCCTCGACGATCCAGGATCTCGGGTCTACCAACGGCATCGTGGTAGACGGGCAGCACACCACCCGCGCTACGCTCCGCGACGGCTCGCGGATCGTCGTGGGCAGCACCACCATCGTTTACCGGCAAGCCGAAGGGTGAAGCGGGGGCAATGTCAGAGCTGACCCTTACGGTCATGCGGCTAGGTTTCCTGGCTGTTCTGTGGCTGTTCGTCATCGTGGCCGTACAGGTCATCCGCAGCGACCTGTTCGGAACGCGCGTCACGCAGCGCGGCTCACGCCGCACTGCCGCCGACGCGCGCCCCCAACAGGGCCGCCAACAACAACAAGCGGCGCCGCCCCAGCAGCGCCAGCAGCCCGGCCGGCAGCGCCGCGGGGCACCCACGAAGCTGGTCGTGTCCGAAGGCACGCTCACGGGCACAACGGTCGCGCTCCAGGGCCAGACCATCACCCTGGGCCGGGCCCACGATTCAACAATCGTGCTGGACGACGACTACGCGTCCAGCAGGCATGCCAGGATCTACCCGGACCGTGACGGCCAGTGGATCGTCGAGGATCTCGGGTCCACCAACGGCACGTATCTGGAACGGACCCGGCTCACCACCCCGACACCAGTTCCGCTGGGCGCGCCGATCCGTATCGGCAAGACCGTCATCGAGCTGCGGAAGTAGTACGACAATGAGCGAGCGGAGCGAGCGAGCCGCGGCGGTCCCGACGGCGGACGCTGCCCGGTTCCCGACCGGAGGGTGGGCAGTGTGGCTCGAGACAGGCTGTACCCCGAGCCGACGGGCGAGGTGCGCATGAGTCTGTCGCTGCGCTTCGCCGCCGGGTCGCACAAGGGCATGATCCGGGAGGGCAATGAGGACTCCGGCTATGCCGGTCCCCGGCTCCTCGCCATCGCCGACGGCATGGGCGGTCAGGCGGCCGGTGAGGTCGCCAGCTCCGAGGTGATCTCCACGCTCGTCCCGCTCGACGACGACGTACCGGGGTCCGATCTTCTGACCTCGCTCGGCACCGCCGTGCAGCAGGCCAACGACCAGCTGCGGGTCATGGTCGAGGAGGACCCCCAGCTGGAGGGCATGGGCACCACGCTCACCGCCCTGCTCTGGACCGGCCGGCGCCTGGGCCTGGTGCACGTCGGCGACTCCCGCGCGTACCTGCTGCGCGACGGCGTCCTGACGCAGATCACCCAGGACCACACCTGGGTGCAGCGCCTCGTCGACGAGGGCCGGATCACCGAGGAGGAGGCCACCACCCACCCGCAGCGCTCCCTGCTGATGCGGGCGCTGGGCAGCGGCGACCATGTCGAACCGGACCTCTCCATCCGCGAAGTCCGGGCCGGCGACCGCTATCTGATCTGCTCGGACGGCCTCTCCGGCGTTGTCTCGCACCAGACGATGGAAGAGACCCTCGCCAGCTATCAGGGCCCGCAGGAGACCATCCAGGAGCTGATCCAGCTCGCCCTGCGGGGCGGCGGCCCGGACAACATCACCTGCATCGTGGCCGACGTCCTGGACGTCGACAGCAACGACAGCCTGGCCGGGCAGCTCAGCGACACCCCGGTCGTCGTCGGCGCGGTCGCGGAGAACCAGGCCCAGCTGGGCGATGGCGGGGCCATGCAGACGCCCGCCGGCCGCGCGGCCGGCCTCGGCCGCCC